>JBCCZC010000039.1:0-22872 GCA_039188505.1 Pseudomonadota bacterium | reverse complement strand
GTCGCCTGGCGCTCGCTTCTTCGGGTAATGCGATTGATGATCTGTAGCAGCGCCATGGCGCCGGCAGCAACGATATCCGTCGACACGCCGTGGCCGGCCAGCTCCTCGCCGTTGAAGTCGGCATGGATGTTGGCCTCGCCCTGAGCGTCGACCCCTTCGCTGACGCTGCGCAAGGCAAAGGTCTTGATCTCGATGTCGATACCCGTGGCTCGAATCATCGCACGGCAGACCGCGTCGAGGGGACCATCGCCGATGGCAGCCTCACGGTGGGTCTCGCCCTCGCGGCTCATCGCCACCGATGCCGTCGGGTCGTCGCTCAGGCCCGTGGTCACGCGCAGCGAAGTGAGCTGCCAGGGTCCCGTCGAGCCTTCCTGCCCGGTGATCAGGGCCTCGAGATCGGCGTCATAGACCTCGCGCTTGCGGTCGGCCAGGTCCTTGAAGCGGGCGAAGAGATCGCTCACTTGCTCGGGCTCGAGGGTATAGCCCAGCTGCCGCGCGCGGTCGAGGACGGCATGGCGGCCGCTGTGCTTGCCCAGTACCAGCTGGGAGTTGGCCACGCCGACGTCCTCGGGCTTCATGATCTCGTAGGTCGTGCTGTGGGACAGCATGCCGTGCTGGTGGATGCCGGACTCGTGGGCGAAGGCGTTGTCGCCGACGATGGCCTTGTTGCGCGGCACGATGTTGCCGGTCATGGCGGCCAGCAGGCGGCTGGCGGGGACGAGGCGCTGGGTGTTGATCGCCGTGTCGCAGCCGAAGTGGTCCGGGCGCGTCTTCAGCGCCATGACAACCTCCTCGAGGGAGGCGTTGCCGGCGCGCTCGCCGATGCCGTTGATCGTGCACTCGATCTGCCGGGCACCGGCAGAGATCGCGGCCAGCGAGTTGGCGACGGCCATGCCGAGATCATCATGGCAGTGCGTGCTGATGATGGCCTGGTCGATGTTGGGCACGTTCTCGCGGATGTAGGTGATCAGCCGCGTCATCTCGTCGGGGGTGGTGTAGCCCACCGTGTCCGGGATGTTGACGGTGCCGGCGCCGGCGTCGATCGCCGCGGTCAGCACCTCGGCCAGGAACTCGGGCTCGGTGCGGATCGCGTCCTCGGCCGAGAACTCCACGTCGTCGACCAGTGACTTGGCGAGCTTCACGCCGGCGACGGCGCCCGCGACGACCTCCTCGCGGGTCATCTTCAGCTTGTGCTCCCGGTGGATCGGGCTCGTGGCGATAAACACGTGGATCCGCTGCTTCGCGGCCGGCGCGATGGCGCGAGCCACGGTCCGGATGTCGCCCTCGTTGCAGCGGGCGAGGCCGCAGATGGCCGGCCCCTGGACCTCGCGGGCGATGGTCTGGACAGACTCGAAGTCGCCCGGTGATGCGGCCGGGAAGCCCGCCTCGATGACGTCAACGCCGAGGTCGCGCAGGGTCCGCGCCATGCGCAGCTTCTGCGAGGGCGACATGCTGAAGCCCGGGCTCTGCTCGCCGTCCCGCAGCGTGGTGTCGAAGATGATGACCTGGTCCATGGCGTCAGCGTCCTACTACGGCCAGCGCGGGCTCGCGCTGGGGCTCGACATGCGCCGTCGCGTCGGAGGCCACGATCCGCGCCTCCATAACGTCATGAAGGCGCTCGATCTGCTTCTTCAGCGTCTGCACCGAGCGGGTCGGCGAGTTCACCACTAGGCTCAGGAGCTGGCAGCCGCCAACGGCGTCCTGGAGATGGATGTTCGCGAGCCGAAACCCGCGACGCTCCGCCAGCCCAAGGGTGCGGATGACTGATCCTTCAGCCGGCTTCAGTCGGATTTGCATGGCGTGGTTCACTGTTCGCTCTCCATCATCATTTCGGCGTTGGATTTGCCGGGTGGAACGAGGGGCCAGACGTTGGCCTGCTTGTCGATCGGGACGTGCATCAGGCACGGCCCCTCGGTGGCGAGGAGACGCTCGATGCCGTCGGCAACGTCCTCGCGGTCCTGCAGCGTGAAGGCCTCGACGCCGAAGGCGCGGGCGACTTCGGCGAAGTCCGGGTTGTCGGAAAGGTCGACTTCGCTATAGTTCTCGTCGAAGAACAGCTCCTGCCACTGGCGCACCATGCCGAGGGCCTGGTTGTCGAGGAGGACGATCTTGACGTCGATGTCGTAGCGCTTCAGCGTCGCCAGCTCCTGGATGTTCATCATGATGGAGCCGTCGCCGGTGACGCAGATGACCGTGGCGTCAGGGCGCGCGTACTTGGCGCCGATCGCCGCCGGGATGCCGAAGCCCATCGTACCCAGGCCGCCCGAGGTCAGATGCGCGCGCGGGTGGGCGATTTGCCAGTGCTGCGCGACCCACATCTGGTGCTGGCCGACGTCGCAGGTGACGATGTGGTTCTCGCCCGCCGCTATCGACAGATCGCGGAGCAGGGCGGGAGCGTAGATGAAGTCGCCGGGCGCATCGTAGCGAGGCGCGTGGGCCTTCCGTCGGGTCTGGCAGATGTCGCGCCAGGCCTGGGTGCCGATGGGGCCGTCGCAGAGGCGGCGCAGGTTCTCCTTCAGGTCGCCGTTCAGACCGACGTCGGCGGGACGCAGCTTCGAGATCTCGGCCGGGTCGGCGTCGAAGTGGATGACCTTCGCGTTGGGCGCGAAGCTATCGAGGCGTCCCGTGGCGCGATCGTCGAAGCGGGCGCCGATGACGATCAGCAGATCGCATTCCTGGACGGCCATATTGGCCGCCGCGTTGCCGTGCATGCCCAGCATCCCCACGAAGTCCGGGTGATCGCAGTGGACCGAGCCCAGGGCCTTGAGCGTTTCCACCACGGGGATCCGGCTGCGCTCGACGAGGCCGCGGAACTCCTCGACAGCATCGGCCATCGCGATGCCGGCGCCCGCGTAGATCAGCGGACGCTCGGCGGCGTTCATCAGCCACTCGGCACGGGCCAGCTGCGTGTCGTCTGCCGGCGTGCGTGGCGGCCGAGGGGGCCGCGGCGTGGCCGACGTGACGCTCTCGAGCGTGACGTCCTTTGGCAGGTCGATCAGGACCGGCCCCGGGCGACCGGTTTCCGCGATCTCGAAGGCCTCGAAGACCGTGCTCTCGATCTCGCCGGACTCACGCAGGAGGAAGCTGTGCTTCACGATCGGCAGAGTGATGCCGAAGATGTCGACTTCCTGGAAGGCATCCGTGCCCATCGCCGACGTCGCCACCTGCCCGGTGATGGCGACCATCGGTGCGGAATCGAGAAAGGCATCAGCGATCCCGGTGATGAGATTCGTCGCACCGGGACCGGAAGTCGCCATGCAAACGCCGGCCTTGCGGGTCACGCGGCCATAAGCATTGGCCGCGATGGCCGCCGCCTGTTCGTGGCGACAGAGGATGTGTTTTGCCTCTGCGTCCCTGAGCTGATCGTAGACCGGCATGATCGCGCCGCCGGGGTAGCCGAAGATCACCTCGACCCCCTCGGCGTTGAGCGCGTCCACGAGGACCCGGGCGCCGCTCCGCGGACTGGAGCCGCTGGTGGTTTCCGAATCGCTGCTGCTGGCGTGCGTCATCTCGATGCCTCCCGCCCTGTCAGGCGGCGCGCTCCGCTTCGCTTTTGTCGTCCGAATCGTCCGAGGCGTTCTCCTGCTTCAGCCACGTCATGCGGCGACGCAGCTTCTTGCCGACCTCCTCGATCGGGTGCCGGCGACGCTTCTCCATCAGGCGGTTGTAGCGCGGACGGCCGACCTGGTTCTCCAGCATCCACTCGCGTGCGAAGGTGCCGTCCTGGATGTCCTTCAGGACCTCACGCATGCGCTCGTGGGCGCTGTCGTCGATGACGCGCGGACCGCTAACCAGGTCGCCGTAGGTGGCGGTCTCGGAGATGAACTCGTACATCTTGTCCAGCCCACCTTCCTGGATCAGGTCGACGATGAGCTTCAGCTCGTGCAGGCACTCGAAGTAGGCGACCTCGGGCTGATAGCCCGCTTCGCACAGGGTCTCGAAGCCCTTGATGATGAGCTCGGCGGTGCCGCCGCACAGCACGGCCTGCTCGCCGAAGAGATCGGTTTCGGTCTCTTCCTCGAAGGTGGTATCGAGCACGCCCGCGCGGGTGCCGCCGAGGCCGTGGGCGTAGGACAGGGCGCGGTCAGCGGCCTTGCCCGAGTGATCCTGGTAGACCGCGCGCAGGCAGGGCACGCCGCGGCCTTCCTGGAACTGGCGGAGGACGAGGTCGCCCGGCGCCTTCGGCGCGATCATGATCACGTCGAGGTCGGCGCGGGGGGTGATGGCCCCGTAGTGGACGTTGAAGCCGTGGGCGAACAGCAGGGTGGAGCCCGGCTGAATGCTCGCCTCGATGTCGCGGTAGACCTTCGGCTGCGCCATGTCGGGCGTCAGCAGGGCGATCAGGTTCGCGTTCTCGGCGGCGATGGCCGGCTCGTACACGGCGAAGCCGTCGGCACGGGCCCGGCTGGCGCTCGGACCGCCTTCGCGGGCGCCGATGATGACCTTGTTACCGGAATCCTTGAGGTTATTGGCGTGGGCGCGGCCTTGGCTGCCGTAGCCAATGATCGCGATGGTCTGGCCCTCCAGCGCGTTTTCCTTGTGGTCTGTGGTGGACAGCAATCTCATCGTTCTCACTCCTCGGTGGATTTCATGATTTGATTGGGTTGAGCGTAATCGGCCAGCGTCGGCGCCGTGGTCGCCCCGAAGGAGGCGGAGGCCACGCTGGTGGCGTACTTGCCGTAGACGCCGGAGAGCATACGGTTCGGCTGCTCGGCCACGGCAGGCTCCCGGGCATCGAGTTCGGCGCCGGCGTCGAGGCGCCGGGCTTCGGCGTCGATCGTGATCCGGTCGCCGTCGCGCAGGCGCGCGATCGGCCCGTCGGCAGCGGCTTCGGGGGACACGTGCCCGACCATCAGGCCGTGGGTGGCGCCCGAGAACCGGCCGTCGGTGATCAGTGCGACCGAGTCACCCAGGCCCTGGCCGATGAGCGCCGCCGTGACGGCGAGCATCTCGCGCATGCCGGGGCCACCTCGGGGACCTTCATTGCGGATCACCACGATGTCTCCCGGATTGATGGCGTTCGCGGTCACGGCCTCGAAGGCCGCTTCTTCGCCATCGAAGACCCGGGCCGGACCCTCCTGGAACATGCGCCCCTCGCCGGCGAGTTTCACCACGCAGCCTTCGGGCGCGAGGTTGCCGTAGAGGATGCCGAAGCCGCCACGGGGCTTCAGCGGTGCGTAGACCGTCCGGATGACCTCCTGGCCCGCGGACTCGGTGGCCAGCGCCAGCTCCGAGAACAGCGAGCGGCCGGTCACGGTCGGGGTGTCCTCGATACGGCCGGCCTGCATCAGCCGCTGGCCCACCAGGCGGGTGCCGCCGGCGGAGAACATGTCGGATGCGAAGAAGCGCCCGCCCGGCTTCAGGTCCGCGATCACCGGCGTCTCGCGCGCGATCTCGTCGAAGGTGTCCAGCGGCAGGGCGTGGCCCGCCTCTCGAGCAATCGCCAGCAGGTGCAGGACCGCGTTCGTCGAGCCCGCAGTTGCCGTCACGAGCGTCGCTGCATTGCGGAGCGAGGTCGGCGTGATGTATGTACGCGCGGTGCTGTCGCGCTCCACCAGCCGCATGACGGCCCGGCCGACGCGACGCGCCTCGCGGGGCTTGTCGGGGTGGGTTGCGGGGACGTCGTTCGCGCCCATCGGTGACAGCCCCATGGCCGTCAGCGCCATCGCCATGGTGTTGGCGGTGAATTGACCGCCGCAGGCGCCGGCGCCGGGGCATGCCTTGTCCTCGACCTCGGCCAGGCCCTCGTCCGACAGCTGGCAGGCCGCGTGGGCACCGACCGCCTCAAAAGCGTCCTGGATGGTGATCTCACGATCCGCCAGCTTCCCGGGCATGATCGAGCCGCCGTAGAAGACCAGGCTGGGAACGTCCAGCCGGGCCAGGGCCATTGCGGCGGCAGGGATAGTCTTGTCGCAGCCGACGATCGCCACGGCGCCGTCGAGGCTGTGGCCGCGCACGGCCAGCTCCATGGAGTCGCAGATGATCTCGCGGGAGATGAGTGAGGCCCGCATGCCGTCGGTCCCCATGGAGATGCCGTCGCTGACGACGACCGTGTTGAATTCGATCGGGGTGCCACCCGCTTCGCGGATGCCGGCCTTGACCTCGTCGGCCAGCTCGCGCAAGTGGACGTTGCAGGGCGTGACTTCGCTCCAGGTGTTGAGGACGGCGACGAGCGGTCTCGCCAGGTCCTCATCGGTCAGGCCCGCCCCCTTCAACATGGCGCGAGCCGGAGTCCGGCTCGCACCCTTCTTCATCGCGTCACTGCGCATACGGGTCAGTCTTGCTCATCGGCGGCTCGCGCCGCCGCTGGTTGGGCATCGCGCCAGTCATGCTCGGCATCCTGTTCGGGAGCTCCGAAGCAGATTCCCGCGGACGTCGTCGTCATTCCGTATTGACCGTCCGGTTCTTCGTGGCGGGTTGCCGTCGTTCCTTCAATCATCCCGTACTGCATGTCCAACTCCCGATCGCTTTCTCAATGCCCTGAAACGAAAAAACCCCGCGTCTTTCGAGGCGGGGTTCTGTGTGATTTCGTTGTTGCCAAAGTGCGCTACATCACCCCGCCAGCTTGTCGGCTGATAATTGCAAGTACGAGTACAAGGGCGAGGCCCAGCGCAAGCGCCTGCGACGCACGGACGTCGCGCTGCGGGACGGACTTCACCCGGGCGCGGACCTGCTGAGCGATGCGGCGACGTGTGTTCATGAACCCGACATTGACCTTCGCCTTTCCCGATGTCAACCCCCAATAGCCTCTGATGATCGAGATGCACCGGGTGCCCGTGATGTTTGCCCGGTCTCTCGTCATCCGAACAGCCGCGGCCTTTCCGCGTCGGCCATCGCGTCTGGGGGTGCCCGAAAAAGGCATTTGAAACAAATGCTTGATTGTCAAATATTCGAATACGCGGATAGATGACCAGAGCTTGAACAGGTTTGGAACGCTCATGTTGATGGTGGTTTCGACCATTCATCGGCGTGACCGCCGATGAACGGCAAGAACTTCTGCTTGGGCGCACGATCCGAAAATCCATGACAACGAAGAACCGATTCGCCACTGTTCTCATGGTCCCGGCACTGCTGCTCGTTGGCCCGGTGCACGCGCAGGAGAGTGCGCCCGGCGTCGTCGACGAGGAGGCTCGGGGCGGCAACTTCGTGCTCTACGGTGAGCCCGTGAAGCGCGTTCAGGCGAGCCGCATCCGAACCTGGAAGATCGTGGACGACCAGCGTCTCATCTTCTACACCTCGCCCTCGAAGCCCTACCTCGTCACGCTTCGTCGGAAGTCGCCACGGCTGCGCTTCGATCCGATCATCGGCCTCAACCTGCGCAGCAACAGCATCGACGCGCGCTTCGACGCGATCTACGTCGAAGGCTTTCCTTACCCGATCGAGCGTATCGAGAAGATCACGCGCGAGGTCGCCGACCTGCTTCTCGGGCGTGAGCCGCGCGGGGAGAAGGAGAGCCCGGAGGAGGGTGACGATCAGGATTTAGAAGAGGTTGTCGAAGGCCGCTGAGGGGCGATTGATCGCGTCGTCGCTGCAAGCAATTGGCGTGTTCCCGGGTCCGATGTATCGGATTTCGACGGGAAACGGCGGATGGACGAGCAGGAAATACCGGAGAGCATCGGCAAGTACGAGGTGCTACGAACGCTGGGCCGCGGCGGCATGGGCGCGGTCTTCGAGGCAATCGATCCCGACATCGAGCGCCGCGTGGCCATCAAGACCTTGCACCCCCATCTGTCCACGGGCGAGGACGGGGAGACCTATCTCGCACGCTTTCGTCGCGAGGCGCAGGCGACCGCCCGGTGCCAGCACCCGAATATCGTCTCGATCCTTGAATACGGGCGGTTCGAGGAAGACGTTTACCTCGTGATGGAGTATGTCGAGGGTCGCCCCCTCGATCGGCTCATGCGCGATGAGCCGCTGCCGCTCAAGGCCGTACTGAAGATCATCATCCAGGTTCTGCGGGCCCTGGACTGCGCCCACGGTGAGGGCATCGTCCACCGCGATATCAAGCCCTCGAACGTCATGGTCGACGGTCCAGAGGCCGCCATGGTCAAGCTCACCGACTTCGGCATCGCTCGCATGGCGCACGCGTCCAACCTGACGATCGTCGGCGGTGTGGTCGGCACGCCCGACTACATGTCGCCCGAACAGGCCTTTGGGCTCGAGACGGACGAACGGAGTGATCTTTTTTCCGTCGGTCTTGTGTTCCTCGAGCTGCTTGCACGGGCGCGCTATCCCTCGCGCGTACCCACCATGGTCATGCCGGCCGTGCGCGGTCTTCCGCCGAGCGTGCGGGTCGAACGGCGTCGCCCGATTCCGGCGGCATTCGTGCCCGTGATCCAGGGCCTGCTCGAGCCTCAGCTCGACGAGCGCATCGCCGACGCCCGAACGGCCGCTCGTGGAATCAAGGCAGCGGCAGCCCGACTCATGGAAGCGCCAAATCCGATTCACGAGGAAGAAACCCAGGAACTCGACGGCCAGACCATTATCCGGTCAGGGCCACCGCTTGTGCTCGACACCGAGTTCGACGAGCCGACGACGGGCACGTTCACGACCATCTCCGGCATCGACGAAGCACGCCTGACAGAGGTCCGTGAAGCGTTGACCGGCCTCATCAGCGACCAGTCCCAGGAGGTCGTCCGCGAAGCCGCCGAGTCATCCATCAGTTTCGCCGAATTCATCCACGCCGTGGCCAACGAAATCCAATCCACGCGAAAGCGCAAGAAGTTCCTGTCCCGCTGGGGCATGTGATCAGCGACCAACGCCAGCTAGAGGAAAACGACGATGTTCCAGCACTCCTACAATCTCCGCATCAAGGCCATCGGTGGTCTTGTCGGCTTTTTGATCCTCGTGGCGGCCTTCGCCGGGCTGCAGCTGCGAGCGCTCCAGATCGCCGAGGGCAATCACCGGGTGCTCGGCGAGCTCACCCAGCTGGAGGCCATGCTCCCGATGCTGGCAGACAGTGTTTCGAACTACGTGGAGAACGCCCCGCGGGATTACGAGAGTTACTTCCGCGACGTGGCCGTGTTCATGCACGACCTGCGCGCGAACCTGGATCGGATCGAAACGGAGATCACGGCGCTGGAAGATGCGTTTGCGGCCCGTGTTGGGGTTGCCCTGCCGGCCGCATTGCAGGGGCTGGGCGGCGTCGGCGATGATCTTGCCGCGCTGGACGGCACGGTCGTCGAAGCCCGTAGCGCGTGGGACGCATTTCTGGCCGGTCTCGATGAGCAGCTCGGGGAGGACGAAGACGAGCCGCGCATCGAGTGGGGCGCGAAGTTCGTGTCGGAAAACCTGCCGGCCCTCGACGACGCACTGATGTCCATGAGCAAGCAATACCGCATGTTCCTTGACAACCAGTCGGCCCTTTCCCTGTCGATCGTCCGCTGGGGCCTCATCGCGCTGCTGGCGGCGGGTCTTCTCGGCATCGCCTGGTTCTACCGGCGGGTCATCCGGCGGATCGGCAAGGCGGCCGAGGGGTGCGTGCGCGTCGCGAACGGCGACTTCGGCTACACCCTGGGCATCGACGGCGACGACGAGATCACCGAGCTGTCGCGGGCCTTCAACAGCCTGTCGAGCCGCTCGGAGCTGGTGGTGAAAATGCTGTCGGACCTGCAGCAGGCCAGCAGCGTCGATCACGCGCTCCAGGCCATCGTGAGCGCCTCGGGCGTCTACCTGCCGATGGCCTGGGCCGGCCTCGTCGACGTGGATCGCGACCAAATGCAGGTCGTCCGCGCGCTGCCGAACACGAGCCTTTCGAACTGGCCCGATCGTCGAATCACCGCCGAGGAGGCCTTCGGAAAGTCCCTCGCTGACGCGCTCGTGGCACGCAAGCCCGTCATCCTGAACGATCTGCGAAACCGTGCGCTGGAGGACTCGGAGGGGCCCTTCCTGCGCGGGCTCGTGCGCGCTACCCAGCTCGAGGCGTTGGTTGCCGTGCCGCTCTCGAGCGCCCAGGGCTGGGAAGGGATCCTCCTGTTCGGTTCGAAGTCCACGGAGTACGGCGAGCACCAGGCCGATCTGCTCACGAGCCTCGCGCCCACGCTGGCGCTCAGCTTCCAGCGGGCCAGTGCCCGTCGCGCGGCCTAAGCGTCAGCTCAGGCCCGCGCCGTAGATCGACTTCGTCTCGAGGTACTCCTCGAGCCCCCAGGCACCCCATTCGCGACCGTTGCCGGACCGGCGATAGCCGCCAAAGGGCGCGAGGGGCTCGAGCGGTGCACCGTTCAAGTGCACGCCGCCGGTGCGCAGGCGGCGGGCAACGGCAAGCGCGCGATCGCTATCGGCTGAGGTGACGTAGCCAGAGAGGCCATAGTCCGAATCGTTGGCGATGGCGACCGCCTCGTCCTCGTTCTGGTAGGGCAGGATCGCCAGCACCGGCCCGAAGATCTCCTCGCGGGCGATGGTCATCTGGTTTCGCACGTCGGAGAAGATCGTTGGTCGCGTGAAGTAGCCCCGTTCCAGGCCTTCCGGACGACCGGGGCCGCCGGCCAGGAGCTTCGCGCCCTCGGCCAGGCCGGCGTCGATGTGCGCCTGGACGCGCTCCCACTGCGCCTGCGACGCCTGCGGGCCCATGGTGGTGCCCGCTGCATCCGGCGCCCCGACCCGAACTCGCGCGAGCGCCTCGACGGCGACGGCCTCGGCGTCCGCCAGGCGGCTCGCGGGCACGAGCATGCGGGTCGGCGCGTTGCAGGACTGACCGGTATTGGCCATGACCGCGAGGACACCGGCCCGGACGCTGCGCCGGACGTCGGCATCCTCGAGGAGGATGTTGGCCGACTTTCCCCCGAGCTCCTGGGTGATGCGCTTGACCGTCGGAGCGCCGCCGATGGCCACGTCGATGCCGGCCCTCGTCGATCCGGTGAAGGACACCATGTCGATGTCCCGATGCCTGCTCATGGCGGCGCCGAGGTTCGGGCCATCACCATTGACCAGATTGAAGACCCCGGGCGGTAGGTCGGTCTCCGCGATGACCTCGGCGAGGATCATCGCGTCCAAGGGCGCGATCTCGCTCGGTTTGAGGATGACCGTGCAACCGGCGCCGAGCGCTGGCGCCACCTTTGCTGCGACCTGATTGATGGGCCAGTTCCAGGGCGTGATCAGGCCGCACACGCCAATCGGTTCGCGAACGATCAGCGCGCGCCCGCGGGATTCCTCCCAGGGAAACGATTCGAGTAGGCCCGCAACGGTTCGGAAATGCCGCAGACCCGCCGCGACCTGGGCGGATTTCGCCAGCGACCAGGGCGCTCCCATCTCCCGCATGATCGCGTGCGCGATCTCCTCAGAACGCTCGGTATATCCCGCAATGATTCGATCGAGTACTGCCTTGCGTTCAGTGACGGCGGTGCGGCTCCAGGATTCGAAAGCCGACCGTGCCGCTCGGACGGCTCGATCCAGATCATCGCCATTGCCCAGGGCGATGCGCGCGAAGGCGGTCTCGGTCGCGGGATCGATGACGTCGAGGCGCGTCGTCGAGTGGGGAGCCGTCCATCGGCCGCCAATGTAAAACTGCTCTCTGAGCTCCACGGGCTCCTCCGGAATGGGTCCGGATCCGGAGCCTAGGGGAAAGGCCGTGAAGGGGAGTCAGAAGATCTCGATTCCGGTGGCCGGGGCCACGATGGCTGCCAGATCGAACCAGGTGACGGTGGGCACGGCGCCGTAGCGTTCCTCCATCCGCTCGGCCCAGGCGTCGTCGAAGAACGCCTCCGCGGACGCCCGCGAGTTCCACTCGTAGTAGCCGCCCGCGTGCGCCTCGCCTGCAAGAAAGGTCTTGCGCCGCAGGCCGGGGATGGTGAGATAGGTTGGCGCAGTGGCCTCGAGCAGCGCTCGCAGGGCGTCGCCCTCGAGCGGTTTGCTCACGGGGACAAGGACCAGTGTGGCGCAGGGAAGATCGCTCATGATGCTGTTTCCATTGGCCAGCGGATCTCGACGACTAGGCCATCATCGTTGCGCAGCGCCAGCGTCGCGTCGTGCAGCTGGCAGACGGCTGCGACGAGGCTGAGTCCGAGCCCGTTGCCCTGTTCGCCGCGGTGCTTGGGCAGACGATAGAAGCGATCGAGGACCCGGTCGAGTTCCAGTTCCGGGACGCCTGGGCCCGAATCGCGGACTCGGATCGTCACCCAGTCATCGTCGCTCAGGAGCGTAACCGATGCCCGCCCGCCGGGGAGCACGTACTTGAGCACGTTGTCCATGAGGTTGGCGATGCTCTGCATCCATAGATCGAGGTCCCCGTGGACGACGCAGGGGCCGGGCGGAATGGTGGCAGAGAAGCTCAGCTGCCGCTCTTCGAAGGCCGGCTCGTAGAGCTCGGCCGCGTCGCGCAGCAGCGCGGCGAGGTCGAAGTCGCGAAAGCCGCCGCGGAGGCTGCCGCTCTCCACCTGAGCAATGCGGAGCAGGGCGCTGAAGGTATCGAGCAGCTGGTCCGCCTCGGCCTGGACGGCCGCGACCATGGCCGGCTCGGGATTGGGCGTCTGCACCAGCAGGTCGATCTGGCCGCGAAGTCGCGTCAGCGGCGTACGGAGGTCGTGCGCGATGTTGGCGCTCATGGTCCGGAGGCTGTCCATGAGCGTTTCGGTGCGCTCGAGCACCCGGTTCACATCGGTCGCCACGCGGTCGAGGGCGCCCCCGCCGTCGGCGGGCACCCGGGCACCGTAATCGCCTTCAGCCGCCCGCCGGCAGACTTCGGCCACCGCGCTCAGCTGGCGCGCATCGCGCCGGCCGCCGGCCCAGGCCAGGCCGATCGCAAGCGCCCCCACAAGGCTCGCGGCGAGCAGGGCGAGGGCGGCAATTTCCTCGAGGAGGATCAGGGCGGCCGGCGGCTCGAGGCCGAAGTAAACGCTGCCGTCCCTGACCTCGCGCCGAACGACGACGCAGGGTAGTTCGTCATCCTCGCCGTCGTCGTCGAAGGGTTCCCGATAGGCCAGCACATGGTCGAATTCGCCGACCGGGAGTTCGACGATGTTGGATGCCATGGTCGCGCCGGCAACCCGGACTGCGGCGCATTCATGGCGATCCGCCAGGGGCACCTCCTGTTCGGCAAGCCATTCGAATACCTCCAGAGACCGGACTGGAGCGCGCAGGTCCGCTTCCTCGTCCGACTCGAGCCCATCCCAGTGGATGGCGGCGAGCTGCTCGATGCGATCGTGGAAGTACTCGGGCGTCTCTTCGAGCATGAGGTGCAGTATCTGTTCCGGAAGTACCGGAAGGGGACCCGCGGTCGTCTCCCCCAGGAGTACCAGTCGCGCCGTGGTCGCTGGCGTAATCGGCCTTTCGCGAATGGCCTGGACGTAGGCTTCCCGGAAGGTCGCGAAGGACGGCCATTCATCGTGGTGAAGGTTGATCTCGCGCTCGTCCTCGTCGAAGGCCATCGAGATCGCGACTTCTTCCAGGATCTCGTCGAGCTCCGCATTCGCCCACTCGACGCGCTCGGCGATCGCGGCCTCTTCCACGAGTACGAGCGCGCCCAGCAGCACGATCACCATGGCAAGCCACAGCAGCACCGTTGGCAGCACGCGGCGCAGTGAGCTCATGTTTCGCCTGCTCGCATGATGTAGCCGGCGCCGCGGACCGTATGGATGAGTGCCTCACCGTCTTCCCGGTCGATCTTCTGGCGCAGACGGCTGATGTGGACGTCGATGACGTTCGTCTGGGGATCGAAGTGATAGTCCCAGACCTTCTCGAGCAGCATCGTGCGGGTCACGACCTGACCGGCGTGGAGCATCAGGTATTCGAGGAGCCGGAACTCGCGTGGCTGGAGCGCGATGGTATCGCCGCCTCGATGCACCTCCCGCTTGAGGCGGTCGAGGGTCAGGTCGCCTACGACGAGGCTGGACGCCGGCTCGCTGCCGGCCTGGCGGCGATGGAGCGCCTCGATGCGGGCAAGCAGCTCGGAGAAGGCGAAAGGCTTGGTGAGGTAATCGTCACTGCCGGCGGAGAGCCCCGCGACACGCTGGTCGACGTCCGCCAGCGCGCTGAGGATGAGGATCGGCACCTGTGAGCCGCTGCTCCTGAGTGCCTGGATGACCGCGATGCCATCCATGCCCGGCAGCATCCGATCGACAACGAGGACGTCGTGGCGCGCCGCGTAGGCGAGCTCGAGGCCCTCGGTGCCGGTCGCCGCCACGTCGACGGCGTGCCCGCTCTCGCGCAGACCGCGGGCCGCGAAGTTCGCAACGTTTGGATCGTCCTCGATGATCAGGATGCGCAAGGGCTCGGACCGCCAGCAAACAAGGCCACTCATTCTACGAACCCGACGCGCCATCGCCCATTACCGTCCGGTCATGTTTCGGCAAGGATCCGGCAAGGGCGGGAATAATACGCTCGCTCCGTACGTCAGGGACATGAAAGCGTTCTTGAGACCACGGAGGAGATACGCAATGAAACACTGGCTGGCAGGGATAGCCCTGGGCGCCGCGATGGCGGCGGAAGCGCAACCGGCGCTCTTCGTCGACGGCTTCGAGGGCGCCGATCCCCGAAACCCACGCATGGGCGCCGCCGCGCTGCTTCACCGGGCCACCTTCGGTCCGACCATGGCCGAGATCGACCGCGTCGTGGAACTGGGCCCCGAGGCCTGGATCGACGAGCAGCAGTCGCTGCCGATCAGCTGGACGCGGCGCGGCTTCGACGTGCTGCGCGAGCGCAATCGGGTGGAGTGCCTCGAGGAGGACCCGACCGACCCCGAATGCGACGAAGGCTTTCTGCTCCAGGAGGACCGCCACAGCGTCTGGTTCCAGACCGTCCTCACGGCAGAGGACCAGCTGCGGCATCGGATGGCTTTCGCGCTCAGCCAGATCCTGGTGGTCTCCCAGCGTGACAGCATCCTGGCGGATCTGGCCGAGCCGCTCGCGGCCTACTACGACATGCTGCTCGCGCACAGCTTCGGCAACTTCCGCGATCTTCTGGAAGACGTGACGAAAAGCCCCGTGATGGGAACCTACCTGAGCCATGTCGGCAATCGGAAGGCAGTCCCTGAGCTGAATATCCGGCCGGACGAGAACTATGCCCGCGAGGTCATGCAGCTCTTCACGATTGGGCTGAACCAGCTCGACCGTGACGGCACGGCGCTCCGCGACCCGGCCGGGCTGCCGATTCCGACCTACGGGCAGGCCGAGGTCAAGGCCATGGCCCGGGTGCTCACCGGGTGGACCTTCGGCGACTTCGATTGCGATGACTTCGAGTTCGCCGAGGAGGGCGGCGACTACATCCTGCCCATGGCGCCCTGCGAGGAATACCACGACACCGATCCGAAGACGATCATCAACGGCATCGAACTGCCAGCGAACCAGACGGCTGACGCCGACCTCGACCTGGCGCTGGACGCGCTCTTCAATCATCCGAACGTCGGCCCCTTCATCGGGCGTCGCCTCATCCAGCGCCTGGTGACCAGCAACCCATCGCCGGCCTACATCGAGCGCGTGGCGGCAGTCTTCGCGGACAACGGTGCCGGCGTGCGGGGCGATCTCGGGGCGGTGGCGAAGGCCATTCTGCTGGATCCCGAGGCCCAGGCCGGCACCGACGGTCGCGTGAGTTTTGGCAAGCTGCGGGAGCCGCTGCTGCGCCTGACCAATCTCTGGCGGACCTTCGATGGACGCGCGGAAACCGGCGAGTACTACCTCGACGGGCAGCCGGAGATCCAGGGGCAGGCCGTGCTGGCGTCCCCATCGGTCTTCAACTTCTTCCTGCCCGACTACCGGCCGGCGGGTCTGAGCGGCGCCGGACTGTTCGCCCCTGAATTCCAGCTCGCCTCGGACGACCTGCTGACGGCAAACCTCAACGTGATCGACATCACGGCGCGCTTCCTTGTCGCCGGGTCGGGCTGGATCGAGGAGGAGCGCGAGAGCGAGGAGGACTTTGACGAGTTCTTCCCGCGGCTCGTCCTGATCCATCCGACGGCCGAGCTGGCGCTGGGCGCCGACACGGACGCGCTGCTGGATCGACTCGACCTGCTGCTCCTCACGGGAACGATGTCGCCTGAGCTCCGGACGGCGTTGGCCGGCCGGCTCGCGGCGCTGGAGGAAATCGACGACCCGTCCTACCGGCTCGGAGAGACCCTCTCGCACATCTTCATGTCCCCCGAATACCTCATCCAGCGCTAGCGACCGGTCTGAAAACAGGAGCGACACCCATGAACAGCAAATTGATGCAGCGACGCGAATTCCTGCGCACGATGATGGCCGCCGGTATCGGCTCGGCGGGAATGCTCGGCACGCTGGGAACCATCGGTCGAGCCCAGGCGGCCGCCAGCCTCGACCAGGGCGGAGACGACTTCCGGGCCCTGGTGACCGTCTTTCTCTTCGGCGGCAGCGACTCCTTCAACATGATCGTCCCGATGGACGCCAGCTACGCGGACTACGCCCGCGTCCGGGGCAACCTGGCGGTGCCGCAGGGGCAGCTGCTGCCGCTGGCCGGAACGAGCTTCGGTCTGCACCCGAATCTCGTCGGGACCAGTCAGCTCGCGGCGCAGAACCGGGTCGCGGTCGGGCTGAACGTCGGCGCGATGGTGGAGCCCACGACGCGGGCGGATTTCCTGGCCGACCGGGTCGAACTGCCCCCGCAGCTCTTCGCGCACGACCACCAGCAGGTGCACTGGCAGACGGCTAATCCGACATCACTGGCCCGCGAGGGCTGGCTGGGACGCGCGGTGGACCTCATGGAGACCGCCTATGCGGACCAGACGCTGCCGTTCAACATCTCCATGCTCGGCAGCAATACGCTCCAGATCGGTCCGCGGAGCGTTGGCTACGCAGCGGATCCGGAGGGTCCCGCGGGCCTCGATATCCTCGGGGAGGAGCAGGGGCAGGGGCCCGGGCGGGTCCACGATCAGATGTTGGCGCGGTCCTACGATCATCCACTGATGGCCGAGCATGTGAACATCCGACGCCGGTCGCTCGACATCTTCAGCCGCTATGCGCAGGCCTTCGATCCGGTTCCACAGCTCCAGACCGCATTCTCCCCTGGAGAGCTTGCGCAGCAACTGCTCGGCGTCGCGCGCTTCATCGCGGTCCGTCAGCAGCTCGGCATCCGACGCCAGGCGTTCTTCGTGGGCATGGGCGGCTTCGATACCCACAGCGCCCAGGCGACGAACCTCCCGGGGCTGCTGTCGGCTGTCGATGGCGCTCTGAAATCCTTCTACGACGCAACCGTTGAGCTCGGCGTCGCCGAAAAGGTCACGACCGTGACCCTGTCGGAGTTCGGCCGCACGCTCAGCAGCAACGGCGATGGCACCGACCACGGCTGGGGGGGACACCAGCTAGCTGTCGGCGGTGCGGTGCAGGGCGGCACCTACGGCCGCGCGCCGGCGCGCGTTATCGAGGGCCCGGACGATGCCGGCGAGGGTCGCTTGATCCCAACCACCTCCCTCGAGGAGTTCCTGACGCCAGCGGTGCGCTGGTTCGGCGTGCCCGAAGGCGATCTGGACACCGTGTTTCCGAACCTGCGTAACTTCGATCGGCGCAATCTCGGCTATCTCGGTTAGCGAAGGGAGGCGGCCGGGTCACCGGCGGCGTCTCCCGGGAGGGCGATCACAGTCGCGCAGAAGGTCTCGCGTTAGACTTGGGATCTCCGTCGCCGTAGGAATGACCGATGAGACTGCTCCTTGCCCTGCTGCTCACCGCGATGCCCGCGCTGGTCGCGTTCGGGGCAACCCTCGAACTGCGCGACGGCTCGATCGTCAAAGGGCGCATCCTGTCCCTGAGCGACGGGGTGTATCGCGTTCGAACCGATTCCCTGGGGATCGTGACCATCGAGGAATCGCAGGTCTATTCGGTCCTCCGCGGCGATGCCCAGGGGGCGTCGCCGCGGTCACCGGCAACCCCGGCACCGAGGACCGCGCCGACGACGGTACCGGGAGCCAGCGCCGCCACGGGCGTCGACGTGTCGGCCCTGCAGAAATCCATGGTCCAGTCGCCGCAGGTCATGGCCTTGGTCCGTGAGCTACAGAACGACCCGGAGCTCGTGGCGGCCATGAGCGATCCCGAGTTCATGCGGTTGATTGCAGCGGGTGACCTCGCTGCGCTACGAGCGAACCCGCGCATGCAAACCATCCTGAACAACCCCTCGATCCGAAGGATCATCGAGCAGATGGGGGTAAATCCCTGATATTCAGGCGGTTGTTGGTTCGTAGATCTTGGCAAACGTGAACGCATGGGGAGACGGTCCGTGCGTGTGCAGGTGCTCGAGCCGATCGCGGGCCTCATCGGTCGACGGGCGATGGCCTGCGGGGACCCACCAAAGGACCAGGTGGGCCTTGAACATCTTGATGAACCATTCGCGGCGGCGCTTCATGATGTCCGCGTGTGCGGACTGGTAGACGTAGGCCTTGAGCGCGTCGGCGCTCTCCCACACCGACAGATTGACCAGCGTATCGTCGTCGAAGGGGCGCAGGGCGGTGGCGTTCCCGTCCTCGTCCTGGAGGCGCCACACGAACCCGGGCGAGGCCTCTGCGAGGGCGTTGATTCGGTCCAGGTTGTTCGCGAACTCGGCCATGATCGGGCTGTCCATGGGGCCCTTGGTGATGCCGACGTTCAGTTGGGCCAGGTGAAACGCTGCCATGATCGTGATCATTCCTGTGCGCGCGGTGTTTCGGCATCATAGCGACATTGAAGTCGGGCAAGAAAACAGGTCGGACCTGTTCGCATCCGAGCCGTGCGATTGCCCGTTACCGGTAAGCTAGCCGGGCGCTCGGAGCGCCCCATTCTGGGAGAAATCGACATGGCAATCAGTACCCTCGAGCCGCGGCCGGCGGATCCACTTCTGTCCATCATCGGCGCGTTCAAGGCGGATCCGTCGCCGGACAAGATCGATCTCGGCGTGGGCATCTACCAGGACGAGCACGGCAAGACTCCGATCATGCGGGCGATCGCCAAGGCCCATCAACGCTTCACAGAGGTCGAGGACTCGAAGGCGTACATGGGGCCCCTCGGCTGGCCTGGGCTGGCGGATGCCGGCCGATCGCTGCTCCTGGGCGATGCGCTCGAGGAGAAAATTGGCGATCGCATTCGCGTCGTACCCACCCCCGGTGGCTGCGGCGCCCTGCGGCTCGCGGGGGAGACGCTCAAGCGGGCCAACCCCAACATGACGCTATGGATCAGCGACCCGACGTGGGCGAATCACGTGCCCACCTTCACGGCGGCCGGGCTCACCATGAAGAGCTATCCGTACTACCAGCGGGGCGGCAACGCGGTGGAAAGCGACGCCATGCACACGGCGCTTGAGGCCGCGCAGCCGGGCGATGCGGTGCTGCTCCACGGTTGCTGCCACAATCCGGCGGGCGAGGACCTGGCCACGGAAGACTGGGCCTTCATCGCGGGCCTCTCGCGCCGCAATATCGTCCCGCTCATCGACATCGCCTACCACGGGCTCGGAGACGGCCTGGACCCCGATCTCGTCGGTGTTCGCCGTGTGCTGGCTGCGGCGCCCGAGGCCCTTGTCTGCTATTCGTTCTCGAAGAACATGGGTCTGTACCGCGATCGCGTGGGCTTCCTGGCCATGCTGGGCGCGGACGCCGAGGCGGCCCAGGCCATTCAGACGCACGTGCTCGATTGCGCGCGCCGAAACTACTCCATGCCGCCGACCTACGGCGAGGCGCTGGCGTTCTTCACCCTGACCGACGACTCGCTGCGCGCGGAATGGCAGGAGGAGCTCGACGCCATGCGCGAGCGCGTCCAGAAACTGCGTAACGCTGCGGCTGACGCGCTGGCGCGACGCTTCGGTGACGATCGCTTCGGCTACATCCGCCACCAGAAGGGCATGTTCTCACTGCTGCTCCTGTCTCCTGAGCAGGTCGCGGCCCTGCGCGAGCGCCACTCGATCTACACGGCGCCGGACGGGCGGATCAACATCTGCGGGCTGTCGGTCGAGCATGCCGACCACATCGCGAACTGCATTGCCGACGTTGTCGGCGAGGGCTAGCCGGGATATTTCATCGGTAGCCGGAATTCTCGGTGTCTCTGGCGAGTGCAGCTCGTTCGATCGGCCGAAATTCCTAGCGCCGTTGAGGAGGGCGGGCGGTTTTCGCGGAGCGAAAGGTGAGCCGGGAAACAGGCGACGCATGGCGTCGCCCCCGGCGAACGATCCCGCGCCTGCGTGCGCGGGAGCCGTTTCGCGCGCCCGGATCAACGATCAGCGCGTGGTAGCTAGGGGTTGAGGTCGATCGAGCGAGATGTGCCGCCAGGGGCAGCGAGAAACCGGCAGCGTCACATAGTGTGACTTTCCAATATACCCAAATCAGACATTAGACCCATGACCTTACTGACAAAAATATCGGCTTCAGCGAAACTGATGAAATATTCCGGCTAGCTAGGCGGCCAGCGACCTCGGCGTTTCGATCGGGCGGAGCTCGAGGTCGCGGTCGCGATCGATCAGCAGCACGTGGTTCACGGGAACCGGCTTCCAGCCCGATTCCTCGCTCAGCGGCTCGGATGAAACAAGGATCGTCCGCTCGTCGGTGATGACGTCATCCATCATGCAGATGCCGTTCTCGCAGCGGTAATGGCTGCCGACCTGGTAGTAAAGCGTCTGCGCCCGGTGCTCGCCGCCGGGCGTGACGTAGCGCGTGATCGCCGCCCGATGCCCATCGGTGAGCACCAGATTTAGGTAGGAAGGCGCGCCAAGGTCAGCTTCCATGGCGACTCGCTCGGTGAGCGCACTGGTCTGGAGAAGGGCGCCTGCGAGATCCTCTGTGTTGGGCGCATGGTCGAGGTCGGCGAGCCGATCCATCGCGAGTGCAAAGACGACCTCCGAATCCCCGGTGCTCTCGATCCGCTGGTATTGCTCGTCGGACAGCTCCGCGAGCAGGCGGCGCCGGACGGACCGGAATCCCGCGACCTCGCCGTTGTGCATGAAGCTCAGGCGGCCACGCCGGAACGGGTGGCAGTTGAGCTGCGTGACCGCGAGGCCCGGTGTCGCCGCACGAATATGGGCAAGCAGGCAGTGGCTGCGGGTCGTGGGGGCGAGGCTGTAGAGGTTGATGCTGCTCCAGGCGGGCATCACTTCCTTGAACACGACGGGATAGTCCGGGGTCTCGACGTCGTACCAGGCGACGCCGAATCCGTCGCCGTTCAGGGGTTCCTCGCGCTCGCGTGCGTGATAGCTCTGGTGGATCAGCGAGTGGTCGGGTTCGGTGACGAGCGACCCCAGCGTGATCCTCGGTCCGAGGTAGTAGACGAAGCGGCACATGATGATCTCCGTTGCAGCAGCCCAGCGCATTTGTCGAGTGGTCTGACGCGCTTCCTTCTCCCCGATGAAGCGTCTCGGTCGTTCAATCGTACGCGCCAGGCAGAATCCTGACGACCAGCGCCCCAGGCACATGCCGCGAACCGGACGACGGCCTGGCTAGCGCTCCGCGGTCGAGCCTGCGGACGTCGCCGGATTCACTTCCATGGCGGCGTACCGGACGCGCAGCCATTCCGCGCTCGGGGTTCTCTCGCCGTTGCAGATGATCCAGTACGGCTTGCCGGATCGGCTCGATCCCGTTGCGGCCATCGTGATGAAGTCCTCCACCGTGCGGATCCGGTCGCCCAGGTAGTTCCGCTTGCGCTGCAGATGCGAGCGGGCGCGCTCGCCCGAATAGCGTTTGCCGTTCCGCTCGAACTCGCACTGGCTGGTGGCGACGGTGGTGAGCAGGGTGTCGATCGATGCGTCGACCGATGCGTTCGCGGTGATCGGCAGGAGCAGGACGAGCCATGCGACGGCGAGGCTCCGGCGTCCACGGCCTGAAGTTAGGGTCTTCCAGTTCATGGTTTCTCCTCCCGGACAAGGCTGAATTCCACGCGTAACGGATCGTGATCCGACGAGCTCACGGGGATGGCCTCGGCGGCATTGACCACGAGTCCCCGATAGTAAACATGGTCGAGGACGCGGCCGAGGATGGGGCGCGGCTGGGCGTCCCCGAAATCGACGCGATCGAGCTGAGCAGAAGCTGTCAGGCGGTCCACGACGAGCTGGCGTCGGTTGCTCCAGGTGTTGAAGTCACCGGTCAGAATCGCTGGTCCGCGGTGTGATTCGATGTGGCTGATGGCGTCGGCGAGCTGGGCCTCGAAAGCTCGCGAGCCCAACGTGAAGTTGATCGCGTGGAGGTTGACGACCAGCAGCGAGTCGTGGCCGTCGGCCAGCGGGTAGTGGCTCGCGAGGAATGACTTGGGCACGACCGCCAGCGGTTCCGCATGCCGTTCCGGGCATTCGCCGATGGGCTTGACTGGCGCTGCGTTGAGGACTCCGGCGGCCTGATTGCCCTGCAGGAACGCCTCGATGTGTGACCAGTGCCGATTCGCCAGTGCCGTCACCTCATCCACGGGGCCGACCACCGCCTCCTGTAGCGCAAGAAGCGTCCTGCTGTCGCTCAACCGTTTCAGATCGCGACGCCAGGTTTCATCCTGTCCCTTCTTGATGTTCCAGCTGAGGAGCGACAACGCCGCGGGATCAAGGCCGGGGCTCGCCGCAGCCGCTGAAACGATACAGGAGTCTTCCGGTACCGAAATGCTGCCGTCGCCCGAGCGCAATACCGACCGTTCGGGAACCTGAACGCAGCCTCCCAGGCTCGCGCTGAGGACGCAGAGCGAGGCGCCGATCAGCGCAGCGCCGGCGGGCATTGGGGCAATTCGGATCAGCATGACGCCTTTACGACGGCGGGGGTCGCGGAAAGTTCGCGCCGTGCGGCAGGTCGACCGAAGATGACAAGTCGCTGACCCGTAGGGCCAAGGTGAGACTCAGTCGACGGGGAAGGGGCCGTCGGTCGCGTCGTCGAGGTGCCGCTACAAGCGTAGCACGGTGAACGAAAGAACGCCCCGGGAGAGTTTGGAGAGAGAGAGTTTGGAGAGTTTGGAGAGAGAGAGTTTGGAGAGTTCGGAGAGTTCAGAGAGAGAGTTCGGAGAGTTCGGAGAG
>JBCCZC010000038.1:0-22997 GCA_039188505.1 Pseudomonadota bacterium | reverse complement strand
CAGGCTCGCGAAGTAGGCCGTCAGCACAACCACCAGCGTTACGACCGCGATCGTCAACCGGTACTTGACGACCGTGCGCCACATGGTGCGCAGGTCGAACTCTTCTTCGCGAACGTCGTAGGCGTGGAGCGGATCGTACAGTGCAGGCACCTGTCCGCCCGCAGCAGCACTTGGGTCAAACCGGACCGGGGGGTGGTGGCCGCCTAGCTCTGGGCCGTTGTCGCTTGGAGGTCCTACCCTCACGCGGCGCCTCCTGTCACCTTACCGTCCTTGCAGTCCATTCGCATCGGCGTGCCTCGCTCACTCAGAAGATTCTGATCCAGGGGAGAACACCTGCGCTCACCGCCACAAAGCCGTAGAACGTCGTCTTCAGCGCATCGTCGCCCACGACCACCAGATCGCCGTCGTTGAGGACGATGTCCGACTCACGGTTCTCCTGAAGCACGTTGTAGTCGAGCTTAATCGGCCCGTCGTCCCCCATGTCTTCGCGGAAGACGGCAATGTCGTCGACGTCGGCCACGCGCGAGATGCCCCCGGCCATGGCAAGGGCCTTCAGCACGTTCATTTCCCCTTCGATCTTGAAGGCGCCGCTGCGGTTCACAGCCCCCTGTACGAACACGAAACCGGCTCTCTGGACGAAGACGCTGTCGCCTCCGCGCAGCAGCAGATCCCGGCTGAGCGCCTGGTCGTCGAGCAGCGTGCGGAGGTCCACGATCACGTTGACGGATTCACTGACGCCGGTTTCCGGATTGGGTACCGACGTTTGGACGTTCACCTTGTAGCCGGCATCATCGGCCACCCCGCCCGCCAGGAGCAAAACCTCGACGAGCGAGTGCGGGCGCGTAATCGAGTAGACAGCGGGACTGCGCACGGCGCCGGCGATGATCACTTCCGACGATCGATAGTCGCTGACGAAGACTGAGACCTGGGGATTCTGGAGATAGTCGGCGCCAAGAAGAGCCGTTAGCTCGGCCTCCACCTCGGCAGCACTCCTGCCCGCGACCCGGATCGATCCGAGCAGTGGCATCATGATGGTCCCGCGAGAACTGACCCGCACCGTATCGCTCAGTTCTTGCACCTGGAAAACGTCAATCTCCAGGGCATCACCCGGGCCGATACGATACTCAGTCGCGAGCGCCTCTCCCATGCTTGAGGCCATCCGGCTAGATTGGCGGGCGAGTTGGCTGTTCAGCTCATCTGTCTGCTGCCGTGCCTGAGCTTCCCTGGCAAGCTGTTCGGGGGTCGTCGTGTCGGCAGCCGGCGGACCCGGTGCCCGGGAGCTGCAACCGCCCAGAAGCGCGGCGAGCGTGAGGCACATCAAGAAGCCGCGCCAACTTCTTCGAGGGACGGGTGCCATCTCAGCCGAAGCTTCGAGTCGCAGTGTGGGCACAAGCAGCGGGGCGGGATGACCCGTCAGCTCGGCGAATCGGGGCCACTGTCGTCGCGAATGACCTCGTCATAAAGGACAAAACCACCCACAGCGCCACCTGCGATGACGAGCGCCTTCTGAGCAGCGGTCAGGCTGCTCCACCAGCCCCCCAGCCCACGACGTTTGGCCTCTTCCTCGGCGGCCTTTTCGGCTGCGGAGGTCCCCGAACCGCTGGCGCCGGAGCCCACCTGGAGACTCACGGGACTGCCGTTCGGGCTGGCTGGGCTGTTCACGGCAAGCAATTCGCCTTCGGCGACCTGCTCCGGGTCGGCACTGGCCGAAATGACCTGGAGCTCGCCGGTGCCATTGCGAGCATAGACGGCCTCACCATCCACGATCACGGCGCCGACGGAGTCACCGAGCGCGGCCGGCACTACTCCAGCACCCGATCGACCGATCAGCACCGTCGTCCCGGCCGCTTCGATCACGACCTGGACGCCAGCCTTCACGCTGTAACGCAGCCCGCCGTCGATGAGGGTGAGGTGCACAACGTCGCCGGTGCGATCGAAGCTGACGCGCGCGTCGGGCCCGACTTCGATCGTGCCAACGCCGTCGATCTCGACCGTGCCCCAGGCGTTCTCACCGTTTGTCGTGACGAGGTCCCCGGTGCCGAGGATCTGATCTGCATGTGCCGCAACCCGCAGCTGCACGCCTGCCGAGGTGACGTAAACCGATTGCTGGGCCGAGATCTTCCCAAGCACCTCACCGCCAGCCGCCCCAACTTGGACGGCCACGAGTAGAGCTCCCCACGCCCAAAATAACCGATGCATCAGTCTACCTTCCCTGTTCAGATCCTTCTGATCTAGTTCGCATCTTAGCCAGATGGCGGGTAGAAGAAAAGCGATCAGCTACCCAGCGGACGGTGCGGGGCGACCAGCGGAGCCGGCCTCAGGAGACGGACTGGCGGGCCCGTATTGCCCGAATGGCTTCCATGTCGAGGATCTCACGCCCGAAGACCCTGCCCTGGCGCCAGAGCCGAACGACGGAGAGGTGGTAGGCCACGGTAACCACCAGGAAGCCGTAGAACCGCCAGTGCTCCGGCACCCCCGAGAATTCCCCGACGAGGCCGACAGCCGCCAGCAGCGCGGTCAGCGCCACGATGATCAGCCAGGTCTGCGTCACCGAGAAGCCGGCGCGGAGGAAGAGGTGATGGAGATGGTGCAGGTCCCGATTGAGCGGTCCGTGACCGCTGCCGATGCGACGAATGATGAGCGAGCCCGTGTCGAGCAGCGGCACTGCGCAAAGCCAGATCGCCGTAACCGGCGCGAAGGCCCGGCCCTCCCCCTGGCTCAGGACCACCGTGAACCATCCGAGCAGGAAGCCCAGCAGCATGGAGCCGGAATCACCCATGAACACCCGGGCGCGTTGATTCCAGGGAAACCGGGCGTTGAGCAGCAGGAACCCGGACACCGCGCTTGCCAGCACCGCCGCGATCATCCCGGAAGGCTGGCCCGCCGCCACGCCGCAGATCGCCATGGCTCCGGCAGCAACGACGAATACGGAGCCCGCAAGCCCGTCCATGCCATCGACCATATTGAACGCATTGATCAAGCCGACCACGGCGAAGACGGTGATGGGCACCGCCAGGGAGCCGAGGGCGAGCGTTTGCTCGCTCAGCAGCTTGCCGAAATCCGAGATGAGCATCTGGCCGTAAACCGCGGCTACGGTACACACGCCGACCTGCAGCAACAGCCGCAGCCGCGGGCCGAGCTCGATCGCGTCGTCGAAGGCACCCGTCAGCAGCATGGCAACAGCGCCGCCAACCAGCCAGGGCGAAACGCTGCCAAGCGGCAAGAGCAGCGGTACGACCGCGGCAACGGCCAGCAGCACGGCGATTCCGCCGACGAGGGGCACTTCGCCTTCGTGGGGCTTGTTCGGGGAAGGGTGGTCGATGAGGCCGACGAACCGCGCCGCCGGCGTCAGGACGACGCAGAGGAGCGCAGCCAGCGCCGTGGCTCCCAGCAGAATCAGCGTTTCATCCAACCCATAGCGCTCCATGGCGCCAGCCTCCCTGTGGCGGTTCTGACCGGCGACCCTGTGTCGAAACCTGCACTTCGGATCTTACAAGCCCGCTGCCGAATTGCCAGTCAGCGGCCCGACGACCGGCGTCGACGGCCGCTAGGCGGTGGTTCGAGCCGATCATTGACGGCGATTCCCAGCGCAATCCAGAAGACGATCGCAGCCCCGGGGACGTGGAGCCCGAAATCGCCGAGGGCGTGGACGAGGTAAACCGCGACGACCGCCACGGCCGCGCCACGCAGGGGGTGCGGCGGGAGCCCCCAGCGCCGATGCAACCACCACAGCAGGGCGCCTAGGCAGACCGTGGCGCCCACGATACCCAGCTCGAAGAGGATCTCGAGGTAGTCGTTGTGCGCGTGCTCCGTATCCGCGACGAGCGCCAGCGGCTTGAAGGCCTTGAACGCGTCGGCGAACTGTCCCGGGCCCGCGCCGAGCCACCACAAGGCGGCCGGCGCCTCGAGCACGCCCCGCCAGAGTTCGAGGCGGCCGACATCGTCCGGCACCTGGAGAAAGCGACCGACGAGACCCGCGAGCCCGAACCAGACGGCGGCGACCAGGCCCACCCCCAGGGCACCCGCCACCCAGCGCATCGAAAGCTCCGCCCCCGCCTGCATCGACCGGTGGCGAAGGAACCCGAACAGGGCGATTCCGGCAACCGCTGCGGCGACACCGAGCCTGGACTGCGTGGCGAACACCGCCATCCCGAGGACCAGCGAGAGCAGGAACCAGCCACCCCAGCGAAGCGGTCTTTCACGCAGCAGCTCCGGCGTCAGCGCCAGCCCGAAGATCCAGGCCGCCGCCAGCAGGTCGACCACGTGATTACGATTGATGAACGTCCCGGTGAGTACGTCAAGGCTGATGAGGCGCGGCCAGACCCCCAGGATCAATGGGTCGGCGCTGGCCACCGCGATGAGTCCGTATACGGCCTGAAAATGACCGAGCCCGACGATGATCCCCAGCAACAGCCGCAGCTGACGCGGCTCATAGGCGGCCGCGAGCCCCGTTGCCGCCCAATAGATGACGAACAGGACGAGCCAGTCCCGTACGAAGACCCAGTATACCTGCTCATGACCCAGGTAGCCGATGGTCGCGGCCAGCAGCCCGGTGGCGGTGACCACGCCGAGCACGATGAGCCATTCGCGTAAGCTGCCGTAGCGCTCGGCCGTGAGCCAGGCACCAGCCAGGAGCAAGCCCGCCCCCGCGGGAGCCAGCGGATCGGTCCCGCCCCGAACGATGGCCAGCCAGCAGGCGCAGGCGCCGAGAAGGAAAGGAGAAACGTACCGGAGCAAGGCGGGTTGGCCCCCGATCGCCGCGATGGCGGCACTATGCCGGGACCCGGCGTCCCGGCGCAACCGCTCGAGGCGGGCAGCGACGTCTGGTCAGATCCCGCGGACGACGATGGCGATGACCGCCACGAGCTGCAGCAGATTGATCACAACGCTCAGCCGGTGCCCGGTTGCGAAGCGGCGGCCCGCGGCGGCGTCGCCCGCCAGCTCCGCGTCGCGCCAGGCGTTGAGGCGCGGCACGAGAAATTGTCGCACCAGCACCGTGGTCACGGCTACGGCGGCCAGCGCGGCCGCGGCAACGAAGCTTGCCGGTAGAGCGGCCAGCGCTGCAGCCCCGGCCGTCACGATCATGAACAGGTAGTAGCGCGGGAACAGGGCCCGCAGGAATCGCCCCGCGTCGTCCGGTGCCAGCGTCCGGAAGACCTGGGGCGCGACTACGGCAGCAAAGAACACCATGCCGCCGAGGAGCGACGCCAGGGAGAGATCGAGGAAGATTCTGGAGGCCTGCATGGCGCGAAGCGTGCCGCCCGCGACGCGCACTCACGGTGAAGATGAGCGCGGCTCAGCGCTGCGCCAGCCCGAGCCCGAGACCGAGCAAGACCAGAACGGCGATCACCGCCAGCGTGATCTTGAGCCAGCTCCAGGGCCGCTCGCCTGCAACCTCCCCTGTGCGGGCATTGACGATGAACCGGTAGACGCGCCGACGGTAGCGGAAACTGCTGATCCAGAGGGGCAGCAAGAGGTGCTTGAAGTGCACGTCTGAGTGCGCGACGTCCATGGAATTGATCCTCTGCTCGTCGCCACCGATCGCTGCATGGATCGACGTCCGGATGCGCGGCCGCATTCGCTGATCCGCGATGTCGAACCCCTCATTCAGCTCCACCCGGTAGCGCTCTGCCAGGAAACCGCTGAGATAGGCCGGTGCGAAAGGACGCAGGTGGCCGAGATCCCAGGGCTCGAGCGCGTAGATGAGCTTGTCGGGCAAGGATCGGGTGGCGCAGATGAGGAGGTCGTCGAAGTCCACGCGGACGGTCCCTGTCGCCGGGTACCAACGCGTCCGGCGAACCTGCCGCGACCGCCGTTGGCCCTCCGCATCCGTGTAGTGCTCGGTCACCCAGTAATGCTCGCCCCGCTGCCCGGTGTAGCGCGTTGCGGTCCGCGAATCGAAGGTCCAGTACGGCAGGTACACCCCGTCGATGGCCTCCGCCCTCGCCCGCTTCCAGAGGTCGTTCGGAGCGAACCACAACCCCTTGACCCAGCGGCGAAACGCCTGCTTCGCCGCATTCCGGTCCAGCCCGAAGGGCAGCACGCTCTCCGGCGCGTAGATGGCCGCCTTTCCCGCCTCGAGGTCGACGACTACGGGCGAGTCGCAGTAGGGACAGCGGTCGGCCTGGTGTTCCAGCACGGTGATCGCGCTGCAGTTCTCGCAGCTCACGGCCTGCCCCGAGGGCAGCAGATCGTCGAGCCGCGTCCTCGTGTGTTCGGCGAGCGCCGCGTCCAGCCGGTATTCGCGGATCTCACCGCCCGTCCGGACGATGGCCTGGCGGTTCCCGCAGTAGGGGCACTCGAGTACTTCGGTGCCCGGGGCATACTCGAGCCGGGCGCCGCAGCCCTCACACGGGACGGACCACGACTCGTTCGAGGATGGCGCATCGCTCATGGGTGGACTATAACGAAACCCGGGGAGCGGCCAACGGGCCATCGGTCCGGGTCGCCCGACGGGGGTGCAATGCAGCCGCGACCGTTGCGACGGCGCAGGCTCCTAGCGGAAGGGAAGACCATGCGCCGAACACGGCCGATCCACATCTTGCTGGGCCTGGCGCTGCTGGTTGGCTGCGCGGCGCACCCACCTGAGCTGCGGGTCCAGCGGTGGTCGGCGGTGCTCGGGCCAGACGAGACGATCGCCGTGGTGAACCGCTTCGGCGACATTCACGTGCGGACCGCATCCGCCGGATTCGTCGGCCTGACGGCCGTCGCCCAGTGCCGAGCAGGCAGGGAGGTCATCGTTTCCTCGCCGCGACCCGGTGGCATTCACATCCATACTGACGGCACGGGTTGCGCACGCATCGACGTCGCGCTGCACGTGGCGCCCGGGCATCCCGTTTCCCTCGAGACCGGCGACGGGCGCATCAGCAGTCGCGGCATCGACAATCCCGTTTCCGCGCGCAGCGTCACCGGCGAGGTCCGCCTGCAATCGTCCGGAACCATGGACGCCACGACCGAAGCCGGAGCCATCGTGCTACGACCGCTGCGCCCGAAATGGCGCGGCCGGCACGTGGCCCGCAGCGGCTCGGGGACGATCCGCGCGCTCGCGCCGCGTCGCCATGTTGCCGTGACCGCCTGCGCCGCCAGCGTCTCGATCGAGGCGTCGCTGGGGACCGGTGAGGACGACACGGGGTGCGTCCGATTCCAGCGGGGAACGGGCGCCAGCGCCTTCGACCTGGCCTCCGAGCGGGGCCGAATCGAGATCATCGACAGCACAAGGCCGCTGGAGGCGGTCACGGGGGGACCCTTGCCATGAACAGCCTGCTCCTCGTTGCCGTCCTGGCGGCGCCCGGACCGCTCGCCCAGATCGCCGTGGAGCGCTCGCTGCCCGCGCCGCTCCAGGGCACCCTCGCGGACGCGCCTGTGGTGGCCCCCTGGCAGCCCGGCGATCCCGTACGACTGGTACCGCGGCAGCACGCTGACGATCCGCTGCTGAATGCAGTTCCGGTGCCCGTCAATCCACCGTCCCCGGTGAGCGCTGGCACGGCGTTCAAGGGGACCGCCACCCGCGCGCCGGGGCTGCCGCTCATCGACATCGGCAGCAACGACGGCGCCCAGGGCTTCAACGGCGTGTTTCCGCCCGATCCCACCGGCGATGTCGGCCCGACCCATTTCATCCAGGCGACAAACGGGGCCGGCGGGTCCATCGTGCGCGTCTTCGACAAGGCCAGCGGCAGCCTCGTGGCCGGCCCGCTCACGATGGCATCGCTTGCCCAGCCCGGCAGCACCTGCGCCAACTCCGGCGCCGGCGATCCCATCGTGCTCTACGACGAGCTCGCCCAGCGCTGGTTGATCACCGAGTTCACATCTCCGGGCACGGATCAGCTCTGCGTGTACGTGTCGAGCACCAGCGACGCGGTCACCAGTAGCTGGATGAACTACTCGTTCAGCGCACCCTCCTTTCCCGACTACCCTAAATACGGAGTCTGGAACGACGCCTACATCGTGACGGCCAATGAGGACCTCGGGCCGTCGGTCTTCGCGCTGGACCGGGCGGCCATGCTGTCCGGCCAGGAGGCATCGGCGGTCCGCTTCCTCATCGACCGCCTGCCGGGCTTCGGATTCCAGACCCCGACTCCGGCTGACCATGACGGCCGCCTCGCGCCGGTCGGACCAGGTATCGTGATGCGCCACCGCGACGACGAGCTGCACGATCCGGGCAGCAACAACCCCGGCGCCGATTTCCTGGAGCTCTTCGAGGTCGACGTCGACTTCGACAATCCGGCCGCCAGCCGCGTCAGGCTGGCCGAGACGATCGCCGTCGAGGAGTTCGACTCGACCTTCTGCGGCGGGGACTTCGACTGCCTGGACCAACCCGGCAGCACGCCCGGCCTCGATCCGGTCCGGGAGGTGCTGATGTGGCGCCTCCAATACCGCAACTTCGGCATGTTCGAGACGCTGGTCGGCAACCTGGTGACGGATCTCGGCGCCAGCAACCGCTCGGGGCTGCGGTTCTTCGAGCTGCGCCGCACCGGCAGCGGTGACTGGGTGCTCTTCCAGGAGGGCACGCTGGCGCCCGACGACGACGACGAGTCCCGCTTCATGGCGAGCGCCGCGATGGACGCGAGCGGCAACATCGCGCTGGGCTACAGCGTCACCGGCCCGAGCACCTTCCCGAGCCTCCGCTACGCCGGCCGCGGGGCCGGCGACCCGCCGGGCGCTCTCACCGGGGGCGAGATCACGCTCGCGGACGGCGCCGCCGCGCAGACCCAGGCATCGCGCTGGGGCGATTACTCCGCGCTGTCGGTCGACCCCGTCGACGGCTGTACGTTCTGGTTCACCAGCATGTTCACGCCGCAATCGCTCTGGTCGACACGCATCGCCTCCTTCCGCTTCGCCGGCTGTGGCGAGGAGGGCTTCAGCCTTGCCGCGGAGGGCTTGTCCCAGGCCGTTTGCCTGGCCGATGGGCCCGCGTCGATCGATCCGGTCACGGTGGTCGCCGTCGGCAACGGCGGCTTCGATGAGGCCATCGCCCTGGCCTTCGACGACCTTCCGGCCGGCTTCAGCGCCGACGTCGCGCCCGCGTCGATCGTGCCGGGCGAGGCCGCGGTGGCGACGGCGACGGTCAGCCCGGGCGCCGCGGCCGGCGTGAGCCAGCTGACCGTGCGTGGAACGGCGGGCGGCGTCGACGACCAGACGGTGGACATCTGGGTCGACGTGACGCCGGAGCGCCCGGGCACCTTCGACCTGCTGGTGCCGGCGAACGGAGCCGACGCGGTTGTCGGCACGCCGATCTTTCGCTGGTCGACCGCGGGCGACGCGGACAGCTATCGCTTCGAGCTGGCGACGGACCCCGGCTTCACCGCACCGATCGTCGACATCGAGGTCCAGGGAAACTCCCTGCAGCCGGACGTGACGCTGGCGGACGACGCCGTTCATTTCTGGCGGGTCACGCCCACGAATGCCTGCGGCGACGGCGATCCCGAGACCTTCGAGTTTCGCACCGCCGCCCGTGCAGCCAACGGGTGCCCGGCGGGAACGACCGCCGAAATCCTGCTCGCGGATGATTTCAACGGCGGTCCCGGAGACTGGGTCCCCTTCGGCAATGAATGGATCCTGGTCAGCGGCCTTCCCGATTTCGACGGCAACGCCTGGCTGATCGAGAACGTCGACAGCGATGCCCTGGAGAGCCTGGCGTCGCCGTTCGTCAACCTGCCCGAGGACGCGGCGCAGCTGCTCCTGCGCTTCAGGAATCGGCGCAACATCGAGGGCGAGAGCGCCGTGTGTTTCGACGGGGGGCAGCTGGAATACACGCCCAACGACCGGGATTTCTTCCTCGTCGAAAGCCAGGATCTGGGTGCGGATCCCTACGATGCCATTATCTCGAGCGACTTCGACAATCCTGCGGCGGAGCTGCCGGCCTGGTGCAGCGAGACCGGCGAGGCCCGGGAGACCACCGCCGACGTTTCCGGGCTGGCGGGCTTCACGGTCAGCCTGCTTTGGACCCTGGCCAGCGATTCGAGCATCGGGACCGGGGAATCCTGGATCGTCGATGACGTCGAGCTCGTTGCCTGCCGGAGCGAGGGTCCACCTGGGGACGAGATCTTCGCCAGCGGGTTCGAGCGCGGGGAAGGCGACGGCCGGGCCCGCTCGAATGCACGGCCCGCTGCCGGCGCCGAACAGCGGCTCATTCGTCGTCGCGCCAGCGGACCGGAGTGATTAAGAAACTGGCGACCACGAGACCCGCGAAGGCCGTGTAGACCCAGGCGAAGACCTCGAGCGGCGCCGGGTAGAACAGGATCCGGTGCAGCCAATGGGCGACGAATCCGCCCGGGTCGTACGGATCCTGCCCGGCCGCGACGCGCAGGGCGTTCTCCCACGTCGTCAGCGGACAGGGGCGCCCCCGCCAGGTCTGGATGACGACGAAGCCGATAGACGCGAGGTGCAGCAGCCGCACGACGCGGTTGCTGGCCCAGCGCCAGCCAGTGACGCGCGCCGCGAGGATGAAGCCCAGGCCGCCCACGACCCAGAGCACGAAGAGGCCGTGCGTCACGAGAACCAGGTCGGCGACCAGGGCGCTCATGGATCAGGGCGTCGGCGGCCGTCGGGGCGTCATGCCCCGACCTTGGCATCGGGCGCTGCAGTCGATCGCAAAGGGCATCGGCTCACCGCCGGGGACCGCCAGATCCGGAGCCACGTCAGCCTCGTTCAGCAGCGCACTGGACAGGAAGGCTGGGAATCCGGTCGATCGCATCATGGGCCGACAGCCGCTCGCGGAGGCGCTGGAGGTTAGCAGGCCCCAGGGTGCTTGTCCTCTCCGGCCACGGGCGCCGAGCACGTCCGGTCCGGCCTGATCCGGGCGTCTTACCTACAGCTCCACGGGGACGATTCCGACAGGCGTCTGTCGCAGTTCGCGGATTCGGTCGATGGCCGCTGCTAGACTCAGGGGTGGGATTGCGACGGTACAGAGATCATGACGGATCGCCAGTTCATCGGACCCTACGAAATCAAGGAAGAACTCGGCCGTGGCGGCATGGGGGTGGTGTACCGCGCCCACGATGCTTCGCTGGGCCGCGACGTCGCGATCAAGGTGCTTTCGGAAGCGCTCACGCACGACGAAGCCGTCGTCGAGCGGTTCGTGCGCGAAGCGCGGAGCATGGCCGCGCTCAACGACGGCCACATCATCCAGGTCTACTCGATCGGAGATGACGCTGGTAGCCCGTACTTCGTCATGGAATTCGTCGAAGGCGAATCGATTAGCGCTCGCCTCAAGCGGGAGGGCAAGCTCCCTGTCGACGAGGCCCGCCGGATGATCGCCGAGACCTGCGAGGGGCTGCGCCTCGCCCACCACAAGGGCGTCATCCACCGCGATATCAAGCCCGGCAACCTCATGCTGACGACCCACGGCAAGGTCAAGGTCGCGGATTTCGGCATCGCGATGGTGCAGGACTTCTCCAAACGCCTCACCAACACCGGGGAGTTTGTCGGTACGCCGGGTTACCTGTCGCCAGAGGTCTGCATGGGGGAAGAGGTTGACCAGCGCTCGGATATCTTCGCGCTCGGCATCGTCTTCTTCGAGATGCTGACCGGGGATATTCCCTTCAGCGAGTCGAGCCCGCTTGGCATGATGCTCGAGGTCGTGAACGCCGACATTCCCGACGTTCGCACGCTGAATGCCGACGTCGACGATGCCACCTTCGCCATCCTCGGACGCATGATCGCCAAGGCCCGCGAGGATCGCTACCAGACCTGCGAAGAAATCCTGACCGACCTCGCAGCCGGCAAGACCGAGACCTCGTTTTCGCTGCAGCAGCCGCCGGCCGCGGAGTCTCCCGCCAACGCGCCCGCGGCCACGCGGGTATCGCAGCCCAGCGTGAAGGCACCCCCACCGCCGCCGGCGCGACCCGCGGCGACGCGCGTGTCGGCCGAAAGCGGTCGAATTCCCGAGCCACCGCCAGGCGCTACGCGGATCTCGGATCCGAGCCGGGCCGCGCCCTTCCCGCCGCCGGCGTCGCCGGAACGATCGTCGTCCCTGGTCCGCGAGGGCGAGCTCATGCCGCGAGAGCGGCCGCGTCGCGGCGGACTGCTGGCCGGCCTCATGATCGGCGCGCTTGCCATCGTCGGCGCCGGCGGACTCTTCCTCGCCTTCAAGGACCGGCTCCTGGGCGGCGACATCCCGCAGAACCGGGTCAACGTCGCCGCAACCGATGCGGCTGCCGCAGCCGCGGAGACCGGTGCGCTCGCGGAGCCCGCCGGTGGGTCCGCGGCCGCACCGGCGCCCGCCGCACCGCTGTCGGCCCATCCGGAGCCGGCCGTGATCACCGGCGCGGATGAGGCGCCTGCCACGGGCGGCAGTTTCGGCGACGAGGCCATCGTCCTCGAAGGCTCGCCGGCCTCGGTGGGCGAAACGACGGTAAGCGACGCAGCGGCGACCCCTGTCGACGGTGCCGCAGCGGTGGTCAACGAGGCTAGCGGCGAACGCGACGCCAACTCGCCCGGCGGGTCCGTCGCCGCGATGCCGGCGCGCTCGGCTGCGACCGAAGGCGCGCCGGAAACGAGGCTCGCGAGCGCCCGAGCGCCCGAGCCCGCGCCGACGCCAGCTGCCCCGGAGCCTGCCGCCCCGCCTCGCGATCCGGGCGTCGTGGTCATCGCCGTGGGTGATCCGGCCATCGCCGCGCCCGTCGCCCAGCGCATCGAGGCGTCGCTGGCCGACGCCGACGGACTGGTCCTGCTCGATGCCGCGTTCTTCTCCGGTATCAACAGCGTCATGGGACGTGACGGCGTCGACCTGCCAGGCCTGGCGCAGGTGCTGCAGGCGAACGGCGCAGACGTCCTGGTCCTGGCGGAAGTCGAATATCTCGGTGAGACGCCGCTGCAGTATTACGGGCGCTACGACACCCTCTACAGCGTCAACGTCAAGGTGAGGAGCGTGCTCGTCGGCGAGCGCCGCCCGGTGGGCAGCGGCTGGCAGCACAAGGTCGAGTTCACGACCTTGAACGCGCTCGACAAGGCACGCGAGGCCGTCGACCCGTACGTGGCCGAGCTACGCGACGACCTCTCGGATCTCCAGGGCTGAGGCGCGGCGCGGGCACCGAGCCCACGCCGTCATGCCCGGATCAAGCCGCTGCCGTCAGCCGCTTCACGGCGGCAACCGTCTCGGCCGGATCCGGCCGCACCGTGTAGTCGGGATTGATATCCGCATCCACAAGGATCCCGTCGGCGTCGATGACCAACCGTGCCGGCATCGGCAGCTCCCAGGATTCGTCACCGTTGAAGCGCGGCAGCAGGATGTCGAAGGCCGTGTAAACCTCACGCAGCGCCGCCGGCAGGGCGAACACGAGCCCCAGCTGACGAGCGAAGTCATTGCCGGCGTCAACGAGAACGTCAACCTTTCCACCGTGTTTCTCGAAGGTCGCCCGGGCATGCTCGGGGAGCTGCGGGGCGACGACCACGAGCGATGCCCCCGCCGCCTCGATGGCATCGCGGGCCTGGGCCAGCGCCGCGACTTCGAGGTTGCAATACGGACACCAGATGCCGCGGAAGAAGCTGACCACGACCGGGCCGCGTTCCCGCAAGGCCGCCAGGGTCACGGTCTCACCGTTCTGGTTCTCGAGGGCGAAATCCGGAACCCGGTCGCCGACCTGGATCGTCCGCTCGAGGATACCGCTCGCCCGCAGGTCGTCCGTGGCCTGCGCCATCACGGCCTGCGCGTCTGCGGGCGCCTGCTTCTGAAAGTTGGCCTTGAAGGCGTCGAGTCTGTCCTGAAGTGCCACACGATTCTCCTTGTTGGTCCTTGGGGGCTCAGGCGATGGTCGCTCGGGCATTGTCGAACCAGCGGGAAAGCTGGCCGGTGCTGAGCGCGCCCACCTGGCGCGATTGCTCCTCTCCGTCGTCAACGAAGACCAGCGTCGGAATCGCACGCACGCCGTAGGTATCGGCGGCGAGCTGATGCTGGTCGACGTTGACCTTGATGATGTCGATCTCCCCGTGACGCGCCTCTGCCAGCGCTTCGAGTGCTGGGGAGATGGCCCGGCACGGGCCGCACCACGGGGCCCAGAAGTCGATGACGACCGGACGGTCACTGGCGTCGAGCAGTTGCTGGAGATCGGTGCCTGGCTGAAGTTCCTGGATTGCCATGAATCTGTTCCTGGTTGATGAATGTCGAATGACAGCTTAGGCTCCACAGCTTGCACGCTGAATGCCAGATTCAGCGCCATTTATTGCCAATCGTTCAGCATGGACGCACTGACGCACATTCTCCGCCATCTGGGCCTTCGGGCCGGCATCTTCGCTCACGCCCGCTACTGCGGCCGCTGGGCCGTCGACACGTCGGGCTCGCGGGCGGCAACCTTCCACCTCGTCCAGCACGGAGAGACCTGGCTCCAGCTTCCCGAGCAGGAGCCCCGGCAGCTCGGTCCGGGAGATCTGGTCATGTTTCCCCGGGACGATGCCCATCTGATCGCTTCCGATCCGGAGCCGTTCGCGGCCGATGAGGTCAATCGAGCGATTCCCGTCGAGACCGCACCCGACGTCGTCATGCTCTGTGGTTACTTCGCCTTCTCGGGTCGTTCTGCCTGGCCCTTGCTCGACTCGCTGCCCGACGCCGTCATCGTCTCCTGCGCCGGCGACGTCTCGCGTCCCTGCCGGACGAGCGCCCTCCTGGATCTCATCGCCGACGAACTGGCGGCCGCGCAACCCGGCAGCGACGCGCTCATCGAGAGCTATGCCCATGCGTTGTTCATCCACGTCATCCGCAAGGCCATCGAGGACGGGCTTGTCCGGGGCATGCTGCCGGCGCTGACGGATCCCCAGATCGGCCGGGCCCTCAACCGCATCCACGCAGCGCCGGAGGAAACCTGGACCGTGGAATCGCTGGCCGACGAGGCACTGCTCGGGAGAACGGCTTTCGCGCAGCGTTTCCGGCAGCTGACGGACATGACGCCGATGCAGTATCTGACCCGCTGGCGCATGGACCTGGCCGTGGAGCTGCTCGGCGACACCCATCTCTCCATGGCAACGATCGCTGAGCGCTGCGGCTACGGCTCGGAAGTGGCCTTCCGGAAAGCGTTCCGGAAGGTCGTCGGGGAACCGCCCGGGGCCGTTCGTCGGGCGCGCCGCGAGGCCGCTGCAGGGCTGGACCCTTGACCGCAACGGGCCCCACGACGCCGGCCATGCTGTCCGGCGCAGCGTGGCATCGCCATGTGCTGCGCTTCCTCCTCGTGGGTTCGCTTGCAGCCGTCGGACTGGCCGTGGTGGTGAGCTGGGCCTTTCCCGAGCCGCCCCCGCTGCTGGCAGCGGCCCTGCCCCTGCTGGGCGCCCTATTGACCCTCTGGACGACAGCCTTGCTGCTTCTCTCGCTGCCGCTGATCGTCGTGTTTCTGATCCGCTCCCTGCTGCTGTTCGGCGTATCCCGGGCCCTGGCGAGGATCGGAGCAAGCGCCTTGGTGGCGCACGTCGTGATCGCTACGATCCTCTTCTGGACCATCGCGTTGCTCAACGACGTGCTGCTGCCGCGACTTGTCACGCCGACGCCGGCGTTGCTCGCCGCGGTCCAGGGAGGCGGTAGCACCGGCGAACTGGCCTGGGCCACACCGCTGGCGAGCGTCGATGCCGTTCGAGCAACCGCAAGCCGAGCGGTGCTCCCGGTCGTGCTGACGAGTCTCGCCGCCGGCCTCGTCCTGGCCTTCGCGCTGCCCGGCCTCGGTCAGCGCTTGGCCTCGGTCCTGGACCGCCTCGGGGCCCGCCTTCTCGATGCCGTCTACCTCCTGCTGATCCCGGTGCCGCTGCTGCTTTTCGGTCTGGCGATGCGCGTCGGCGGTGGCGATGCGGTCGAGGTGATCGGCGCCCTCGTGGCGTTCGTCATCTACGAATGCGTTCTGATCGTAGCCGTCGGTGGACTCTTCTACGGTGCAGCGGCCGTTATCGGCGGCCTGGGCATCCGACGCTTCGCGAGCGCCATGGGCCCGGTCTACCTGGCCGCCGCGTCGAGCCGATCGTCCTATGCCTGCATCGCGCTGACGACCGAAGCGGCAGAGCGGACCGGCCACTTCGATCCGCGCACCGTCGAGGCGTCGATCCCGCTGTTCCAGGTCTGCTTCCGATCGAATCGGGTCTTCACGTCGCTGATCATGTTCCAGTTCCTCGCCCTGTGTTTCGGCCTGGAGCTCGACCGGTCGATCATGGTGGCCTTCTACCTGCTGGCCGTCTTCGCGTCGATCGGGTCGCCCGGTCTGCCGCGCCAGAGCCGCTTCACGACCTTGCCAATGTACGTGGCCGCCGGCGTTCCGACGGAGGCCTACCTCTTCGTGAAGTCGACGACGGAGGACATTCCGGACGTCTTCAAGACCCTCCTGAACGTGACCTACCCGGTCGTTCTTCTGGCGATCCTCCAGCGACTGCTGAAGCTGACGCCTCAGCCGCAGCACGAGAGCGGCGGATGATCTACTGGCTCCTTCGCCGCAGTCACCGCTACACCGTCACCGGGCTACTCGCGAAACGGGCCGCGCACATCGCGAACCGGATCGAGGTCCTCCACTACGAGGATCTGCACGAGCGCGAGGCGCTGCAGCCCGGCACCCTCGTCTTCATGGATCTCGATCGGCTCGACGCCCCGGCTCGGCGCGCGGCAGGCCGGGTCGGCGCATACCTCCAGGCACACACCGCGCTCCGGGTGCTCAACGCGCCGAAGACGCTGCTCGATCGCGAGCCCCTGCTGCGCCGGCTGCACGCCGACGGCCTCAACCGCTTTGCGGTGCGTCGGTTGTCCGAAGGCCTGGACGGTATCCGTTACCCGGTCTTCCTCCGTAACGCCCGCGGTCACAACCTGCTCCTCAGTGAACTCCTGGGCACGCCAGCGGAACTGCAGGCCGCCGTCACGGCGCAGCGGCGGCGCGGCCTCGGCCCCGCGGACATCCTCCTCATCGAGTTCTGTGACACCGCCGATGACAGCGGCACATTCACGAAGTACGCCGCCTTCATGATCGACGGCGACGTGCTACCGCGACACGTTGATTTCGACACGCATTGGCTGGTCAAGTCCTCGAACTGGCTTGACGACAGGCACCGCAGGGAGCGCCACGACGAGGTGGCGCGCTATTTCGCCGAGAACCCGCACGAGGGTTGGCTGCGACAGGTCTTCCGCATCGCCGGGATTCAATGGGGCCGGGCGGACTATGGGCTGCTCGACGGCAGGCCCCAGCTCTGGGAGATCAATACCAATCCAACCTTCGGGGGTGGCGCGCGTAGGCGACGGCACACGCCGGAGGAGGACGCCGCGAGGGCTCTCGAAGAACCCTTCAAGCAGGCCTTCTTCACACCCTTTCTCAACGCGACCGAACGGCTGGCAGGGGCGCATGGATCACCCGTTTCGCTCGCGCCGGTGCGGACGGAACTACAAGCGCTGGCCGCGGGAATCGAGGACGACTCGGCAGTCGAGATCGTTGAACTCGCCGACGCCTTGCGCCGGGCTCGGGCACTCGCGGCAGCCAGCCGTTTCGTCGATGCGGGCCGTATCTGCCAGCGGATCCTCGAAGTCGTTCCGCGGCATGTCGACACCATGCTGCTGCTGGCATCGATCCTGGGGGAGCGCCTCGGCCGCCAGCATGATGCGCTCCGGCTGCTCGACACCGCTGCCGAACAGGCGCCAGATCGAGCAGACGTCATGCTGGCGCGCGCCAACGCGCGGCTGCAGGCCGGACGGCTCGACGGCGCGCTAGAGGATGTCGCTCGCGCCCGGCACCTCGCACCGACGACGCCTGACGCGCGGCTGCTCGAGGCCCGGGTCCTCGCCCGGCTCGGCCGCGCGGACGACGCTCGTACTGTCCTCGAGGCGCTGCTGCGCGACGATGCACACAATCAGCTCGCGAGGCGACTGCTCGACAATCTGGTCCGTTGATTTGCCTGGCGGGCCTGCCCTTGATCAGACCCGTGACCCTGAGGTCCGCGGGTTGCTACGCTTGAGCCCGGCGATCTGTTGGAGAGACCGCGTGATACGCACCGTCATCATGGGCGCCGCCGGGCGCGATTTTCACGTCTTCAACTGCTGCTACCGCGGACGCGACGACGGTCGCGTGGTCGCCTTCACGGCAGCGCAGATTCCGCACATCGATGATCGCCGCTATCCGGCAGCGTTGGCGGGCGACGCCTATCCGGATGGCATTCCTATCGTCCCGGAGTCCGAGCTCACGGAGCTGCTGCTTCGGGAGTCGGTTGATGAGGTCGTCTTTGCGTACTCGGACGTGTCGGTCCAACACGTGGAAGCGTGTCGGGAACGGGTGGAGAGCGCGGGCGTGCAGCGGTTCAGGACCTTTGACGTCGACGCCACGATGCTGGCGTCGTCAAAGCCGGTCATCGCGGTCACCACGCTCCGAACCGGGTGCGGCAAGAGCCAGACCACCCGCTGGGTCGCACGACGGCTGCGTGAGCAGGGCCATCGCGTCGTGGCGATCCGGCACCCGATGCCGTACGGCGATCTGGCCGCGCAGGCCGTCCAGCGCTTCGCGACCCTGGCCGATCTCGAATCCACCATCAACGCCGTCGACTGCGACCAGGTGATGGTGGCGACGCCGATCGACCTCGCCCGAGTGATCAACATCAACCATCCGGCCATGCGCGTAGCGTACGAGCTCGACGAGCCCAGCGGTCATCTGGCCGCCGCCGTGCTGGCCGGTGTTCAGGAAGCCGCCGCGTGAGGGAACGCCAGCAGCTCGTCTTCGGCGCAAGCGGTTACATCGGCTCACACCTGGTCCCCTACCTTGCGGATCTGGGTCGACCGGTTCGAGCTGCTGCTCGCCGCCTGCGAGCGATCGAAGGGAAGGGCTGGGAAGGTGTCGAACTGATGCGCGCCGACGCGCTCGATCCGGCCTCTCTGGAGCCGGCGCTGGCCGGCGTCGACGTCGCCTACTACCTCGTGCACTCCATGGCGGCGGGCCGGAACTTCGGAGAGCTCGACATCGAAGCCGCCCGAAACTTTGCCAATGCCGCGGAAACGGCCGGCGTCAGACAGATCGTCTACCTCGGCGGACTCGTGCCCGAGGACGCCCGCTCGGAGCACATCGTGTCGAGGCGCGAGACAGGAGACGTCCTGCGTCACGGTTCGGTCCCCGTCATCGAGCTGCGCGCCGGCATCATTGTCGGGCCCGGGTCGGCCGCCTTCGAGGTGATGCGCGACCTGGTATTCCACCTGCCGATGATGATCACGCCGCGCTGGGTACGGGCGAAATCTCCCCCGATCGCCCTGTCAAACCTGCTGCTCTACCTGGCGCAGATCGTGGACCATCAGGAAGCACAGGGGCGCATCTTCGACGCTGCCGGTCCCGAGGTGCTCACCTATCAGGAGATGATGAACCAGCTGGCCGCGGTCGCGGACCGGCGCCCGCCCCCGGTCATCCCCGTGCCGGTACTCAGCCCGAAGCTCTCCTCCTACTGGCTTCGCTTCGTCACATCGGTCCCGACCAACATCGCGCGGGCGCTGATCGAGGGCCTGCGGCATGATTTCACCGCAAACACGGCCCCCCTTGAAGCACTCGTACCGCAGCACCTGCTCGGCTTCCGGGATTCGGTCGAGGCGGCGTTCCAGGCCGAGCGCGAGCACGCGGTACGGTCGCGCTGGGTCGAGGGGGCCTTTCCCCTACGCCAGCAGCGCCTCGACTACGGTTATTACGCCCAGCAAACCGGCGACTCCGCGGAGTCCACCGCCCCGCCGGAAGCGGTCTGGAAGGTGGTGGCGAGCATCGGGGGCAAGAACCGCTACTACTACCTTAACATCCTCTGGCTGCTGCGCGAGATCATGGATTGGATGGTCGGGGGGCCGGGACTCAATCATCGGCGTCGGGACCCCGTCGATGTGGTGGTCGGCGACCGGATCGACTCCTGGGAGGTACTCGGCGTTGATCCCGGGCGGCGGTTGACCCTCGCGTTCGGCATGAAAGCGCCCGGCGCTGGCATCCTCGAATTCAATGTGGAAGCAAGAGGCGACGGCGGCACGAAGCTGACGGCGGCCGCCTACTGGCACCCGGCAGGTTTCTGGGGAATTCTCTACTGGTATGCGATGGCGCCCGCCCACGGCGTGCTTTTTCGCGGCCTCACGCGGCGAATCTGCGAGCTTGCCGAAGGGCTCGGCGAAGAACACGAAGGAAAGGTGCCGCCGGACAAAAGGTGACGGGCGGGCCGAGGGGGTTTGGCCCGCCCGTCGCTGCGCGTGCTGGTCAGGCGACGCGCGTCTGGGGGAGTTGCGCTGCGATACCGGGGTTGGGAGCCGGCACCGCGAAACGAAGTATACGCACCTGCCTTAGGCAGTCAAAATCTTATTTTCATTAGTTTCAGATCGTTTTTTACGATGCCTCTCAAGCAGTGATCAGCACTCGCCTCCGCCCGCTGACGCACACGTCCGGCGCGAACGCGAGATCGGCCTCAAGCTCGACACGGCTACGCCGCTACGTTGCCGCGGTCCCAGGGGAGTTCCGACCAGGAGATTAGCGCCGCCCGAGCGGCCCGGTGGGGTGCTTGCGCGCCGCAAGAATCGCGAAGGCAAGGCGCTTCTCGGTACCGGCAGCACACGCCCAAGGAGGCCGAAGCATCGCTCCGGCCTCCCGGCGTGAATGACACCGCTGAACGACGCCCTATTCGATCTCGGCGCGCTGCACCGACATGTACTCGGACCAGCCGGACGTCGCGATTCGCACCGGCGGCACGCCCGGCTCCACCAGCGACTGGAACAGGATCGGGAGCACCGGCTGGCCGCGGAAGACGTCGCCTTCGTCGGAAACGATCTCGCCGGCAAAATCGAAGCGAACGCGTCCTTCGCTGGGCGGGCCTGCGACGAAAAAGACCGCCGTCTGCAGATCACACGTCGAGCTGAAGAAGGCCGTATCGGCCAGGGAGACCTGGGTCACGCTTGCGCGAGCGCTGTCGCATGATTCCAGGCCGGACGGGACGCCAAGGCTGTAGGCGCGCCCGTCCAGGTCTGTGACCGCCGGCGCCAGGGCTGCGCTACCGGCAAATGGTCCCGGCTGAATCCCGACGCTCGCGTCGAGGTAGAAATCGTCGACGTGGAAGGCGCGGGTCGGGAAGGTCAGGACGGCGCCCGCCACGCCGCTGGGCTCGCGGCTGTCCCGCTCGTTGCGATTGCTGACGAATTCGCCCTCGGCTGCCGCTGCCAGCAGCACCGCGTTGACGGCATTGATCGGATAGCTGGCCCACGTCGACTTGCGCTCAAGCCGGACCCGACGCTGAGCCAGCTGGATGGTGTCGAACACGCTCGACACCGCCGGTGAGACGTCACCCAGGTGGGGAGAGAGGGCGCCGGCGTCCGTGTGGAGGGCAGCGTCGCGGAAGTCGGCCAGCGCGACGCCCCGATAGCGGAATGAGCGCGCAGGGAAATTGCCGACGATGTTGATGCTCGCTTCGAGCCCCCCGGTCGGGGCGGATACGTCGGCCTCGGGGTCGGCAGACCAGACACCGTCATCCGCCCACCGAGCCGCGATCGCACCGCAGTCCGTCGCGAGGGCGGCGTCGACCGTGCCCATCTCGATGATCTCCAGGCTCGCGGTCGCCAGCCGGTTGCCCGGATCCGATGCGGCGAAATTCTCCGAGAAGCTCGCGTCGGTGAAGAGCACGGCGCCGTCGGCGAGTTCTGCTCGCGCCGGCCGCGTGCAGCTGCGATCTTCCGGGAGAACCAGGCGGGCGACGTTGACCTCCTGGGCGAGGCGGATCGGATCCGCCTCGATCGTGGCACGCCAGGCGTCGAGGGGGCCCAGATAAAGGTTCAGCGACGCCGTCGGGCGCCCGTTGACCGGGTCACGAGCGACCACGCGCACGGCCTTGCCCTCGGTCGCGCTGGCGTTGCGGACCAGCAGTTCGCTCCGGCTATTGCCGTTGACTTCGACGAACGGCAGCAGCACCACCTGCCCGCGCCCGTCCTCGGCCAGTTCCACGGCGCCGGCGCTGCCAGCTGCCAATACCACGGCGCATACGGCCGCCTTGAGTTCGGTTCGCATGGAATCCCTCCTGCTTGTCAGTAACGCTCCCTTGCCCCGCAGTTTAGCGGCCCTGGGCCAATGCGCCAGTGCGACGCCGGCAAACCTCCGGCTGGCGTCGGACGGCTGACTCCCGATTCCATGGTGCCCGGGCAGGCTGTCGCTAGGGCACCCGAATGATGACCTCCCCCGTAACGCCGTTCTTCACCAGGATGCCGAGGTCCGCCGCTCCGCCCGGGAACGCGCCCGGGTAGGTGCCGTCGCCCAGCGTCTCCAGGCGCACGGACTGGGCCTGGGAGACGCAGAAGCTTGCGAAGCCGACGGATGGACCCTCCACGACGCCGCCGATGTTCACGCCGCCGTCGAAGGCGCCGCCCGCGCGGTTGGTGAAGCGGGTACCCAGCGAGACGGCGAAGTCGGCCGCCGTGGCGTTCGCGCCGACCGAGGCCAGCTCGAAGACGTAAAAGCCCGGGTTCACCACCTGGGAGAGGTTCACCGTGGAACCGAACTCGCGCCCACCAAGGATGAACGCCGACGAACCGTCCGCGAAGCGCTGCGTGAGCAGATAGTCATACGCCATGTTCGCTGGCTTGTTGACGGCGAGCTGGACGTCGACCACCTGCGCCTCGCCGGCAGGGTTCGAGATGCTGAAGGCGGCAAAGCCCGGGTTGCCGACGACGCCGAAGCGTCCCCCGAGATTGATCCCGCCCTGGAGCAGCTTGTTGCCGTTGGGGTCGAGATCGACACGCAGGCCATAGCGACCGTCCGCGTTGTTCCCACGAACCTCTGCCACGTAGAAGCCCGGGCAGGCCTGGCTCGGATCGATTGGCAGGAACGGCGTCACGATGCGGTTCGAGGGTGCAGCGCCGGTATCGCCGCCACCGCCACCGGTGCCGGAGGTCTCGGGGATCAGGCACCACTGGGATAGCTGTCCGGCGAATGGCGCCTGGCGTTCGCTGATAACGCGGCGGCGGACACCGGTCTGCTATCCCAGTGGTGCCTGATCCCCGAGACCTACGGCACCGGTGGCGGTGGCGGCGATACCGGCGCTGCACCCTCGAACCGCATCGTGACGCCGTTCCT
>JBCCZC010000037.1:0-23030 GCA_039188505.1 Pseudomonadota bacterium | reverse complement strand
CGCCAGGGCTCGCTCAGGGTCATGTCCCCGTAGCCGAGCGTCGTCGCCGTGACGACGGAGAAGTAGAGCGCCTGGCTCAGACCATCGAATTCCCCGAGCTCCAGATACAGCAGCGCCCATGCACCCGCCTCCGCGAGGTGGAGTGCGATCAGGGCCAGTACGGCGGTGCTCAGAAACAGGCACCGCTCGCCCGTACCCCGGGACCGCACCGATCCCATCGCGGCCGCAAGCTGTCGTCCCAGCCAGATGACGCTCGCCATGTGCACGACGACGGTCGCGAAGGTCATGAGCACGCCGCATAGGAGCTGCGGCGCGATCACCCCACCGACTCGGCCAACGCGGGTGCAGGTGTGGCCTCGACGGCGCCGGTACGGAAGAACATGGCGTAGAGCACGGGCACCAGGAACAGGGTGATGACCGTCGCGAACAGGAGACCGAACAGGATCGCGATGGCCATCGTCTCGAACATCGGCCCGCCGCTGAGCCACAGCGGAATCATCCCGCCGATGGTGGTCGCGGTCGTCAGCAGGATCGGGCGGGCCCGCTGCTGCGCGGCCTCGATGATCGCCGCAGCGGGCGCCAGTCCGTTCTCCTCGATCTCCAGCTTGATCCGATCGAGCAGCACGATGGCGTTGTTGATCACGATGCCCGCGAGGGAGATGAGTCCCAGAAAGGTGAAGAAGCCGAAGCTCATGCCGGTGATCAGCAGCCCCGCAACGATGCCGATGAGGCCGAGGGGAATGGTGATCAGCACGATGGTCGACTTGCGGATGGAGTTGAACTGGATCACGAGCAGCAGGACGATCGCCACAACGGCGAACGGCAGTGCCGCCATGACGGACGCCGCCGCCTTGTCCGATTCCTCGGTCTCGCCCCCTTCGATGTAGCTGTACCCGGACCTCCAGGTCCGCGCATAGTCTTCGAGCCAGGGTCGGAAGGTATCGAGTACCTCGGCCACGGTCACGCCCAGCTGGAGCTGCACCTGGATCGTGATCATGCGCTCCCGATCGAGCCGTTCGATGCGCGCAGGCTCCCAAACGACCTGCACACCCGCGACCTGGCTGAGAGGCACCACCGCGCCGCTGCTCTGGGAGAACACCGTCAGATTCTCGAGCTTGCTCAGATCGTCGCGATCCGCCCCGAGCGTCCGGAGCACCACGGGAATCGTCTCGTCGTCCTCGCGAAACTCGGTCATGTCCATGCCGGACAGGCTCGCGTTCAACGAGGTGGCGATATCCTGGTTCGTGACCCCTGCACGGAAGGCGCGCGCCTGATCGATGTCGATGACAAACTTCTTGCTCTGTGGTCCCCAGGTGTCCTTGACCGCGGTCACCGTCTCGTATTCCCAGAGCTTCGACTTGATCTCCGACTGCAGCCGGAACAGCTCGTCGAAATCGGGACCGGACAGCTTGATCTCGATCGGGTAGGCGACGGGCGGTCCGTTGGCCAGCCGCTTGATCTGGAGCTGGGCGTCCGGATGCCGATCAAGGACGTACCGCTCTACGGCGAGCTTCACGGGGTCCAGGGACTCACTGCCGTTGACGCCGAGGATGGCAGCGGCGAGCGACTCGCTGGGATTCTCTGGGGTGAAGGCCAGCACGAAACGCGGCCCGCCGGACCCGACATAGGCGGTCCAGTGGCTGACGCCGACCGCATCCGGATCGTCCCCGGTCACGCGCTGCGTCTCGAGGAATCCCTCGATGTCACGGACCATCGCCTCCGTCGCCTCGATATCGGAGCCCGGCGGCAGTTCGATCGTCGCGCTGAGGAACGGATCCTCCGAGGGCGCGATGAAGACCTGCGGGACGAAGCCCATCCCGAAGAGCGAGGTGGCGAAGAGCGCGACCACCAGCAGACAAAAGGCGATGGGCCAGGCGATCACGGTGTTCAGGAGCCGCCGGTACGTGCGGTAGAACGCCGTGTCGAATTTCGCCGCCGCGGCTTCCGCGGACTGCGCTTCGACCTTGATGAATGGCGTCATCATGGGGACGAAGGTCATCGCCATGGTCCAGGAAAGGAGCAGCGCGATCGTCACGACGTAGAAGATCGAGGCCGTGAATTCGCCAACCTCCGACTGGGCCATGGCAATCGGCGTGAACGCCGCTGCCGTAGTCAGGGACGAGATCAAGAGCGGCACCATCATTTCACGCGCCGCGTTGATCGACGCGGACACCGCGTCCTCCCCGTCCTGGCGCCGCACGATGGTCGCCTCGACCACCACGATGGCATTGTCGACCAGGAGCCCGAGCGCGATGATCAGTGCCGCCAGGGAAATCTGATCGATGCCGATGGAGAACAGCGCCATCACGAAGAACGTCGAGATCATGACGACGGGAATCAGCGACGCAACCACCAGCCCGGTCGTGACACCGAGCGAAATGATCATGACGACGATCACGATGGCGACCGCCTGCACGAGATTCTCGACGAACGCATCGACGCTGGCGCCGGTCAGCTTCGACTGCAGGAACATGGGCCGGATCGCCATGCCCAGGGGGAGCTCCCCTTCGGCCTCGGCGATCAACCGCTCGAGCTGCTCGCCCAGGGTCAGGATGTTGCCGCCATCCCGCATGGAGATTGCAAGCGAGATGCCGTCCTCGCCATCGATCAGGGCCTTCTCCTCGACAGGATCCTCGTAGGCCCGGTAGATGTCGGCGATGTCTCGGAGGCGAACTAGCGCGCTGCTTCCGGGAATTTCGACGATCGCCTCGCGCAGGTCCTCGACCGTGTCGAAATTTCCGGTCGGCTCGAGGACGATGCGCTCGCGACCGATGGTGATATCGCCGCCCGACGAGAGAATGTTGAGGGAGCCCAGCGCGCCCTCGAGCTGCTGCGGCGAGACACCCAGCTCTCGCAAGCGGGCGTTGTCGTATTCGACGTAGATCGCGTCTTCGATGTCGCCATAGAGATCGACCTTGGCCACATCGGGCTCCTTGAGTAGCCGGTCGCGGAGATCGAGGGCGGCGTCGCGAAGCTCCTTGGGCGTGAAGCCACGGCCCACGAGCGAGTAGAGGTGTCCGTAGGTGTCGCCGAACTCGTCGTTGACGATGGGCGTGACCGTCCCGGATGGCAGTTCTGGCGTCACGGCTTCGACCTTCCGACGCATGTCATCGAAGATCGGCTGCATGTCGAAGTAGCTGTTCTTGAAGTTGACGGTGATGATCGAGACGCCGTTGATCGACTCGCTCTCGATCTCGTCCACCTCGGGCATCTCCTGGATCCGCTCCTCGATGGCGTCCGTAACCAGCTGCTCAACGCGTTCGGGGCTCGCGCCCGGGAAGAACGTCGTCACCGTCGCGGCGCGGATCGTGAAGCCCGGATCCTGCGCCTTCGGGAGCGCGATGTAGGAGGAAAGACCGCTCGCGAGCAGCGCAAGCACGGCCACGATCGTCACCCGGTTGTAGCGGATCGCAGCGGCCGTGATGCTCACGGCGTCACCGGTTCGTCGCGGACCCGCATCCCGTCGCGCGCGTTGATCTGCCCGGCGGTCACCACCCGATCGCCAGCGGCCACGCCGGACAGGATCTCCAGGCCCAGCTCGGAGATGTCGCCCACGGCCACGGATTGGCGTCGCAGCACGGCGGCGCCCGGTTCGTCGGTCGCTACGATCAGGTACACGTAGGTGCCCTGCTCGTCCTCGACGACCGCTGCGGGCGGCAAGTGGATCTTCGCCGCGTCTCCGCCGTCGTCGAAACGGAAGGTGATCTCCGCCGCCAGGTTTGAACGGATCCCGTCAGGGACCTGGTCGAGCGAAACGGTGACCGGAAAGGTCCGGCTCGTGCCCGTGCCAATGCCGACCTCGCTGACCTTGCCGGCGAACTGCTGCTCCGGCACCGACGGAAAACGGACCGTACCGCCGAGACCATTGCGGAAGGAGCCGATCAGACTCTCCGGCACCGAAAGCAGCACCTCCCAGGCTTCCCCACAGTTGACCTGAGCGATGGTCTGGGAAGCGATGACGTTCTCGTTGACCTCCACGGCCAGCTCGGCGACCGAGCAGTCCGCGTCGAGCGTCAGGCGCGTGTAGTCGAGGTTCAAGCGGGCCAGACGCACACTCTGCACGGCTGCCTCGTGGGCGGCCCTGGCTGATTCGGAATTCGCCAGGGCCGTATCGAGCTCGTTCCGGGACGCGTTGTCGTTCGTGTACAGCTGGCGGACGCGTTGGTATTCGGACTCGGCATTGCGCCGCTCGGCGTTGGTGCGCGCCTGCTCGGCGCTTGCCTGCTCCAGCTCGACCCGAAACGTATCGGGATCCAGGGCGGCGATCAGCGCACCCCGGTTGAGCGCTTCACCGACCGAGACCGGCAGCTCGATCACCCGCCCCGACACGCGAAAGCTCAGATCCGCTTCTGTCTCGCTGCGAGCCGTGCCGCTGAAGACGCGATTGCGGATTGCCGCCGCACCGCTTTCCACGACCAGCTGCTTGACGGGGCGCAGCACCGTCCGTGGCGGCTCGGTCGATTCGGCACAGGCCACAAGAGCCAGCGCCAGGGCGAACATGCCGCCGTTGCCAATCCATCGATCCGTCATCTTGACTCCTGTCCTGCGGTTGCGTGGTCATCCAGGCGTTCGAACCAGGCCTCCTTCTCCGTCGGGGACACCGCGAAGTCGAAGAACGCGATGTCCCGCTGGAGCGCCACCAGATCCTGCAGATGCTGGTAGACCGCATTGGCCGCCGCGAGCCTCGCGCTCAGGAAGGCGTTCTGGGCATCGATCAGGTCGATGTAGCTGGAGGCGCCACGAACGTAGGAATCCGTGACGAGGTCGAGCGTACTGCGCGCGGCGTCCGCGGACGATGCTGCGAAACCGATGTTCAGTCGCGAGGCCGCAGCCTGAGCCAGGCTCGCACGCGCATCGGCCTCGATGAAGTCCGCCTGCTGCTGAAGCGTGAGTTCGAGCTGATCGACGAGCGCTGCGGCCCTGCGCCGCTCGGCCCGGATTGCGCCCCCCTCGAAGAGCGACCAGGTCGCCTCGACCCCGACGGACCAGTCCTCGTCGAAATCGGTGTCGAAACGGGCACCGCCGTCGTCGACGATCTCGCTGACCCGCGCGAAGGCATCGACGTCGGGAACGTACCGCTGACGCTCGGCGGCCAGCAGTCGCCGTTCCTGCGCGAGGATGCGCGTTCGAAGGGACTCGAGTTCCGGCGCCCGCGCCAGAGATTCCTTGGCGAGAAAGTCGGCGAGCGACGCGACGCCGACCGGACCGTCGAGAAAACGCGCCAGCCGCGGATCGCCGAAGATTCGCGCCGCTTCGATGCCCGGCTCATCCAGCTGGAATGGTAACGAGATCGGCTGCTGCAGCACGCGATTGAGCTCGAAACGCTGACGCTCGAACGCCGCCAGCGCATTGGTGACCGACTGCTGGTCGGTCCCGAGCTCCGTCTCGAAGCGAAAGACCTCCGACCGATCGGTGGACCCGACGTCGTAGCGAAACCGTGCCCGCTCGAGATTGGCGCGCGTCAGGTTGAGGTTCTCGACCTGGATGTCCCGCTCGGTCTTGGCGATCAGGACGGCGAGATAGGTGAGCGCAGCGGTCTCGATGACGTCCAGACGCGTGGACTTCAGATCGGCCACCGATGCGGCCTCGAGGAAGGCGGTCGCCTGAAAGTCGCTCCAGCGCGACTCCGAATAGAGCGATTGCGATAGACCTAGGCCGACCTCGGTCGTTCGCGTCGGACCGGTTCCGGCAAGATCGCGATCCTGATTGCTCAAGCTGACGTCTCCTCCCAGCTGTGGCAGGAGCGTCCCGCGGGCAATCCGGGTGTCCTCCCGCGCCACCTCGAGATCCCGGTCCGCGACGGCGAGCTGAAGGTTCCGCTCGACCGCTTCGCCGATGGCGGATCCGAGCGTGAGCACCCGGCCGGTCGGCAGTTCTTCGTTGAGAATATCGGCGGAGAAGATCAGCTCGAAGGTTGGCTCGAAGCCGATCGCTTCCGCCGTCAGGCGATTGATGGCAAGGCGATCCTGGACCCCGAGCGTCACCGCCAGATCCTCGGCGGCGCGACCGAGCGCGATATCGCGAATGTCCACCGCCAGGCGCCGGGCCAGCTGCTCCGGCGGCGTGACCAGGCTTCTGCCCATGAGGAAACCGGCCTGGACGGCATCCCGGCCCAAGGTCGTGAACGTCGGCCACCGCCGCTCCTTCGCGTGGTCGATGAGACGCTGCGTCTGGCCCGCGTCGAGCTTCGGCAACGGCGTCAGGAAGAGCGCATCGACGCCCGCGGGGATTGCGGCGAGCCAAGGGTCAGCGACCGAATCCGATCCGCTGATCAGGCTCAACTCCAGGTCCAGCTCCGCTTGCGCGGCTCTGACTGAAGCCGTGAGCGCGGGAATGGCCGAGAACACGTCACCGTCGACGAGCAGTCCGACATGACGGGCACCCGTCGCTTGCTGAAAACGACGGATGGCGGCGGGGAAATCGAAGTTGGCGGTGAGAAAGTGAACGCCCGGCAGCCCGCTCGTGCCCGCTTCCGTCACGGGAAACCCCTGCAGGGCCGGCTGGACGACGGTGGATGCAAGGAGCGGTTTGGTCGGTTCGAAGTCGGCAACGACGCTGCTGGAGATGATATCGAGGGCGATGACGATTTCGATCGCGGGGTCGCTCAGGGCGGCCTCGATGGCAGCGCGAGCCGCGGACGGATCCCAATCGTGCGTCACCTGACGATGCGGCGGAAAACGGAACTCGAAGTCCCGGTCGCCCAGCGCCTGGAGCTCCTCCCGGAGCAGCATCGAGGTCTGCGTTGCGAGCGCGCTGTCGCCATCGGCGACGATGGCGATGTCGATCTCCGCGCTGGCGGCCGCCCCCCCGACCATCATTCCGAAGACCAGCCCGACACACCGCGCGCCTGTCCCTGAATGCGTCATCCTCCCTCCCTGGGTGCAAGCTACAGACGTCCGACCGGGAGTCGTCAATCGTGGCGATCGGGGGTCCCGGAGTAGAGTCCAGAGTCTGCAGGAGCCGGACCGCCCCAGGCAGGACATCACGCGGACGAAGCCGGACAAAATGCGCCAATGTGGACTTGCGGGAGCGGCGACAGGGCCGCTCGCCAGCAATCGGAGGGCAGAGGGCCCCGACGGCCTTGCGGGAGACCAGGCAACCGGGATAGTGCCGCGAGCAGGGACGTCGCCCGCAGGTTCGTTCCTGCCGGGCATGGCGAAGCGAAGCAAGATCTGTCATTCAGGCACCGCAACGCCCGGGCATGGAGTGCCTCGCGTTGAGGCCCCCGTGCGGCTCACCCGGTGATCCGAAAGCTGCGGGCAATGCCATTCCCGGCATGGGAGCTCCGTCGCTACGCAGGGGCCGCTACGCCGAACTCGTCGCAGCGAATTCCCGGCCCGGCCCGGGCGCATCAGCAGATCGCGCGCGCCACGAGATAATGGCTGGCCTTCGGGCCGGGGTGCCAGACCTCCACGACGTCGAAGCCTGCGTCGGCGAGCCACGCCATGAACTGCGGCTCGCGGAAGACACTGATCCGCGGCAGCAGCCCCAGGCGACGTCCGAGGGGGGCGATGACGCCGAGCCAGGCCGCGGTGTCGCCGATGCACTGCGTGTTCGAGATCAGGAGCCCCCCTGGCTTCAGCAGGCCATGGAGCTTTCCCAGGGACCCCGGCACGTCCTCCAGCAGGTGCAGGACGCTGTGCGCGAGGATCAGATCGAACGGCTCGTCCGGAACGGCCAGCGCATCGACGCTCGAGATCTCGAAGCTCACGTTGTCCACGCCCGCATCGAGCGCCTTCTCGCGCGCGATCGCGATCATGTTCGGCGCGATGTCGGTGCCCAGGATGTGCCCGGCCCGGGGCGCGTGATGCAGCGCGGTCGTCCCGGTACCACAGCCGACCTCCAGGACCCGGTCCGTTGGATTCAGGTAGCCATCCGTCTTCGCGAGCTTTGTTTCGTAGGCCGACGGATCGGGGACCGGCTTGCGCGCGTAGCGCTCGGCGATGCGATCCCAGAAGCGTGCATCGGGGCCAGCTTGGATGCGATCCACGGCATTCATGCGGTCGTCTCCCTGCCAGCGCTGCCGGCGAAACCGTTGTGCCCAATCGCCGCCAGGCTGGTCCAGCGGAACAGGCCGCCAGGCTTGTCGCCAAGCGACGTCACGTGAAACCCTGCGGCCATCAGCCATTCGTTTGCGCGCCTGGGCGTGAGTCGATGCGTCCGCCATTTCAGCTGGATCCAGGCGCCGAGCCACGATTCGCGGGTCATGCAGGTCACGATCCATCCGCCTGGCTTCAGTACCCGGCGCATCTCAGCCAGCGCTGCCACCGGATCGGGCTGGTGTTCGAGCACGTGGGCGGCCAGCACCATATGAAAGCTCGCGTCCGCGAACGGCAGCCGGTCAATCTGCGCCTTGATGACGCGCGCCGGCATGCCCGCCGCCCGGAACCGTTCACCCGCCGCGTCGACCATGGACGGCGAGCAGTCCACCGCGGTCAGATCAATGGGCCCGTCGTGGACCTTGCCGAACGCCATTGCAAACTGCCCGGTGCCAACGCCGCAATCGAGAACCCGCGGCAGATCGCCGCCGCATGCGATCCGGCGCGTCGTGAGGAAGCGGCGAAACAGCCGTCGATAGGCACGCGGGTAGCCCAGCCGGTCCGTGAGCGCATGCCATCGCGGCGCCTCGCGGTCATAGGCTCGTTGAAACGAATCGGGGGATAGGGGGCGGCGGGCAACGCGCAGCTGCCAGCTGCCGAGCCAGCGCGTCGCGACGGGTATCAAGGTGGATTCGTGGTTGGACATCCAGGTACTCCTCAAGCGGATGCCCATAGGCTAGCCATGCATCAATCGATGCGGAATTCCCCAAATTCCAATAGCTGCTATACGAAAATCGATGAGTCAGGCGAAAGCATGTCTGATCCTGATGTGGCAATCATCGGGCTCAGCCGGTGTTCTGAATGCCCCGCGCGATCCCGTTCACGGTCGTGAACAGCGTCGCCAGCAGGCCGTCGTCCTTGCAGTCCGTGGCGCGCCATTCGTCGAGCAGGCGGATCTGGACGAAGTTCATCGGGTCGACGTAGGGATTGCGCAGCCGGATGCTGCGCTGGAGCACCGGCTGGTCGTCCAGCAGCTCGCCGCTCTGCTTGAGCGCCAGGATCCAGCGCTCCGTGCGGCTCATCTCCGCGTCGATCCGCTCGAACACGAACCGCGCGCCTTCCGGCGCCAGTTCGCTGTAGGCCCTCGAGATGTTCCGATCGGACTTCGCAAGCACCATCTCGACGTCGTTGATCATGCTCGAGAACAGCGGCGAGGCGCGCAGCATGAGGCGCAGAGCGGTCTCGCCGAAACGAGCGACCGCAGCTTCAACGCCGGATCCGAGGCCGTAGATGCCGGGCAGGCCCGTGCGCGTCTGACCCCAGGCGAAGACCCAGGGAATCGCCCGCAGGTTGCTGATGCCCTGGCCACTGCGGCGTGAGGCGGGCCTCGAGCCCAGACCCAGGCGCTCGATCACGTCGATTGGCGTGGCGCTGCGGAAATAGTCGACGAACTCGGGCGTCTCGTGCACGAGGGCCCGATAGCTGCGCCGGGACTCGGTCGCGATGAGGGCCATGATCTCCTGCCACCGATGCTGATCCGGATCTTCCGACGGCGGACGGAACTCCGCGAGCAGCATGGCGCTTGCCGACTGCTCCAGGTTGCGGAGCGCGATATCGCGGAACGCATATTTGCGATGGATGACCTCGCCTTGCTCCGTGACCCGCAGGTAGCGGCTCACGGAGCCCGCGGGGGCTGCCGCGATCGCGGCACGCGTGTTGCCGCCACCGCGGCTGACGGTGCCGCCGCGGCCATGGAAGAAGCCCATCTCGATGCCGTGGTCGTCGCCGACCGCGACAATGTTCTCCTCGGCCTGCCGCAGCGCCCAGCGAGCGGCGACGATGCCGCCGTCCTTGTTGCTGTCCGAGTAGCCGATCATGACGATCTGGCGCCGGTCCCGGGCCGCAAGATGACGGGCGTAGACCGGGTTGGTCAGCAGGGCCTCGAAGATCTCCGGCCCCGCGTTGAGATCGTCCACCGTCTCCAGCAGCGGCGAGACGTCGAGGGGAATCTGTCCGTTCTCGTCGGCGAGCCCAGCCTCGCGCGCGAGCAGGAGCACGCTCAGGACATCGTCGGCGCCCTGGGTCATGCTGATGATCGCGAGCCCGATGGCGTTGGTGCCGTAGGCCGTGCGGCCTTCGGCGACGGCACGGAAGACGTCGAGGGTGGCCTCGAGCGACTTCGACCGCCCGTACTCGAGCGGCCCGGTTTCCTCGAGCACCCGCGTGAGCACTTCGGTGCGGGTCTCAGCATCGCGCTTCATCCAGCCCGAATCGCCGAGCAGGGCCGCGACGGCCTGGCGGTGGACCAGCGAATCCTGCCGGAAATCGAGCGTGGCGAGGTGGAAGCCGAAGGTGCGCGCGCGCTGCTGGAGGCGTCGGACTGCGGCCATGCCCGCGTGCCGACCACGATTCTCCTCGAGGCTCGAACGGATGAGCTGCAGGTCGTTCGCAAACTCGGCGCCGGAGTGGTAGGCGTCGTCGGCATCGGCGAGCGTCGCCTCGAGCCGGGCGGCCACGAGGGTCAGCAGGCGCCGATAGGGCATGTCCTGCAGGCGGTCGGGCACGCTCGCCGCGACGTCGGGAAAGAGCCGCTCGTAACGTTCGAGCCGGTGCATGACGCTCGAGGCCACATCGACCTCCCGGATCGATTGGCTCAGCGCGCGGGCGAGCGCGTGAACGTCCTGGAGGTAGCGCTCGATGATCCAACGCCGATGCTGGGCCAGCGTCTCCCGGATCGTGTGAGCACCCACGTTGGGGTTACCGTCCATGTCGCCCCCGACCCAGGAACCGAAGCGGAGCATGACCGGCATGCGCAGGTCTTCGGACTGCTGCGGGAAGTGGGGCTTGAGGGCGTCCCGGAGCTCGTCGTAGAACGCGGGCACCACCCGGTAGATGACGTCCGTGAGATAGAACAGCACGTGCTCCATCTCATCTGCCACGGTCTGCCGGACGTGGGGGTGGAGATTCGTCTGCCAGGCGCTCGTGACGAGCGCCCGGATCTGGTCGAGGATACGCCGTTCATCGACGGGACTGCGATCGGGATCGATACGCTGCAGCAGGAGCCGAACGATTTCCTGCTCCTTTTCCAGGATCGTCCGGCGCACCGACTCGGTCGGATGGGCGGTGAAGACGGGCTCGTAGACCATGGTGCAGAGCTGGCGTTCGAGCGCTGGCCAGTCGACGCCCGCCGCGACCACCTGCCCGACGACATCGGCGAGGCTCTCGGGCTGGGGCCGATCGGCTTCGCGCTGGTAATCCCGCCGCCGGCGCACCCGGTGGACGATCTCGGTGAGGTTCACCAGATGGAAATACTCGGTGAACGCCCGTACGAGCGCGCGGAGCTGCCCCGGCGGCACCTCCGACAGCACGTCGGCGAGGCGATTGTCCTCGCCCTGACGGCGTTCGATGGCCGCCCGACGGACGGCTTCGACATGGTCGAAGAGTTCCGCGCCGCACTGCTCCGCGACGACCTCGCCAACCAGCGCACCGAGCGTGCTGACATCGCTCCTGAGTTGCTCGTCCTTGGGCGGAAAGCTGACGTCGCGGGGCTCCATGCGCGTTCGACTCCTGCAATAGCTCGGGGGCCGCGGGGCGCGGCACGGGGCTTAAGCCTGCGATTGCCGGGGCGCACGGGTCAAGCCTGCGGCTCCGATTGATCCAATCGGTTGCCTGGGGCACCGCTTTGGTGCAGCATCAAGGGGTTGAGAGCCGCGAGCAGCAGCGGCCTTGAGATCACGCGGTCGCGAGGGGCGGCCGGCAGGAACGATCATCACATGTACGACTACATCATCGTCGGCGCCGGCTCCGCCGGTTGCGTGCTGGCCAATCGCCTGAGCGCGGATCCCGACTGCCGCGTACTACTCCTCGAAGCCGGTGGCAAGGACTGGAACCCGTTCATCCACATGCCGGCGGGACTGGCCAAGCTGATGCATTTCAACAGCATCAACTGGGGCTATGAGACACAGCCCGAGGAACGCCTCGACGGCCGCCGCCTCTACTGGCCCCGCGGCAAGGTGCTCGGCGGCTCGAGCTCGATCAACGCCATGTGCTATTCGCGTGGTCATCGCGCGGACTACGACCAGTGGGCCGCGCTTGGTGCCGAAGGGTGGTCCTACGACGACGTCCTGCCCTACTTCATGCGGGCCGAGGACCAGGAACGCGGGCAGTCCGAGTTTCACGGCGAGGGCGGCCCCCTGAGCGTGCAGGATCTGCGGCACCACAACGTGCTGAGCGAGGTCTTCATCGAGGCCGCCCAGGAAGCCGGATTCAATCACAACACCGACTTCAACGGCCCCTCCCAGCGCGGCTTCGGCTTCTACCAGGTCACCCAGCGGGACGGTTCACGCTGCAGCACGGCGGCCGGCTACCTGAATCCGGTCAAGAAGCGCCCGAACCTGACGATCCAGACGCGGGCCATGACGCACCGCGTGCTGGTCAAGAACGGCCGCGCGGTTGGCGTCGAGTATCTTCAGGGCGGTCGGAAGCAGACGGTGCGCGCAGAGCGCGACGTCATCCTGTCCGCCGGCGCGATCAACTCGCCGCACCTGCTGATGCTCTCGGGCATCGGGCCGGCCGCGCACCTCGAGGATCGCGGCGTTGCCGTCCTACACCCGCTGGCGGGGGTTGGTCAGAACCTCCAGGACCACCTGGACGTCTGCACGCTCTACCGCTGCACGCGCAAGATCACCTACGACACCATGAACGAGCTGGCGGCAGGCCTGAAGTACCTGCTGTTCCACAAGGGCGTGGGTACGTCCAACGTCGCCGAGGCCGGTGGCTTCGTGGTGTCCGACCTGGCGAAGGACGATCGGCCGGACCTGCAGTTTCACTTCGTGCCGGCCATGCTCGACGACCACGGCCGTAACCGGCTCGAGGGCAGCGGCTTCACGCTGCACGCCTGCCCCCTGCGTCCGGAGAGCCGGGGGCGCATCGAGCTCGGCAGCAGCGATCCCACGGATCTGCCACTGATCTACGCCAACTACCTCGAGGCCGACAGCGACCTGCAGCTCATGGTCGAAGGGGTGAAGCTATCGCGGCGGATCCTCGGGCAGCGAGCCTTCGACGTCTATCGCGCCGAGGAGATCTTCCCCGGCGACGACATCCGGGACGAAGCGGGCATCGTCGACTTCATCCGGCGCAAGGCCGAGACCATCTACCACCCGGTCGGCACCTGCCGGATGGGTGAGGACGCCGACGCGGTGGTCGATAGCGAGCTGCGGGTGCGGGGCCTCGAAGGACTGCGAGTCGTCGATGCGTCGGTCATGCCCACGCTCGTGAGCGGCAACACGAACGCGCCTACGGTGATGATCGCGGAGAAGGCCGCGGAGCTCATGCGCGGAGCGACCCCGGCGCGGCAGGAAACGCTGCGGGCAGAAAGCGCCTGAGCCCGCTACGGCTCGGGCTCTCGGTACTCCTGGCGGCCACGTGCGTCGCGGCCGCAGCAGCACCGGATTTCGAGGATCCCTGCCTCACGGCCCCCTTGGCCGTCGTGGTGCTCGGCTCCGGTGGCCCCGAACTCGACGACGGTCGCGCCTCGACCGGCTATCTCGTCCTCGAAGCGGGCCGCGCCCGGGCGCTGGTTGACCTGGGTCCGGGTTCCCTCAGATCCCTCGAGGACGTTCCGGGTCGGCCCGTCGAGACGATCGAGGGCGTTTACCTCACGCACCTGCATGCGGACCATGTCGGCGATCTGCCGTCGCTCGTCAAGGGGAGCTACTTTACGGCCCGAGAAACGCCGCTACCCGTCGCCGGCCCCGCCGGGAACCATCGAATGCCCGGGCTCGAGGACTATCTCGATGCCCTCTTCGACGCGGATCGCGGCGCCTACCGCTACCTGGCCGACCACTGGCGCGGCGAGCCTCCGGCGGACATCCGCCTGTCCACCCGGGTTGTCGATGGAGCTGCGAGCCTGGTCGAGGACGGTCTGTGGCAGGTCCGGACAGCGCCGGTCGAGCACGGGCCCATTCCCGCGCTGGGCTATCGGTTCGACAGCGGCTCGCGGAGCGTTGTCTTCACGGGCGACCTCTCGGCGACCACACCCGCCTTCGAGGCAATCGCCGCGGGGGCCAGCCTGATCGTCGCCCACCACGCGATCCCCGAGGCCGCAGGTCGCGGCGCTCGCAGCCTGCACCTGCCGCCGTCAGGTCTCGGCGAGCTCGCGCAGCGGGCCGAGGCGTCCGCGATGCTGCTCAGTCATCGCATGCGCCGGACCGATGGGCACGAGGCCGAAACGCTGGCCATCATCCGGGAGCGCTTCGATGGCGCGGTCGCCTTCGCGGAGGACGGTGCCTGCCACGCGGTGCCTGCCCTGCCTTGACGGATGCCCTCCCTCAACGCAGCGCCTCCGGTCTAGCGCAAGAGACGATGGTCAAGGGCTGACTCGCGCCATGAGGGTCCCTCGGCCAGGGGCGCCGTCTCCGAGGACCTGACACCTGGCCCATGCGGCCCTCCCCCGGGCTTCCGCTATCATTCGGGGTCGTACTCTGGCGGAAATGCTCCGACGGGGTATTTCCGTGGGGAGAGCAACTTGCGCAAGCCCGAAGAGAATCTCATTGGCGAATCGCCGCCGTTCCTCGAGGTGCTCGAGCAGGTCTCGGCCGTCGCGCCGCTGGACCGGCCCGTGCTCATCATCGGTGAGCGCGGCACCGGTAAGGAGCTGGTCGCCGCCCGCGTGCACTACCTGTCCACGCGCTGGGAGAATCCCTTCCTCAAGCTGAACTGCGCCGCGCTGACGATGTCGCTCCTCGAGAGCGAGCTCTTCGGCCATGAGGCCGGCTCTTTCACCGGCGCCACGCGCCAGCGCAAGGGACGCTTCGAGCTGGCCGATACGGGCACCCTCTTCCTCGACGAGCTGTCGAACACGCCCCAGGAAGTGCAGGAGAAGATCCTCCGGGTCATCGAATACAGCGAGTTCGAGCGCGTCGGCGGCCAGCAGCCTGTCCGGACCGACGTTCGCCTCGTGGCGGCGACCAACGAGGACCTGCCGGCCCTCGTGGCGGAGAACCGCTTCCGCGCAGACCTGCTCGATCGGCTCGCCTTCGACGTGATCACCCTGCCCCCGCTGCGCGCGCGCACCGAGGACATCGTGCCGCTGGCCGAGCACTTCGCCCGGCGAATGGCCGCCGAGCTCAAGCGGGACCTCTTCTCGGGCTTCTCGAAGGGCGCCGTCGAGGCGCTGCAGGAATACCGTTGGCCGGGCAACGTTCGCGAGCTGAAGAACGTCGTGGAGCGAGCGGTCTACCGAAACGAGGAGCCGGACGATCCGATCGAGGAGATCGTCTTCGACCCCTTCGAGTCGCCCTGGCGCCCGACGCAGAAGGCCGCTGCCGAGGGCGGCGACGAGCCGGGCGCGCCGCCCGTACCGGACGGCCCCGTCGACCTCAAGCAGGCGGTGAAGGACTTCGAGATCGCGACGATCCGCAGCGCGCTCGAGCAGACGCGCTTCAACCAGCGCAAGGCGGCCGACCGCCTCGGCCTGACCTACCACCAGCTGCGTGGCTATCTCCGGAAGTACGAACTCCTCGAGTGAGATCCCGAGCCGCGCTCCTGGCGAGCCCTCAGCGGTAGATCGCGGGCACGCGGGCCGTCACGCCGCAAAGCAGCTCGTAGCAGATCGTCTCGGCCGCCAGGGCGACGGTCTCGACGGGAAGCCGGTCGCCCCAGAGCTGGACCACGTCGCCGATCCGGGCTTCGGGCACGTGGCGAAGATCGACGCACAGCATGTCCATGGAAACGCGCCCGACGAGCGGGCAGAGCCGTCCGCCGACGTCCACCGGCGTGCCGTTCGACGCATGACGCGAGTAGCCGTCGCCGTAGCCGATACCGACGACGCCGACGGCCATGGCCTCGGGGCAGCGCCAGGCGCCGCCGTAGCCGACGGCGTCTCCCAGCTCGCAGCGGTTGATCGCGATGAGCGTGGACTCCAGGGTCATGGCGGGACGCAGGCCGAGGTCGCTGGCGGTTCGACCGAGCAGCGGCGACGCGCCGTAGAGGCCAATCCCGACACGGACCCAGCTGCGCCGGCTCGTCGGCCACCCGAGGGCGCCGGCGGAGTTCGCGAGCGAGCAAACCGATAGATCCAGGGACTCCGAGAGATCCTCGAGGCGCGAGACCTGGTGCAGCGTCTTCGGATCGTCGAGATCATCCGCGTTTGCGAGGTGACTCATGAGCACGACGTCGCCGTCAACATGGCTACAGGCCCGCAGCCGCGCGAGCGCCCCGGGCGCGTCGCTCATGCGGAAGCCCAGTCGATTCATGCCCGTATCGACCTTCAGCCAAACGCGCAGCGGCTGCCGGGGCCGGGCCGCCTCGATCAGGTCGATCTGCCAGGGCGAATGGACGGTGATCCACAGATCCAGAGCAGCGGCCGCTTCCAGCTCTTCGGCGCCAAGTACGCCCTCGAGCAGGAGGACCGGGTGGCGCTTCGTCACGGAGCGAACCCGCTCGGCCTCGCCCAGCGTCGCCACGGCGAAGCCGTCGACGCCGGCGAGGGTCCGCACGACGGGTTCGATGCCGTGACCATAGGCGTTGGCCTTGACGACGGCCATGACGCGACCCTGGCCGCAGTGGGCACGCAGTACCGCCAGATTGTCCTCGAAAGCACTCAGATCGATAACGGCGCGGGTGCCGCGCCCCCCGGGGGCAGGCACCGGTGCCCCGACAACTGGCGAGGTGCTGCTCATCGACGGAGATCCACCGGCGCCCTACTCAGGGAAGGTGGAGAAGTTCTCGAAGCGCGTGAACTGGCCGAGGAACGCCAGCGGGACCATGCCCGTGGCGCCGTTCCGCTGCTTGCCAATAATGATCTCGGCCTTGCCGCGATCCGGCGATTCGGGGTTGTAGACCTCATCGCGGTAGATGAACACGATGACGTCGGCGTCCTGCTCGATGGCGCCGGATTCCCGCAGGTCGGCCATGACCGGGCGCTTGTTCGGCCGCTGCTCGAGGGAGCGGTTGAGCTGACTGAGGGCAATGACGGGCACATCCAGTTCTTTCGCCAGGGCCTTCAGTGAACGCGAGATTTCTGAAATTTCGGTGGCGCGATTCTCGGAACTTCCGGGCACCTGCATGAGCTGCAGGTAGTCGACCACGATGAGACCCAGGCCATGCTCGCGCTTGAGGCGACGGGCCCGCGCTCGAAGATCGGTCGGCGACAGGGCCGGCGTCTCGTCGATGAACACCTTCGTGCCCACCAGCATGTTCATGGCCGAGGTGACCCGGGGCCAGTCCGTATCCTCGAGGTTGCCGGTCCGCATGCGGTTCGACGGAATGCGCCCGAGGGAGGACAGCATCCGCATGACCAGCTGCTGGGCCGCCATCTCCATGCTGAAAACCGCGACCGTTGCGCCGCTGGCGATCGCCGCGTTCTCCGCGATGTTCATCGCAAAGGTCGTTTTGCCCATGGAAGGGCGACCCGCGACGATGATGAGATCAGAGCGCTGGAGACCGGCCGTTTTCTCGTCGAAGTCGTCAAACCCGGTCGAGAGGCCCGTGATGTTGCCCTGGTGCTCGTAGAGTTCCTCGATCAGCTTGAAGGCGCGCGAAACGCCCTCCTTGATCGGCACGAAACCGGCCTTGAAGCGGGCACCGCGCTCGCGGATCTCGAGCACTTCGCGCTCGGCCTCCTCGAGGACATCATCGCTGCTCCGCCCTTCCGGGCGAAAGGCGCTTTCCGTGATGGTCGTGCTGACGTCGATCAGCTGCCGCAGGATCGACTTCTCGCGGATGATGTCCGCGTAGGTGACGATGTTTGCCGACCCCGGCGTGTTGTCCGTCAGCTCCACGAGCGTCCCGGCGCCGCCGATTTCTTCCAGCGCCTCGTTGTCAGCCAGCCAGTGACCCACGGTCACGGCATCACAGGGATCGTTGCGATCCCGCAGCGTGGCGATAGCGCGGAACAGGAGCCGATGCTCCCGCCGGTAGAAGTCGTCCTCGACGAGGCGGTCGGCCACGCGCTCCCAGGCTTCGTTATCGAGCATCAGCCCACCGAGCACGGCCATCTCCGCCTCCGTGTTATGAGGCGGAACCTTGAGCTGCTCGATATTGCGCTGCGCTTTCGACTGCGCCATGGGACGCGTCAGGCCTCCCGCTTCCGTTCAGAGCGTCGCCCGGGCGCCAGCCCGGGAGCCGACCTCAGTCTTCGTCGGACGCCTTGGGCGCTTCGACTTCGACAGCGACCGGAGCTTCGTCCGAAACCGGTGCATCCTCGAAGTCCTCGGCCGAGTCGCTCTTGACGACGATGTGGACCGTGGCCACCACCTCGGCGTAGAACTGCAGCTCGATCTGGTACTCGCCGACGGCGCGATAGGCACCTTCCGGCAGGTCGATCTCGCTCTTGTCGACGGCAAAGCCCGCTTCCGTCAGCGCATCCGAAATTTCGCGCGTCCCCACGGAACCGTAGAGCTTGCCCTCGTTGCTGGCGTTGGCCTCGATCGTGATCGTCTGGCCGTCGATCGCGTCGCGGCGCGCCTCGGCGGCAGCCTTCTTCTCGGCGGCGCGGGCCTCGAGCTCTGCCCGCCGCTTCTCGAACAGCTCCACATTCGCCTCGGTCGCCGGCACGGCCTTGCCCTGCGGGACAAGGTAGTTGCGGCCGTAGCCCGGGCGGACGCTGACGCGGTCGCCAAGCTGCCCCAGATTCTGGATGTTCTCCAGCAGAATCAGTTCCATCGTTCGAACCTCAGTCGTCTCAATCTCGCGCGAGCCGGAGGGCGCCGCGCCTATCCGTTGCCGCCGCTTCGCCACCGGGTGACGATGCGGCGATAACCTGCCAGTTCACCGGCCATGCCGATGAACGGAACCATTACCGCCAGCGGATTGCCGGTCATCCAGAAGACCACCAGAAACCCGTAGCTTAGCACCAGCCATAGGGTCCGGCGCTCGCCCTCCCCCACGGTCCAGTGGAGGTAGGCCAGACCCTGAATGATCCACAGATGGATCAACAGGGCCGATATATTCAGCAGCCAGTCCTGCCGGACCAGCGCGCTGGCGAAAAACACGCCGGCCGAAGCCAGCGCCAGCGAGCGTCCCAGAGACAACTCGCGAAACTCCCGGCCGAACCCGCCCGGATTCACCAGGCGGGCCTGCCACATCCGCCCCACGAAGAGGCAGATCCAGACCAGCAGCGTCGCCAGGCCGACGACCACTCCGGTCAGGGCTGCGAACGGCATGATCTCGAGCCATTCGTCCCGCTGGTCCGGCGTGAGCCCCGAGCCCTGCGCCACCATCCGGTCCAGCGCCTCGGCGAAAAGCTCTCGCCAGTAGTTCTCGGCGTCCCCGAGCACCGCCAGAAGCGCCAGCAGCGCGAGGACGGCCAGCACCGAACCCAGCTGCAGTGCGTACGAGAGCGAACTCGTCGCTCGCAGCGCCTCTGCCAGCACCACGGTGGTCGCCAGCATCAGCACCACGGGCAGGATGCCCGAAGCGCCGCCACCGGCAAGCAGCACCAGTCCCACCACGGCTGCCACCCCCAGTAGGGAGACGACCGCGCCGTCGATCAGTCCGCGCCGCAGCGTTACCAGTGCTGCAGCGCCGGCCCCGAGGGGAAAGGCGATCGGCGCCGCAACGCCAAAGGCGACGAGCGAGGCCGCCTGGATCCGGCCGCCATCGATGTAGCGTGCCAGCATGCTTGCCTGCCAGACCCGGGGTGCGGGCGTCCGTCGGACGCCCGTCCCTACGGACTCAGTGGTTGTCCGTGTACGGCAGCAGCGCCAGATAGCGAGCGCGCTTGATGGCGGTCGCGAGCTGGCGCTGGTAGCGCGCCTTGGTGCCGGTGATCCGGCTCGGGACGATCTTGCCCGTCTCGCCGATGTACTGCTTCAGCGTGGCGAGATCCTTGTAATCGATCTCGGTGACGCCTTCAGCGGTAAAGCGGCAGAACTTCCTGCGGCGAAAAAAACGTGCCATGTCTGTTTGCTCCCTGAGTGCTTATTCGGCGGCCGGCGTTTCGGCAGCGGCTTCGGGCTTCGTGTCCTTGCCGTCCTTGCCGTCCTTGGAATAGTCCTTGGACATCTGGGTGTAGGACTCGCGACCGCCCTTCTCTTCGCGCTCGTCCATCATGATGGACGGCTCGGTGACGGCTTCCTTGCGCTTGATGACCATCTTGCGCAGGACCGCGTCGTTGAAGCGGAAGGCAGCCTCGATCTCGTCGAGCACGTCGGCACTGCACTCGATGTTCATGAGTACGTAGTGCGCCTTGGCAAGCTTCTGAATGGGGTATGCGAGCTGGCGGCGGCCCCAGTCTTCGAGACGGTGAATCACGCCTTCTCCGCCCTCGATCATCTTGCGATAGCGATCGATCATGGCGGGCACCTGCTCGCTCTGGTCCGGGTGGACCAGGAACACGATTTCATAATGACGCATGTTGTTCTCCTTTCGAATGAAGCCCCCCGCGCGTCAAGCGGTGGAGCAAGGATGAAAGCCGGCGGATATTAGCGGATGCCCATGACCGGCGCAATAGCCGGTCAGCCGGCCGCCTGCACCTTCCGGGCCTGGATGAACGATCGCACGCAGAGCACCAGGAACACGAGCAGGCCGACACCCATGGCGAGCTGGGAGGCCGTTGCCAGGCGCAGGGGTTCGCTCAGATCGAGGCCAGGAATCGCGCGAGACAGGGAGCCCAAGGCCCCGAGCAGCCCGATCGCCGCTGCGGCGTGCATCGCGTGCTTGCGCCAGTTCTCCCGCAGCGCCAGGGCGCCGCTCAGCGCTAAGCCGATACCGAAGAATGCCGGAATCAGCGCCGTGACGCTGGCCCGGCCCGTACCCAGATAGGTCCCGACCCCAAGGGCAACGAGAGCGATTCCGAAAGCGATGGTCAGACGAGGCATGCAGTCGTCCCGTTCAGTCGAGGAGCGACGAGCCTACGGATGGCGATGGCAGGACCGTGTGAACGGGCCGTACGGTCTCAAGCAGGGTCCCGGATCAGCGGCATGGTCATGCAGCGGGGCCCGCCCCGGGCCCGTGAGAGCTCGGCGCTCTGGATCACCACCACCAGCTTGGCGCCGCCCGCGTGACGCTCCCGCCAGTAGTCGCTGCGGGCCACGAAATCTTCGGCGAGCACCATCTCGAAGCCGTGGCGATCGAGGTTGTCGAGCGTCGCCTCGTTGCGCCGATAGAGGATGATCAGGCCCGCGGCGAGGCAGAAGGAGTTCGCACCGTCCGTCCACTGCTCGCGAGTCTGGCTGATGTAGTCGTCCTCGCCGCCGCAGGAAATCGGCTCGAGATCGACCCCGGCGGCTCGACAGGCTTCGAAGAAGGAGCGGTGCCGACGCCCCTGGTCCGTCGAACCGCGCGCAAGATCGACGGAAACGACGCTCAAGGTCTCCGCGTAGCCCTTGGTCAGCATCGGCGGGTAGACGAGGCACTCGCTTTCGGAGACGCGTGTGAACACCGTATCGAGATGCATCTGGGATCGGCTGCCGGGCATGCGCACCATGATGAGCGTATGGAATCGATCGAGCTCGCGTAGCGTCTCGGCCAGCAGGTCGATCGACGCTTCCATGGTGCGCTCGCTAACGCCCACGGCGATCACCCCCTCGCGCAGCACGAGCACGTCGCCGCCCTCGATGCTCAGGGTGCCGAAGCGTGGCTCCCGGGCCGCCTTCGCGTCGGCGTGGAAGTCGAGCAGCCGCGGGTTGTCGCGAAATTCCGGATGGGTGCGGTGCACGAAACGGCTGAGCAGCGCTTCGCGGGCCCGCGCGCCGCGCTTCATGGAAGCCACGATCAGGCCGTTGCCGATGACCATGGCCGGGTCCCGTGCCATCAGTGCGTTCGGCAGCGGGGAGAGTTCGAAGAAGTGGCCAGCACTCATGTCACGGTGCGCCGCGGGAATGCCCGTGACGAGCGCGGCGGCGAGATCGTCCAGCGGCAGGTCCCGCAGACGCATCTCGGTCCGCGGCGTCAGCTGTTCGCGCTGCACGATCTGGGTAATGAGGTCGCGGGTCCGGTCCTCATCCTCGCGCACGGCCTCGTCGAGCAGGTTCTGGAAGTCGAGGTTGCGCACGCCGAACGCCTCGATCACGCCGGTGAAGACGTCGTGCTCTTCCCGGGCGCTCTTGCCGTGAAGGATGTCGTCGAAGAGCAGCTCCTCCATCAGCGCCGGGGGCATGCGGTCGACTTCGGCTCCGGGACGGTGGGTCATCACCGCACGCAGCCTGCCGATTTCGGAGTAGACCGAGAGCTCCATGGCGCCACCTCGTGGGACAGGCCTCGACCCTAACGCATCGACGCGACCGATTGCGAACCCCGCCAGGTCGCCCCCCGGGACCGTCAGCCGATCTCCTCGGCCGCGTCGGCCTGATAGCCGCGCGCCTGGAGCCGGAACATGCGGGCGTAGCCGCCGCCGGCGGCCAGCAGCGCTTCATGATTCCCCCGTTCGACGATGCGACCGTCCTCGAGGACGATGATGTGGTCGGCATGGCGCACCGTCGAGAAGCGGTGGGAGATCAGGATCGTGATGCGATCTTCGGCCATGGTCCGGAAATGCTCGAAGATCTGGGCCTCCGCATCGGCGTCCATGGCCGCGGTCGGCTCATCGAGGATCAGCACCTCGGCATCCTCGCGCATGAACGCGCGGGCCAGGGCCACCTTCTGCCACTGCCCGCCCGAAAGCTCGCGACCGTTCGCGAACCATCGCCCGAGCTGGGTCTGGTAGCCCTCCGGCAAGGCCTCGATGAAGTCATCGACCATGCCACGCCGCGCCGCGCGCTCCCACCGCTCCGGGTCCTCGAAGGCCTGGACGTCGCCAGCGCCGATATTCTCGCCGAGCAGGAACTGGTAGCGCGCGTAGTCCTGGAAGATGACCGCGACCCGAGCGTGCAGCGCCTGGCGGTCCCACTCGTGCAGCGACCGCCCCTGATAGCGCACCTCGCCCGCGGTCGGCCGGTAGAGGCCGACCAGGAGTTTCACGAGCGTCGTCTTGCCGGAACCGTTGGCCCCGACGATCGCCAGGCTGGTACCCGGGCGCACGGCGAGATCGACGTCGGCAAGCGCGGGCTG
>JBCCZC010000036.1:0-23086 GCA_039188505.1 Pseudomonadota bacterium | reverse complement strand
CGCTTCCCCGCCCAGGACCCCGTTGCCGAAGTGACGGTCATCACCGACATCGACTGCCCCTACTGCCGCCGGCTGCATCAGCAGATCGAGGGCTACAACGACCGCGGGATATCCGTGAACTACCTCATGCTGCCCCGCGCCGGTCGCGGTTCCGGGTCGTGGGAGAAGGCAGTGGCGGCCGCCTGTGCGACCGACCCCGAGGGAGCCCTGACTGACGCGATGAACGGTGTCGACCTGGCCCCCGCGTCCTGCGAGCACCGGATCGGGAACGAGTTCACGCTGGCGCGCTCGCTCCGATCAACCGGCACGCCGGCCTTCGTGCTGGCCGACGGTCGCCTTTTCGATGGCTTCGTAGGCCCGGCGGATCTGGCCGAGCGCCTGGAGTAGATCAGCCGGCAAGGAACCGCGGCAACGTGCGGGCCGCGGCGAGCATTTCGGGGTGGAAGTAGCGCGTTGCGAGGCGGTTCGCCGCGTTGTTGCGAAAGACGTCGAATTGCCCGTCGCGGCGCGCCATGGTGGCGCTCCACCAGCCCGACGGATAGCAGGGCTGGGGAAACTGCAGGTGCTGGACCGCATCGAAGCCGGCCTCGGGCAGGCGCTCGCGCAGGGCAGCCAGGAGTTCGACGTGGAACAGGGGGCTCTCGCTCTGTTGGATGAGAATGCCCCCGGGGCGCAGCGTTTCCCGGCACGTCCTGAAGAACGGCACGTCGTAGAGCCCGGCAGCCGGCCCCACGGGATCCGTGCAGTCGACGATGATGACATCCGCCGAGCCGGGCCCGCTCGCCTCCATCCAGCGAATGCCGTCCTCGAAGCGCAGCTCGACGCGCGGATCATCATTGCGCTCGCACAGTTCGGGAAAGAACTGCTCGGACAGGCGAGTCACCCGCTCGTCGAGTTCGATCTGAACGATCCGCGCCACGTCCTCATGCCGCGCGACTTCCCGCAGGGTGCCGCAATCGCCACCGCCGATGATGACGACGTCGCGCGGCGCCGGATGGGAGAGCAGTGCGGGGTGCGACATCATCTCGTGGTAGATGAAGTTGTCGCGGTCCGTCACCATCCAGCAGCCATCCAGCGCCATCGCGGTGCCGAAGGTGCGCGTTCGGTAGATGTCGATCTGCTGGAACGGCGATCGTTCCTGATGCAGGACCTCGAGCACCTCGTAGCCGATGGCGCTGCCGGAGTCGTGGAATTCGTGGATCCAGTTACTGTCGCTCATGGCCATCGCAGGCGGGGAAAGTGGCTGCGGAGTTTAACCCGAGCATGGGACCGGTTCCCGGGATTCTCCGGTCAATCCCACAAGGTTTGGCGTCCAGCCCGGGGAACTCCGACGGATCGCGCTGCTCAAAGCGAACGTGGGGCAGGCGCCGGAAGCCAACCAGGGGGTTCCGGCAGACGTCTGACCATCGACACGCGCCGATTTGTCAGCGTGGCGGGATGATGGGAGATGTGTAACCCGGTCGACGCCTCGTTCGTCTCCCGGGGGTAGAGCGTAGCCGTGAAGGAAGGGATCGATCAGGTCAGCATGAAGTCGTCGTTTCTCGCTTCGACCATATCGGAGATGCACCGACGGAAGGTTATCCGCGTCGCTACGGCGTATGCGGTGGTGGCCTTTGTCCTGCTTCAGGTCGCCGAGATCACCTTCGAGCCGCTGCAGCTGCCGCCGTGGGCGCTCACGGTGGTCATCATCGGGGTCGTCCTGCTGTTCCCGATCGTCATGGCGCTGTCGTGGATCTTCGACCTGACACCCGATGGACTGAAGCGGACGGAGGCCAACGAGAACACCTCCAGCACCCGGTCGTTTCTGCTGCTGGCGGTGGTGCTCGGCCTCGACGGCGCGGCCGGCTACTACCTCTATTCGATCTACGCGCCGGCGGTCCTGGCGGGAACGCAGGCTCCGCTCGCGGCAGCGGCGCCGGCGGCCGGCGACGGGCCGGCGACGAACGAACCGGGTCCGCCCCCCAATTCCGTCGCAGTGCTCGATTTTGCCGACATCAGCCCGGCTGGCGACCAGTCGTATTTCGCGACGGGCGTCAGCGCGGAACTGCGCAGCATGCTCAGCCAGGCCGAGGATCTCAACGTGGCGCCGCGGCGGCGGGGCGCACCGAACGACGGGGCCATCGACTACGGGCTCATCGGGGAAACCTTCAACGTTGCGACGGTTCTCGACGGCACGATCATGCGCCAGGGCGAGACCGTGCAAGTCGAAGCGCAACTCATCAGCGTCGAGTCGGGCTACGCGATGTGGACCCGGACCTTCGATCAGCCGGCCGATCAGATCCTGACGATCCAGGACGAGATCGCGACGGCGGTCGCGGGTAAGCTCGACAGCAGTTACGCCGGTGGGCTGGTCTTCGGCGGGCGGCCCGAAGCGGGTCCTGGAACCTTCGAAGCCTACGATCTTTACCTGGAGGGGCGCGAACTCTGGCAGAAGCGGACCCCCGAGTCCCTCGAGGAGGCCATCGAGATCTTCAACAAGGTCATCGATCTCGACAAGGGTTACGCGCCGGCCTATTCCGGCCTCGCCGACGCGTACCTGTTGCTGGCGGCGTACGGCAACCTGTCGATGGCCGAGGCCGTACAGCAGGCGCAGCCCGCCATCGATGCCGCCCTCAGGATCGACGGCGAGCTCTCCGAGGCGTTCTCCTCGCTCGGGCTGCTGTACTGGAATCTCGGTCGGACCGCCGCCGCGAAGCGTCATCTCCGGGACGCCATCGACCTTGACAAGGCGGGCGAGAATATCGTCGCGCACGTCTGGCTCGCCGGCATCATCGGTGAGGAAGGCAGCCTGCGCGAGCAGGAGCTCGTACTGCGGGAGGGGCTCAAACTCGACCCCCATCACCTGCTGCTGAACATCAACCTCGCGGGCAACCAGCTCTCGAGCGGGCAGTACCAGGAAGGCTTCGGGCGCCTCGAGGAAATCCGGGACATCTATCCGACCCAGACCATGGTGCTTCGGACCCTGGCGAGCTGGGAGGCCCGCACCGGGCGCCTCGAAGACGCGTTCATCCACAGCAATCAGGCGCTTCGACTCGAACCCGACGCGCCGCCCAATCACGCGGTACTGGCCAACCTCCTCCTGCGCCTCGGCGCCATGGAGTCGGCGGGTCGGGTTCTCGAGCAGGGCATCGAGGTCGGACCGCAGAACATGTCGATCCAGATGACCCGGGCCGAGTATCTCTGGCGGGCAGGACGGCTCGATCAGCTGAGGCAGCTGGTCGAAGGCCTGCTGGAGCAGTCGAGTGACTCGATGATCGCGAGCAAGGAAGCCATGCTGCCGGAGTTCTGGCTGGGCATGCTCGCGCTGCGCGAGGGCCGGAGTGCCGAGGCGGCCGACCACTTCGGATTCATCGTCCGGGAAATTGACGACCAGCCGCCGGGCTTCGCCGTCGACATCCTCACCTGGACGGCGCTTGCCACCCGTGCGGCCGGGGACGATGAATCGGCCGGTGGCCACGTGGCCGACGCCGAACGCCGCATGGAGGCGATCCGGCTGCAGGGATTCCAGGTCGCGGAAACTGCATATCGCGAAGCCGTGGTCGCCGCGCTATCCGACGACTCGAATGCGGCGCTCGAACGCTTCGGCGTCGCTGTGGAACGGGGCTGGATGGATAGCTGGGCCGCCGAGAACGACCTGCGGCTGCAGTCTCTGCGGGGCGATCCGGGCTTCGTGACGCTGCTGGACGACCTTCGCAAGCGCAATGGCGACGTGCGGGTTCAGGTCGAGGATCGATTGATCGCCGACCGCTGATCGTCGGGCGAAGTTTGCACCGGGGATTCGAGCACGTCACGTTTTTCCGGACTGCGATCGCGCTACACTCGCGCCTGTCTTCCTCACCGACGTCCATCCATGCGAGAGCTTTTGCGATGCGCCGCAGTGCTGCTGGCGCCCCTGGGAAGTGCCCTGGCCCAGCAGCCGGAGGTGGTCCTGGAACCCTACGTCGATGGCCTCGCCCTGCCCATTGGCATCGCGAGCGCGAACGACGGTACCCATCGCCTCTTCATCGTCGAGCAGAACGGCACGATCCGGATCGTGGCTCCGGACGGATCACTCCAGGAGAACCCCTGGCTCGATCTGAGCACCTTCACCGGCTCAGGGCTGACGGCGGCGAGCGGCGAGCGCGGGTTGCTCGGTCTGGCCTTCCACCCGGAGTTCGTGGAGAACGGCCGGTTCTTCGTCAACTACACGACGCTCGGTCCGAGCTTCCATACCGTCATCGCGCGCTACGTGGTCGACCCGGGTGACCCGTCGCGCGCCGATCCCGACTCCGAAGTCCGCCTCCTGGAGATCCCCCAGCCGTTCAGCAATCACAACGGTGGCGAGGTCAGCTTCGGCCCCGATGGTTTCCTCCATGTCGGCGTCGGTGACGGTGGCAGCGCCGGGGATCCCCGCGAAGCCGGGCAGGATACGGGCACGCTGCTCGGCAAGGTCCTGCGTATCGATGTCGACAGCGCGGGCGGTTCGACCAGTGCCTGCGGCGATGCCGTCAGCTATGGCATACCGGCAGACAACCCCTGGCCGAACGAGGCTGGGACCTGCGCCGAGATCTGGGCCCTGGGCGCGCGGAATCCGTATCGCTTCAGCTTCGACCGGCGTACGGGTGATCTCTGGATTGGTGATGTCGGGCAGAATCGCGTCGAGGAGATCAATCGTCTCGATGCGGGCCAGGCCGGTGCGAATCTCGGCTGGGATTGCCGCGAGGGCAGCACGGCCTACGGCCTGCCGTCCGATCCCGGCGATCCGTCCGCCGCCTGCGCGACGGTCGACGGGGCGCAGCTCATCGACCCGGTCATCGAGTATGACCACGATCTGCCGGGGGCACCGTGCTATTCGGTCACCGGCGGCTTCGTCTTCCGGGGGCCCGTTCCGCTGCTGGATGGAACCTACATTGCCGGCGAATTCTGCACCGGCGACCTGCTTGTAGCGACCGGCAGGGGCAACGACTGGTCCTTCGAATTCCAACCCGGCGCTGGCGACTTCAGTCTCGGCGGCTTCGGTGAGGACGAGCGCGGACAGCTCTACGTCGTCGATCGCGGCGGGGTGCTTCTACGCGTGACCTCACCGCAGCACGTCTTCTTCGGCGGCTTCGAGAACTGAAACCACGGCCAGAAGAGGCGACGCTGTGCGTCGCCTCCGTGCCGGCTTCACTTCAGGAAGCGGATGGAGCCAGGGTATTCCCAGAGCTCGCCGTCGTTGGCCTTGATGCCACCGATGATCGGGTAGAGGATCGACAGAATACCGAGCACGACGAATCCGAGAATGCCGACGACGATGATCGTGAGCACCGCGCAGATCAGCGAGTAGATCAGCAAGCTGAGAATCCAGTTGAACACCACGTAGGCATGCGGCGTGATGGACGGAAACTGATCCTTCTTCATCTGCCACAGCACGATCGGCGCGACCAGTCCGAGCATCGGCACGAGAAAGCCGAGAAAGATCGAGAAGTGGATGAACATCGCCCACTGGCGCGCTTCCGAACTTCCGGCGGCGGGGGTGCTGGCGCTGCCCGGGGGCGGGGTCGGCGGAATCGATCCGGTCATTCCTTTTCTCCGGAAATGGGTACCACCCAAGCATAGCGGACCCGGGGCCGCCCCGGAACTGGCGACGGTCAGGGGTCGGACAGACCCGCGATCAGGATCGTTCGGTCAGAACGATCGCCTCGAACGAATTATCCTGGAGGGATCGCTTGATGCGGTCGGTTTCCCGGGAACTATCAAAGGGGCCGACGCGAACGCGGTGCCAGGTGACGCCGTTGATGTCGACGGATCGCACGTGGGCAATCACGCCCAGGAGCGCCAGCTGGGCCTTCATGCGATCCGCATCACCGAATTCGCGGAAGGAGCCAACCTGGATCAGATAGACGGTACCGTCATCAGCGACCTCGGCGTCACCAGCGGCGCGCTCGGTGAGTTCCGCCTCCGGCACGACGACCTCCATCTCGGGGAGCACCGTGTAGAAGTCGTAGCGGGGCTTCCATTCATCCTCGGCCGGCTGGGCGATCTCTTCGCGGCCCTCGGCAGGAGCCGGTGACGGGACCGGGCGTCGATCGGGGTCCGCCCCGGGCGGCTGGGGCATCAGGCCCGTGACGGTCAGCAGGACCGCCAGCCCGAGACCGAGGACCAGGCCGACGGTCAGCCAGATCCACGCCGGCACCGGGCGTTGATCCGCATCACGGATCGCCTGGCGCCGACGGCTTTGTTTCTTCTTGGCCATCGCTACATCCGCTCCGGAGCACCGATACCGAGCAAACCCAGACCATTGGCCAGGACCTGGCGCACCGCAGCGCAGAGGCACAGGCGCGCGGACCGGAGGTCCTCGTCGTCCTCGACGATGATCGGCTGCGCGTTGTAGTAGCTCTGGAAGAGCTGGGCGAAATCACGCAGGTAGTGGGCCAGCAGATGCGGCGCGCGATTGCGGGCCGCGGCGTCGAGAATCTCGCGGTAGTTGTTGATCGCCCGCAGGATGTCGAGCTCGGCGTCGTCGCTCAGGCGGCCGAGGGCAGCCTCGCCAATTGCGCGATTAAAGGTGAAACCGCGCTCCTCGAGCTTGCGGAAGATGCTCGCGACGCGGGCATGCGCGTACTGGATGTAGTAGACGGGGTTGTCCGACGACTCGCTCTTGGCGAGTTCGAGGTCGAAATCCAGGTGCTGATCATTGCTCCGCATGACGTAGAAGTACCGGGCGGCATCGGTGCCGACTTCCTCACGCAGCTCGCGCAGCGTCACGAAACTCCCGGAGCGGGTTGACATCTGGACCTTCTCGCCGGCGCGGAAGAGATGCGCGAATTGGACGAGCAGGATCTCGACGCGCGTGGGGTCTTCGCCGAGCCCGAGTGCCGCGGCCTTCAGGCGCGCGATATAGCCATGGTGGTCGGCGCCGAACACGTAGATAGCGCGATCGAAGCGACCGAGCTTGTTCAGCAGATAGGCGATATCGGACGCGAAGTAGGTGGTCTGCCCGTTCTCGCGGACGACCACACGGTCCTTCTCGTCGCCGAACTCCGTGGCTGCGAACCACAGCGCGCCGTCCTTCTCGTAGACGTGGCCGGCATCTTTCAGGCGCTGGAGCGCCTGCTCGATGTCGCCGTTGCGCGCGAGCGATCGTTCGCTGAACCACTTGTCGTAGCGGACCTGGAAGCCCTCCAGGTCTTCCCGGATGTCGTCGACGATCGCGTCGAGCGCGGCTTCGAAGCAGATGTCGTAACCCGGTCCCAGAAGGGTCTTGGCCCGCTGGACCAGGGCGTCGATGTGTTTCTCGGCGTCGGCGTTGTCGGCAATCAGGTCATCGGTGACCTCGGACGGGCTGCGGCGCAGCTCGTCGCCCTGCGAACGTCGTACCGAGCGCGCGATATCGTAGATGTACTCGCCCTGGTAGCCACGCGAAGGGAACGGGACCGTGATACCGCCCAGCTCGAGGTATCGCAGCCAGACCGACGCCGCGAGGATGTCCATCTGGCGGCCATGATCATTGACGTAGTACTCGCGCTGGACTTCGTCACCGCCGGCTTCGATCACGCTTGCCAGCGACGCGCCATAGGCCGCGCCGCGCCCATGGCCGACATGAAGCGGGCCCGTCGGGTTGGCGGAGACGAACTCCACGGTAATGCGCTCCGGGTTCGCGCTGGACCGACGACCGTAGGCCTCGCCCTTCTTGAGAACCTGGGACACGACGCCCTGCAGGGAGGCGCGGGTCAGGTGGAAATTGATGAATCCGGGGCCGGCGACCTCGATCTTTTCGATGTGCTTGGACTCGAGGAGACGATCGACGATGGCCTGGGCCAGCTCCCGAGGGGGTCGCTTCGCCGGCTTGGCGATCATGAGGGCGATGTTCGACGAATAGTCGCCGTGCTCCGTTGAGCGCGTGCGCTCGAGCATCACGTCCGGATCGAGATCCCGCGGGATCTCGCCCTCGCGCTTCAGGTCGAGCAACGCCTGATTGATGAGCTCCTGGAGATGGTTCTTCACGATCGAGTTCCGGGTAAAAAGCGCGCTAGTGTAGCGCTATTTCCACGCGAGCGTCGCGCCGGCCCTAGCCCAGGCGGATCCAACCCGGCTGCGTGTCCGCGTAGAGCGGATGGGGAATCGGCAGGTAGTGGTCGACGAGCAGAAACGCGAAGAGCGCGATCAGATAGATGACGGAGTAGCTGAAGACCCGCATGGCCAGCATCTCGTCCTCGGTCGATAGGAGCTTGTAGGCGAAGTGTAGGAAGGCGAGCCCCAGAACCACGGCGCCACCGAGATAGAACAGTCCGCTCATGCCGATCAGGTAGGGCAGCAGGGTGACCAGGAAGAGAATCACCGTGTAGAACAGGATCTGCCAGCGCGTGAAGGTCACGCCGTGGGTGACCGGGAGCATGGGAATATCAACGGCCGCGTAGTCATGCCGGCGGTAGAGCGCCAGCGCCCAGAAATGGGGCGGCGTCCAGGCGAAGATGATCAGGAACAGCACGAATGCCGGCGCATCGAGCGAACCGGTGATGGCGATCCAGCCCAGCAGCGGTGGGGCGGCGCCGGCAGCACCACCGATGACGATGTTCTGGGGCGTCGCGCGCTTGAGGAAGACCGTGTAGATAATCGCGTAGCCGATCAGCGAGGCGAAGGTGAGGATCGCGGTCAGTGGATTTACCAGCCACCAGAGTACGGCAATACCCAGGGCGCCGAGGACGGCAGCGAAAGCGGCGACGCGCCCCGCGGAAAGCTGTCCGGTCGGCAGTGGGCGGTGCCGGGTCCGTGCCATGATGGCGTCTTCGCGGCGATCGATGAGGTGATTGATCGCCGCCGCCGAAGCCGACGCCAGACCGATGCCGATCGTCGCGAGCAGGGTCAGACCCAGCGGCGGCAGGCCGGGCACGGCAAGCAGCATCCCGACGACCGCCGTGAAGACGATCAGGGCTACGACCTTCGGCTTGCAGAGCTCGAGGTAACGATCGAAGGTGCTGGGCGCGGCCACCGCGGACATGGTGTTGGCTTCGGTCATGGGGCGCTCGACTTTACGGTGCCGGTTCGGCGTGCGCAACGCCGCCGGTCACATCGGAACCCGCAGCCGGCGCGGGTACACGGGCTCGTTCCGGGGCAAACCTGACCAGCAGCAGCACGAGTGCCGCGAGCAGCAGGGCCGCACCGCCGTTGTGTGCGGTGGCCACCCAGAGCGGCAGACCACCGACGACGTTCCAGACGCCCAGGCCGAGCTGGAGCAGCAGGGCGCCGGCGAGCGCCACGCCGTGGAAGCGTAGACGGGAGGCCGTCACGAGCCGCAGCGCGAGGAGGCCGACAACGAGCGTCACGACGATGGCGCCGAGGCGGTGGACCCAGTGGATGCCCGTGCGCGCCGTGGCATCGAGCACGCCACCCTCGTAATCGACACCGACGCCGCGCCAGAGCACGAAGCCCTCGGCAAGATCGGTTTCCGGCCACCACTGCCCCTGGCACGTCGGGAAGTCGGGGCATGCGAGCGCGGCGTAGTTGGTCGAGGTCCAGCCGCCGAGAAAGATCTGCATGACGACGACGACCAGTGCGATCCAGGTCAGCTTGCGGGTGCCATAGTCGACGGCCCGCTGCCGGAGGGCGGGGGTCGTCATCCCGGCCAGGCAGACCAGCAGCGTGACGGTCGACAGGCCACCAAGCAGATGGGCGGTCACGATCGCCGGCTTCAGCAGCATCGTCACGGTCCACATGCCGAGCATCGCCTGAAAGATGATGAGCGCGAGGAGGCCCGCAGCCAGTCGGCCCGGCCCATCGCCACGCCAGAGGATCGCACCCGCGAGCGGTAGACCGATGGCGACCACGGAGAACGCGACCGAAAGCCCGACGGCCCCGAAGATGTAGCTGAAGGTCCCGGCCGTCGCGGCGATCGCTCCACCGGCGACGATCAGGCGCCGCCGAGGCTGCGCCCAGTTCGCGACGAGCGCCAGGGCCAGAACGACTACCCCGAGGCCCGCCGCGAAGAACCGGTGGACCTGCTCTCGCCAGGCCTTCCCCGTTTCCACGGGCCGTTCGGGAAAGGCCTCGTTGGCCGCCATGATGTCTTCGGCCTGGGTCGGCCAGGTGATCTTGCCGTAGCAGACGGGCCAGTCCGGACAGCCGAGACCGGCGTGATTCAGGCGCACGTAGGCACCGAGAACGGCGACGAACAGCGCGGTGGCGGCGCCGGCCCAGGCCAGCCGCGAGATCCATTGGTTTCGGGTCATGATTCGTTGAACTTGCTGTACTTGAGAAGACGTTCGAGGTCCCGCTTCATACGGGAGGGGTCGAAGTCTACGGGGTAGCGCATCATGACATTGCCAAGGGGGTCGACGAGGATCGCGCCGGCGTCGGCCCAGCCCTGCTCCACGAGGAGCGCCTGCCACGCGGGGGGTACCGGACTCGCGACGGCAGCCCCCTCGCCCGCAGGCGGGGTGCCGTCGAAGAAGACCAGCTCAGCGACTTCGTCCGCGTGGCGACCCAGCGCCCGGTCGAGGCGACCCAGGAGGTCAAGCAGTTCGGTGCATGCCTCCGCGCAAGCCGCCGGGGGCACAACCAGCGTCCAGGCCTGGGCGTCCGGCAGCGCGGCTCGGGCCGGATCGGGGAGGGCCACCACCGGCGAAACGAGTTCGCCATAGGCCCGGCTCGCTTCCGGTGCGTAATCGCTCATGCGGCTCTGCAGGAAGACGGCGGCAAGGACCGGCGCCAGAAACAGGGCCACGATGGCGAGCAGGGTGAGCCGGGAACGGAGGTTCGACGGCGCATTGGAATCGGTCGGATCGACGGATGAACTCATGATGATTCGGCACGATGCGGGCCGGGGCGGCGAAGCAAGGCGCGCCAGAAACCCCAGACTGTGAACAGGCTGACGGCCGCGGCAAGCGCGTACCATTGGAAGGCGTAGCCCCGATGGCGATCGGCTTCCATCGTGACCGGCCGCCATTCGCGGACGAAGACATCGCTGTCAGCGGTAAGCAACAATATCTGGGGCGCGAGGTCGAGATTCAAGCGGCTCGCGAGCTGCGCGCGGTCGAGCCAGGGGACGCGGAACGGCGAGGTCTGGGTGGTGAGGTCCAGCTCCCCGAGGCGAATGCCCCCCGGCGGCATCGGCGCGACCAGCGCGGCGACGGTCGCGGCCGGTTGAACGTCCGGGATGGGCGGGAGCTCGCGGCGCTGGCCGACGGGCTGCCAGCCGAAATTCACGAGCACTACGGTGCGATCCGCAAGCGTAGCCGGGCGGTATAGGTGCACCCCGTCGCGGCCGGCAACCAGCTGGTTTTCCAGGTAGATGCGGACGTCCGGCAGCAGCGCCACGTCGATTTCCACGGGTGAGTAATCGGGAAGGCCCTCGAGCGAGCCGACGCGGCTCGGCGGCTGCGACGAGGCGGCATCGAAATCGGCGAAGAGCCGGTCCTTGAAGGCGGCGCGTTCGCTCTGCCAGTTGCCCAGATTGACGAACAGCGCAATCAGCGCGAGTCCGGCAGCCAGAGGGATGATGCGCAGGAGCCAGTTCATGACCTTGGCGTTCCCACGACGTCCTCGTGCGCTAGACTGCCCATCCCCTCCGTTTGCGGGTCCCCTGTGGTCACTAAAATCATCGTTCTACTGTTCCTGGCGCTCATCCTGTTCAATCTTGGCGCAGCCCTCGTGTACATGATGAAAGACCAGGGCAAGGGCACACGCACCGCGCGCGCGCTGTCCTGGCGCATCGGTCTATCGATCCTGCTCTTCGTGCTGTTGATCGCCGGCCGGGCTACCGGCTTCCTGGGCGCGAATCCGAGTCCGATCACCGGTGAGCCCGAGCCGAAGGTCTTCGGCAACGACTGATCACAGCCGAATCACCTTGCCGAGCGAAAGAAAACCCCGCAGGAGCGGGGTTTTCGGTCGGCAGCTTGTGCGTCCGCGCCGCTAGAGGATATAGACGAAGACGAACAGGCCCAGCCAGACCACGTCGACGAAGTGCCAGTACCAGGCCACCGCTTCGAAGCCGAAGTGGTTCTCGGCCGTGAAGTGACCTCGCATGACGCGGACGGTGATGACGGCGAGCATGATGGCGCCGAGCGTCACGTGCAGACCGTGGAAGCCCGTCAGCATGAAGAACGTGGAGCCATAGATGCCGCTGCCAAGCGTCAGATTCAGATCCTGATAGGCGTGGACGTACTCGTACGCCTGGCAGACGACGAAGATCGCGCCCAGCGCGACCGTGGCGACAAGCCACCAGATCGTGGCCTGACGCTGCATCTTGACGATGGCGTGGTGGGCCATCGTCACCGTGAAGCCCGAGGTGAGCAGGATCAGCGTATTCAGCGCCGGCAGATCGAACGCCGGGATGATGCCGAAGCTACCGCCGATATCGCCGGGGCCATTCGTCGGCCACGCCGCCTCGTAGTCCGGATAGAGGAACTGCGCAGTGGCCAGTCCGTCGCCCCAGCCCGATAGCCACGGCACGGCGAGCGCCCCGGGCATAGAACAGCGCGCCGAAGAACGCGGCGAAGAACATGACCTCGGAGATGATGAACCACATCATCCCCATGCGGAACGAGGTGTCGACATCCTGGTTATAGATGCCGCCTTCGCTCTCCTTGATGACCTCGCGGAACCAGCCCCACATCATGAAGATGACGATGGCCATGCCACCGTACATGCCGATGGTCCAGGCGCTGCTGCCGCCGTTGAGGTAGTTGGCCGCGCCGACGGCAAGGGTCGTCAGGCCGATGGATCCGACGATGGGCCAGTGCGCATGATGGGGAACGTAGTAACCCCCCGGTGCAGTTGCCATTACTCTTCTCCCGTAACTGGCTCGAGGAGCGCCGCAGTCGCGTCGCTCCGATAGAAACGATAGGACAGGGTCAACGTATTGACCGTGGGCGGCAGCTCCGGATCGATGATGAACCGGACCGGCATATGCTGCTCCTCCCCCGAGGCCAGCTGCTGCTGCGTGAAACAGAAACACTCGGTCTTCGCGAAATACAGCGAGGCCCGGGACGGGGCCACGCTCGGTACCGCATGGCCGATCACGGCGTGATCGGCCAGATTACGCGCCAGGTAGGTGGTCTCGGTGAGCTCACCGACGCGGACCTTCAAGATCGGCTCGTCCGGCGCAAAGGCCCAGGGCAGCTTCGAATCGACGCTCGAGTCGAACTGTACCGTCACCCAGCGATCGGTCTGACCCTCGAACTCGCCGACCTCGTTGGTGGCGATCTGGCCGGTCCCGTCTTCGAGGCGAATGCCGAGGACCTCACAGAAGACGTCGTACAGCGGCACCATTGCGAAGCCGAAGCCGAACATGCCGAGCGCGATCCCGCCAAGGATGCCGAACAGCTTGCGATTGCTCACCGGCTGGCTCATTTCAGCACCGCACTCCCGACGAACACCAGATAGACAAGGAGCGCCACGCCGATCAGCAGCGCCGCCGTGCGGCGGGCGCTGCTGCGTTGAGCCTGGGACTGGAGATCTTGATCAGCCATGGGTTTTAGTGCGCGACGTCCCCGTGGGCGAGATCTTCATCCTTGATCTCCGGCGGCGTGTCGAAGGTGTGGTGCGGCGCCGGGGTCGGCACGATCCACTCGAGGCCCTTGGCGCCTTCCCAGGTGCGTGCTTCGTCCGTCTTTTTCGCCCAGTACATCGAATGGATGACGATACCCGCGAAGATCAGCTGCGAGAAGCCGAAGGCGAAGCCACCGATCGACGACAGCATGTTGAACTCGGCGAACTGGACGGAGTAATCCGGGATCCGGCGCGGCATGCCCGCCAGGCCCAGGAAGTGCTGCGGGAAGAACAACACGTTCACGCTGATCACCGACAGCCAGAAGTGCATCTTGCCCCAGAACTCGGAATAGCGGCGCCCGGTCCACTTCGGCAGCCAGTAATAGGCGGCGGCCATGATCGAGAACACCGCACCGGTCACGAGCACGTAGTGGAAGTGCGCCACGACGAAGTAGGTATCGTGATACTGGAAGTCGGCCGGGACGATGGCGAGCATCAGACCCGAGAAGCCACCGATCGTGAACAGGATCACGAAGCCGATCGCGAACAGCATCGGGGTCTCGAAGGTCATCGAGCCCTTCCACATGGTGGCGACCCAGTTGAATACCTTCACCCCTGTCGGCACGGCGATGATCATCGTGGCGTACATGAAGAAGAGCTCACCACCCAGCGGCATGCCTGCGGTAAACATGTGGTGCGCCCATACGATGAAGGACAGGAAGGCGATCGAGGCCGTGGCGTACACCATCGAGACGTAGCCGAAGAGCGGCTTGCGCGCGAACGTCGGCAGGATCTCGGACACGATCCCGAAAGCCGGCAGGATCATGATGTAGACCTCGGGGTGACCGAAGAACCAGAAGATGTGCTGGAACATGACGGGATCACCGCCGCCGGCGGCGTTGAAGAAGCTCGTGCCGAAGAAACGGTCGGTCAGGAGCATGGTGACGGCGCCGGCGAGAACCGGCATGACCATGATCAGCAGGAACGCGGTGATGAGCCAGGTCCAGACGAACAGCGGCATCCGCAGCAGGTTCATGCCCGGCGCGCGCATGTTCAGGATCGTCGCGATCACGTTGATGGCGCCCATGATCGACGAAATCCCCATGATGTGAATCGCGAAGATCACATACGCGAAGCTATCCCCGGTCTGGAGTGACAGCGGCGGATAGAGGGTCCAGCCACCGGCGGGGCCGCCGGAGTCCATGAACAGCGTCGACAGCAGGAGCGTGAAGGCGAACGGCAGCAGCCAGAAGCTCCAGTTGTTCATCCGCGGCAGCGCCATGTCGGGCGCACCGACCATCAGCGGGATCATCCAGTTGGCGAGCCCGACGAAGGCCGGCATGACCGCGCCGAAGATCATGACCAGCGCGTGCATGGTCGTCATCTGATTGAAGAAGTCGGGCTCCACGAGCTGGAGACCCGGCTGGAACAGTTCCGCGCGGATGACCAGCGCCATGGCGCCGCCGATGAAGAACATCAGCAGCGAGAACAGCAGGTAAAGGGTCCCGATGTCCTTGTGGTTGGTGGTGAACAGCCAGCGGTCGAGGAAGGCCTTGAAGCCGGTGGCGTGGTGATCGTCGTGATGGGCAACCTGTGTCGTCATGATTCGAGGCTCCTCAGGATTCGTTGTCGGCCAAAACGGGCACTTCGGCCTCGCTGGCGATCAGGGTTTCGCCGCGCTGTTCAGCGACCCAGGCGACGTATTCGTCCTTGGGCTTGGCGATCACCACGATGGGCATGAAACCGTGATCCTTGCCGCAGAGTTCCGCGCACTGACCGCGATACACACCCGGCTCCTCGATATAGGTCCAGCCTTCGTTGACGAAGCCGGGAATGGCGTCGCGTTTCCAGCCGAACTGCGGAATCCACCAGGAATGGATCACGTCATCCGCCGTGATGAGGAAGCGAATCTTGGTGTTGGTCGGCAGGACGAGCGGCTTGTCGACGTCCAGCAGGTAGTTCTCGACCGACGCGGGATCGATGCCGGAGTTGAGCTGTCGCGCAGCGTCGCTCGAGCGATCCAGATTCGACAGGAAGCTGACCCCATCCTCGATGTAGTCATACTTCCACTTCCACTGGTAGCCGGTGATCTTGACGGTCATTTCGGCATCGCCGGTCTGGTGCATCGTGACCAGCGTCTTCGTGGCCGGGTAGGCCATACCCACCAGGATCAGGACCGGAATGACCGTCCAGATGATCTCGGCCTTGGTGCTGTGGGTGAACTGGGCCGCCTCGTGCCCGCGTGATTTACGGTGGAGGAACATCGACACGAACATCGCGCCGAACACCACGACCCCGATAATCACGCAGATCCAGAGGATGAGCATGTGGAGGTCGTAGACGTCCCGGGAGAACGGAGTCACGCCCTTCGGCATGTTGAGCCCGAGCTCTGCCGCTGCCGGCAACGCCGCCGCGAGCAACGCCGCTCCGGCCGAGAAAACCATCAATTTACGCATGCGAATCTGTCCTGCTTTCAGCAAACCTAACCCCGGCGGGCGTTCAGCCCGCCTGATATGCATGAGGACGCAGCAATTCCCGCAGCTGGGTCGCCAGTGCATGGCGCTCGGGCTCGGCGAGAAAAGCGCCGATCTCGAGCTCCCGGCCATGTGAAGTGATCACGAGTCGCCGGGGATACCAACGGTATCGTCCGCGGCGCAGCTCAATCCGCACCCAGGCGGGATGAAAGTGCGCCTCACGCCGGCCGAGACGACCGATGTGACGAACTCGAAGCTCACCGTCGCTGACAGCGATTTCCTCGGTGGTTCTGAGTTCTCGTCGCACCCAGAGGAGTGCAAGACCGAGTGCCAGTACCTCTGCCCCCGCAAAGGGAAGCGGCACCCAGTAGCCTTGAAAGGCCAGCAACAGCGAGAACAGCAGACAACCCGAAGCGATCAGAGCGAAGACGATGGCGAGCGTTCGACCGCTCATGGAGCGATTCGGCGATACCCGAATCGTCTCCGTCCCTGTTTCGCGACAGTGCGCTGTTTCCAACATGATCAAATATTGACCGAGCCTGCGAATTGTACGGGGGCGTACTGTGCAGGATCAAGGCTCGAAGAGCGTGTGAAGGCGCTGGCATTCCCGCGCGCGACGGGTTTAGACTTGGGCGCCTCGACCATCGCCTTCGGACGCCGCCCAGGCGCTCGGCAAGCAGGTCCCGATCATGCCCGCGCCGGCCGGTCCCCGTAGCCGGCGGTGGGAACGATGCTGACTCGACGGACACCCGGTGACCGACAGACTCTGGACCCAGGTTTCACGCCGGCTGCAGGAGGAGCTTTCCTCCGATGACCTCCAGCTGTGGGTCGAGCCGGTCCAGGGACGTCAGGTCGGCCGCGAGCTGATTCTCTACGCCCCCAACAATTACATCGCCCGTCATCTCGAGGACCGCTTCGGCGAGCGTATCGGCATGCTGGTCGACCGCCTGGGCGGAGACGGGCTATCCATTCGCTACGTGGTGGGATCCGCTGAAGCGGAGATTCAGCAGTCCGGACGGGGCGCCATTGGCGCGGCTGCCACGGAGCCGGAAGCGGTCGATCGCGGTACGGGCAATGTCGATCCGCGCTATCACTTCGAGAACTTCGTCCAGGGCAAGTCGAACCAGCTGGCGCGCGCCGCTGCCATGCAGGTGGGCGAAAACCCCGGCGATTCGGCCTATAACCCGCTGCTGTTCTACGGCGGCACCGGGCTTGGCAAGACGCACCTGCTTCACGCGACGGGCAATCGCCTGCGCACGGACCACGGATCACGGGTGGTGTATCTGCACTCCGAGCAGTTCGTCAGCCAAATGATCATGGCGCTACGGCACAACACGATCGATCAGTTCAAGGCGAAGTATCGCTCGGTCGATGCCTTGATGATCGACGACATCCAGTTCTTCGCCGGCAAGGACCGGACTCAGGAGGAGTTCTTCCACACCTTCAATACGTTGCTCGAAGGGCAGCAGCAGATCATCCTGACGTGCGACCGCTATCCCAAAGAGGTGGACGGGCTCGAGGCCCGGCTGAAATCTCGCTTCGGCTGGGGCCTGAGCGTGGCGATCGAGCCACCGGACTTCGAAACACGGGTGGCGATTCTCCTGAGCAAGGCCGCTGGCCTCGGTATGGCGCTCGACGCGGAGGTCGCCTACTTCATCGCGAAGCGGATTCGCTCGAACGTGCGGGATCTGGAGGGAGCGCTCAATACGCTCTGCGCCAGCGCGCGTTTCACCGGTGCGGAACTGACACTGGAGTTCGCGCGGGAGACCCTGCGCGACCTGCTGACCGTACACGAGCGACTGATCACGATCTCGAACATCCAGAAGGTGGTGGCCGAGTACTACAAGATTCGCGTGGCCGAGCTGCTTTCGAAGCGACGCAATCGCTCCATCGCCCGACCCCGCCAGGTGGCCATGGCGCTGGCGAAGGAGTTGACGGACCATAGCCTGCCGGAAATCGGTGATGCCTTCGGCGGTCGCGATCACACGACGGTGCTGCATGCTTGCCGGAAGATTGCGGAGCTCAAGGAGACCGACGGCCGGATCCGGGAGGACTACGAGAAGCTGCTGCGCGAGCTGACCACGTGAACGGGTACAACCCTGTGGGTAAGCTTGTTGACAACCGTGGGACCAAATCAGGGCGTGGACTTATCCACATTTCCCACACAGCTTGAGAGCCGCTTACGACCAACTTTGCGATTCAATAAGCTGTTGAATTAAAAAGAGAAATTTGAGTTATCCGACGATTTTGCGTCGCTTATTGCTACAGATTTGTATATAAAAACACATCAATAATCAGGCAGGACGGATCATGAAGTTCAGCATCCAGAGGGAAGCCCTCCTGAGACCGCTCAGTCAGGTGACCGGCGTGGTCGAAAGACGACAGACGCTGCCCGTGCTTGCGAATCTCCTGGTGGTCGGTGATGCCGGGGAGGTCTCTTTCACGGGAACCGACCTGGAGGTCGAAATGGTGGCGCGGGTCCAGGCCGAGGTCGACGAACCGGGTGAGGTCACCGTGCCCGCCCGCAAGCTCCACGACATCTGCAAGGCGCTGCCCGACGGCACTCGTCTCGAGCTCGATGTCGGCGCGGAGAAAGGAACGATTCGGGCTGGGCGATCGCGCTACACCTTGGCGTCCCTTCCTGCGAACGACTTCCCGTCCATCGAAGATGTCGAGGTCAGCCAGTCGGTATCGCTGTCTGCGCACGACCTGAAGACGATTCTCGATCGCACGTCCTTCGCGATGGCAAACCAGGACGTACGCTACTACCTGAACGGTTTGCTGGTCGAGATGGCGGACGATGTCGTGCGCGCCGTTGCCACCGACGGTCACCGGCTCGCCATCGCCGAGGCGCCGGCAGAGCTTTCCCTTGGCGGCCAGTCCGTGCAGATGATCATTCCGCGGAAGGGCGTCATCGAGCTTCACCGGCTGCTCGGCGAGGCCGAGGAAAACCTCATGCTCGAGCTCGGCCGCGCCCACGTCCGCGCCCGTCTTGGGCTGACGGTCTTCACTTCGAAGCTTATCGACGGCCGCTTCCCGGACTACGAGTCCGTGGTGCCGATCGCGGCGGATCAGCTGGTGGACGCTGATCGTGGCGCTCTGCGCGAGGCGCTGCAGCGGGCCGCGATCCTGTCCAACGAGAAATACCGCGGCGTGAAGCTTGAGGTCGAACCCGGTCGCCTGCGCATCGTTGCCCACAATCCCGAACAGGAAGAAGCCGTCGAGGAGCTTGAAGTCGATACCGAGGTAGCCGGCCTGGCTGTTGGTTTCAACGTCAACTACCTGCTCGACGCTCTGAACGCGCTCGATGGCGACGAGGTACGGATCTCGCTCAAGGATGCCAATAGCAGCTGTCTGGTGCAGACCGTCGATTCGGAGTCTTCGCGCCACGTTGTCATGCCGCTGCGACTCTGATCGGCCGGACTAGGCTGGCGCCGCAGCGGGGATGATCAAGACCCTTCGCATCGACGGCGTCCGGAATATTGCCCAGTGTGAGATTGAGCCCGGTGACGGGCTCAATTTTTTTCAGGGTGCCAATGCCGCCGGTAAGACGAGCGTGCTCGAGGCCATTCACTGTCTCGCCCTGGGCCGCAGCTTTCGTCCTGGCGGACGCAACGCCTGGATCGCGCGTGATCAGGATGCCGCGCAGATCTTTGCGGCACTCGCGGACCACCGCCTCGGCCTCGAGCAGCGTCGCGGCGAGTGGACGGGCCGGATCGATAGCGAGACCGTCCGCCAGCGTTCCCGTTTCTCCGCGCTCTTGCCCCTACTGACGTTTCATCCCGACGCCCATTCGCTGATCGAAGGCGAGCCGGTCCACCGCCGTCGTCTCGTCGATCAGGGTGTGTTTCACGTGGAACACGCCTATCTTGGCGAGTGGCGTGCGTTCCGGCGGGCCCTGGATCAACGCAATGCGGCGCTTCGAACAGGCGCCGGTGACCGCGAGCTGGCGGGCTGGGAGCGACCGATCGTCGAAGCGGGTGAGCCCCTGACCGCGCGCCGCGAAGGCTATATCGCCCAGCTTCAGACCGCACTCGAAGACATCCTGACTGAACTCGACGCGCGAGTTCCGCCGATCAGCTTGACGCTGAAGCCGGGCTGGCCCCAGGGCGAGACGCTCGAGGCGGCACTGGCGCGGAGTCGCTCAAGTGATCGCGAACGGGGTTTCACCCAGGTCGGGCCGCAGCGGTCGGACCTCCGCATTCGCGATGAGCTGGGGGCGGTCGCGGGCAGGCTGTCCCGCGGGCAGCAGAAGATACTGACCGTTTGTCTCCTCGTTGCGCAGGGGCGCGTGTTCGAGAAAACACGCTCCTCCGCCCCCATATTCTTATTCGACGACGTGGGTTCTGAGCTCGATGTGGACCATGAATCGCGAGTTGGCGCGTGGCTTGCCAACGCGGATTGGCAGGTGTGGATGACCGGACTACACGCACCGGCCTGGCTGTCGTCGGAAGCATCGTGCCGAATGTTCCACGTGGAACAGGGAGCGGTTTCCGCGGTGCTATAATGCTGCGTCGAATCCCCCGCCGCCCGGCGGGAAACGACACCGATTGAACTGAGAACCGGCGGCACGGAATGACGTGACCGGCCCGTGGAGCGTGAATCGTTCGTATGACCGAAAACTACGACGCCAATAACATCAAGGTCCTGAAGGGCCTGGACGCGGTGCGCAAACGCCCCGGCATGTACATCGGTGACACCGATGACGGGACCGGGCTGCACCACATGGTCTTCGAAGTGGTGGACAACTCGATCGACGAGGCTCTCGCGGGCCACTGCGATGATATCGAGGTCACCATCCGCCGGGATGGCGCCGTCTCCGTCTCTGACAATGGTCGGGGTATCCCGGTCGACACCCATGAGGAGGAAGGCCGCTCAGCCGCAGAAGTCATCATGACCGTGCTGCACGCTGGCGGTAAGTTCGACGACAACTCCTACAAGGTTTCCGGCGGTCTGCACGGCGTTGGCGTATCGGTCGTGAATGCGCTCTCGAAGAAGTTGAAGCTCACGATCCAGCGCAACGGCGAAGTTCACGAGCAGATCTACCACCTGGGCGAGCCGGACGCGCCGCTATCCGTCAAAGGCACGACGAAGCGGTCGGGTACGACAATCACGTTCTGGCCGAGCGAGGAGATCTTCTCGGATACGGAGTTCCACTACGACATTCTGGCGAAGCGTCTGCGGGAGCTGTCGTTCCTGAACTCAGGCGTTCGGATCACCCTCCGCGATGAGCGTAACGACAAGGAAGACCTGTTCGAGTACGAGGGCGGTATCCGCTCCTTCGTCGAGCACCTCAGCCAGAAGAAAACGCCGCTGCATCAGACGGTTATCTATTTCTCGACGGAGTCTGAGGGGTACACCGTCGAGGCATCGCTGCAGTGGACCGATGCCTACCAGGAAAGCGTCTTCTGCTTCACGAACAATATCCCGCAGAAGGATGGTGGCACGCACCTCGCAGGCTTCCGCGCAGCGCTGACGCGGACGATCAACCAGTACATCGAATCCAGCGGCATGGCGAAGAACGCCAAGGTCGCGACATCAGGCGATGACTGCCGGGAAGGTCTGATCGCCGTCCTGTCGGTCAAGGTGCCTGACCCCAAGTTCTCATCCCAGACGAAGGACAAGCTCGTCTCATCCGAGGTCAAGGGAATTGTCGAATCCGCGCTGTCCGAGCGGCTGAACGATTTCCTCCTCGAAAACCCGACGGACGCCAAGGCCATCTGCGCCAAGGTGGTCGACGCAGCGCGCGCGCGGGAGGCCGCGCGGAAGGCTCGGGAGATGACTCGGCGCAAGAGCGCGCTGGACATCGCCGGCCTGCCCGGCAAGCTTGCGGATTGCCAGGAGAAAGACCCTGCGCTCTCGGAACTGTTCCTGGTGGAGGGCGACTCCGCAGGTGGTTCTGCCAAGCAGGGGCGCAACCGGAAGTACCAGGCCGTGCTGCCGCTGAAGGGCAAAATCCTCAACGTCGAGAAGGCGCGCTTCGACAAGATGCTCAGCTCGGCCGAGGTGGGCACGTTGATTACCGCGCTGGGCTGCGGCATCGGCAAAGACGAGTTCGATCCCGACAAGCTGCGCTATCACCGCATCATCATCATGACGGATGCGGACGTCGACGGGTCGCACATCCGGACGCTGCTGCTGACCTTCTTTTACCGGCAGATGCCCGAGCTCATCGAACGGGGCCACATCTATATCGGCCAGCCGCCGCTGTACAAGGTCAAGCAGGGCAACCAGGAGACCTATCTCAAGGATGATGCGGAGCTCACGAGCTACCTGAACGCGCGCGCCCTTGACGGTGCCGCGCTCATCTTCGATCCCGAGGCGCCGCCGCTGACGGGGCCGGGGCTCGAAACCCTCGTGACGCGTTACCAGGCGGGACAGGCCACCATCCGTCGCCTGGCGCATCGCTACGACGCCGAGGTTCTCGAGCGGCTCATTTCCGCACCGCGTGTCTCCCGGTCCAGTTTCGAAGAAGCCGCCGAGCTCGCGGAATGGGCGAGCGGCATCGCAGCCGCCCTGAATGAGCGCGCGACTCCGGGTATCCGCTACGAGCTCGAGGCGAGCCCTGATGGCCTCAACGTCCGTCGCCTGACGCACGGGTTGCCGGTCGATCGACTCGTGCCGGCAGAGTTCTTCGATGGCATCGACTACCGCACACTCGCCGAGCTCGGCGAGCAGCTCGACGGGCTCGTTCAGCCCGGTGCATATGTGCAAAAAGGTGAGAAAAAACAAGAGGTTGATAGCTTCAAGGGGGCAGAAAACTGGCTCATGGAGCAGGCCAAGAAGGGTCGGACCATCCAGCGCTTCAAGGGTCTTGGCGAGATGAACCCAGATCAGCTCTGGGACACCACCATCAATCCCGATACCCGGCGTCTGCTGCAGGTCACCATCGAAGACCTCGTGGCCTCAGACGAGGTGTTCAGTACGCTCATGGGCGATATGGTCGAGCCGCGCCGTGATTTCATCGAGCGGAATGCGCTGAACGTCGAGAACCTCGACGTCTAATCGGAGTCGCTTCCTCGCTTCCCAACCCGCGCTGGCACCGAAGCCTCGGCGCCAGCACGGCTCAAGCCGCTCGTCAGTCGACCCGTTGTTCTCAGAAGCGTAGAAGTGGATTGCGTTGTCCAGCTATCCGGGATCGCTTCCTCGCTTCTCAACCCGGGCTG
>JBCCZC010000035.1:0-23132 GCA_039188505.1 Pseudomonadota bacterium | reverse complement strand
CTCGCACAGCGGATCTGCAAGCTCACGGACCGGATCATCCAGGGTGATGCCGGAGGCAGCAGCCAGGTTGATCGACGCGGTGACTTCAGCCGAGGTGAACTCGCCGCTGGTCGTGTTCTCGAGGCAGATGGCCACTTCGCCGAACGAGTTGTTGGCGAGCGGACCGCTCGGGCTGATCGTTGCAGACTGCTGGTCCATGCTGATCGCGCCGGAATCCAGGGAGGTGCTGCAAGCGAAGCTGCCGGAGGTCGCGCCGGAGGTGTAGACGCCCGAGGTCGCGCCGTCGGCGTAGCCAAAGGTCGTGTCCGTCTCGACGACCAGCGTGTTGCCGGACGTGGCGAGGATGTCGCTCGCGCCAACGTCATCGCCGTCGGTCCAGAGCACGCCGGACACGGGGCCAAGCTCGATCTCGTTACCGCACACGCAGGTGTCGATCGCACCGCCGCCGCGGCCGCTCGTGGCCGGGAAGCCGTCGTCGAGCAGCGTCATCGAGTTGTCGGTGACGTCGATCGTGCAGGTGCCGGTGTTGGCCGAATCCGTGAACAGACCGTCGGCGAACAGGGCAATCTCGTCGGTGATGTCGTTCAGCGTGCCGTCGCCGCCACCCGGCTGGTTGGCTTCAACCGGATCCTCATAGAGACGGAACTGGAGCTCGACCGGATCGTCTTCGTCGGTAACGTCGACGTCGATGCTGCCAAGGTCAACGTCAACACGCTGGGTCGGAGCCAGGTTGGTCGTGGTCGCCGAGATGCCGACAACGATGAAGTCCGTGCCGGTCGCGCCGATGGCGAAGCCGCAGGCCGTCGTACCGCCGCCAACGGTCGAGCACGAGAATGCCGACACGGTCGGCGCGGTGCCGAAGTCGCCATTGATGACGTCGAGGCGGATGAAACGCTCGTCGCCGTTGGAGATACCAAAGCCGAGCTCGAACTGGATGACGTCGTCACCCGCCGGAAGCGTCAGCGTGGAATCGTTGGGAATCTGTCGAGCGTAGGTCGGGGCATCTTCCGCGACCTCGTTCGAATCAAGTACTTGCTGGCCCTGGGCCATTCCTGCGGCGCCGAGGCCGAGGGCCGTCAGAATCGCAGCATTCAAGACGCGTTGTTTCATTACTTACACTCCGTCAAGTTGAACTACTTTCTCGAGAAACCGAAGGATTCAAGCAATGCCGCGACCCCACGGCTAACCGGATGCTAGCTGAGCGCTGTTCTATTATCAAGCTAGTCGCTCGCCGGCAGCCGACCGCTGGCATTGCACGAACAGTCGGAAGTTTATTCCGTTGGATTCACTTGCGCAAGGACGCACAAGCGCCGCTCCACGGCGCGCCGCTACCGCGGGTCGCCGGACTCCGAATCCTGGCTCGGGCGGCGTAGGACCGGCTCGACCTCACCGAGTCGCCCGCGGAAGGCATCGGTGATCCGCTCCGCGTCCTCGGCCGAATCGAGCACGTAGGGCGTGAGCAGCACCATAAGTTCGGTGCGGATGTCCGTCTCGCCCTCCACCCGGAAGAGGCGGCCTGCCAGCGGAATGTCCTTGAGCAGCGGCACCCCGGATTCGCCGCGGGAAATGCTGCGCGAGATCAGGCCGCCAAGGAGCACGGAACCGCCGTCTCGGAGCGTGAGATTCGTGGACACCGACCGGTTGAAGATCGTCGGGCTGGGAACCGAGCTCACGTCGTTCGGCTGGGCCTCGCTCACCTCCTGCACGACGATGACGTCCACCTGGTTACCCGAGTGGATCAGCGGCGTGATGTCGAGCCTGACGCCGGTGGTGCGGTACTGCACCTCCTGCAGGATCGAGCCCGTTCCCGGATTGAGATCCGGCGCGGTCGACTGGCTCGTGATGAGCGGCACCTCGGTGCCGACGTTGATGGACGCCGGCTCGCCGCTTTTCACCATGATCCGCGGGCTCGATAGAATCGTGACGCGGTCGTCGCGGGCGAAGGCGTTCAGCCGCGCCCGGATCTCGCCGCCGTTGTCCAGCGTGTAGACGAGGCCAGCACCGCCGAGCCCCAGGTTGCCAAGCGTTCCGCCGGCGCCATCGAGGTCGCCGATCCCGCCCTTGGCGAACCACTCGAAACCCGAGCGGATCTCGTCGGTCAAGGTGACCTCGGCGACCAGCACCTCGATGAGCACCTGCTTCGCCGGCTGGTCCATCTCCCGGATGATCGGCAGCAGGGCATACCACTGCTCCGCGCTCCCCCGGTAGAGCAGCGCGTTCCTCACTTCGTCGACCACCAGCGACTGACCATCCGTCAGCGTACCGGCGCCACCCGTCAGCTCCTGGGCGTCGCCCCGCGCACCGCGTGCCGCGCCGCCCGCGCCGGCTCCAGCGACCCGCTCCTCCCGCAGCGGCGGAGCGCCGCCGAGCATCTGCACCAAGACGTCCCGGAGGTTGATCGCGCTGGTCCGCTGCACCGGGTAATAGAATAAGGTCTGACCGCTCGATACGGCGCTCCCGGGCTGGTCGAGCGAATCTGCCCATTCGCGCGCCCGCGCCAGCGTATCGGTCGCACCGGCGAAGATGAAGACAGCGCCGACCTCGTTCATTCCGAGCACGGTGATCGCGCCGGCGAAGTCCACCCGATCGGAAGCGGCATAGCCCTCGGCCTTGAGCACCGTGATCAACCGTTCCGCCAGCGCCTCGGGCTCGACGAATACGGGCTCGATGCGGACGCTGTAGCGCCCCTTCATGCTCGGCCGATCGACCATAGAAAGCGTGGCTGCCGCCGCCCGGACGGCCTCGGGCATCCCGCTCAGCAGCATCGCATTGAGAAACGGCAGCTGGGTGACCTGGACATCGATGCCCCGGAGCAGCGCGGTCGACAGCTGATTCGCGATCTGCACACCCACCACCTGCAGGGGGTAGACCTGGAACACGGTGCGGTGAGACAGCGGAACATCCGGTAGGGTTCGTCCGCTCACCAGCAGCGGCGGCCGGGAGCCGCTGCTCTCCGCGTCGTAGTCGAAGCGCAGCACGGCGCCGTCGCGAACAATGCCGACGCCGTAGTCGGCGAGCACGCGCGCACCAATCTCCACCAGCTCTTCCCGGGAAACGGGTTCCGGAATCCGCAAGGTCACGAGGTCCTCGGCGGTGCGGATCGCATCGTCGAGCTGGAAATTCTGTCCGAGGAGGTTGCCGTAGATCTCGTTGATCGCCGCCGGCAGGGGCACGGAGTCGAGCGCCAGCGTCACCGGGGCGCCGTCTGCCTCGATCACCGCCGGCGGATCGACGGTTTCCTGCGCGGCGACGTTGCCGAGCCGCGAGGGCGGGGTCTCGACGAACCGGGTGCGGGGCTCCTCCACGGGCGCCTCGTCCACGGCCGGCTGCGCCTCGGTCGCCCGGGCTTCAGCGATCATCTCGTCGGTCGGGCGCAGCGGGGTCGTGTCGATTCCGCGTCGCTGGAAGGACTCGCAGCCGGCGAGCATGAACACGATCACGCTCACCGCCGCGATGGCCCGGAAGTTCGGAGACTGCTTCATTATCATTGTTCTCAGCATCGCTCTCGCGCCTTGGACCGCGATTTCCAACCAGAGTTGCCCTCGGCGCCGCGCCGCGCCACGGCTAGAGGCCGCCTGCCGCCTGCGCCACCGCCCGGAACAGGGCCCGCCCCTTGCTCATCGTTTCTTCCCACTCGGTGGCCGGGTCGGAATCATGCACGATGCCCGCGCCCGCCTGGACGTGGAGCTGCCCTTCCTGGATCACCGCCGTGCGGATCGCAATAGCGGTATCCGCATCCCCCCACCACCCGAGATAGCCGACGGCCCCGCCATAGACCCCGCGTTTGACCGGCTCCAGCTCCTGGATGATCTCCATGGCCCGGATCTTGGGCGCGCCGCTCAGGGTGCCCGCGGGAAAGGCTGCCCGAAGTACATCGATCGCCCCGAGTCCGGCGTCGAGTTGCCCGCGCACCTCGGACACGATGTGCATGACGTGCGAGTAGCGTTCGATGACCATGCGATCGGTCAGGCGCACGGTCCCGGTACGGGCGACGCGACCCACGTCGTTCCGGCCGAGGTCGATGAGCATCAGGTGCTCGGCAAGCTCCTTCGGGTCGCTGAGCAGCTCGGCCTCGAGCGCGCGGTCCGCCGCGGGCGTGGCGCCCCGCGGCCGCGTACCGGCGATCGGCCGAACGACGACCTCCCCCGCCTCGACGCGGACCAGGATCTCCGGCGACGAACCAACCACATGGGCGTCGTCGAGATCGAGGAAGAACAGGTAGGGCGACGGGTTGAGGCTTCGAAGCGCCCGGTAGACGTCCACCGGGCGAGCCCGGAACGGTACGGTCATGCGCTGCGACAGCACGACCTGCATGATGTCGCCGGCGGCAATGTAGTTCCGCGAGCGCCGCACGGCGGCCTCGAAGGCCTCGCGCGAGAACCCGGACACGAAGTCCTTCTCGCTGACCGCACGCGGGTCGATCACCTCGGGGTAGCCGTGACCGGCCGCGCGCAGGCGGTACTCGATCTGGTCGAGGCGGCGCTGGGCGCGCTGCCACGCATGGGGCGTCGAGGGATCGACGGTGACGATCACGTAGAGCCGCCCGGACAGGTTGTCGAAGACGGCCACCTCCACCGACTCCATCAGCAGGATGTCCGGCAGGCCTAGCTCGTCGTGCCCGCCGCTCCCGGCCAGGCGACGCTCGATGTAGGCGATCGTCTCGTAACCGAAGTACCCGACGAGGCCGCCGCAGAACTGCGGCAATCCCTCGGGTCGCGCCACGTTCTCCGACCGGATGAGCGCATCGACCTCGGCGAGAGGATCCTCGACTTCGCGCTCCGCCACCACGACACCGTCAACCGCCTCGACCCAGCGGTTCCCGAAGACCCGATAAACGCGGGAGCACGGGAGACCGATGATCGAGAAACGCCCCCACTGCTCGCCGCCCTGGACGGACTCGAACAGGTAGCTGTGGGGGCCGTCCGCAAGCTTCAGATAGACCGACAGCGGCGTGTCGAGGTCCGACAGGATCTCGCGGTGAACGGGAATGCGGTTGTGTCCGCGCTGCGCCAGCCCTTGGAAGGTCTGGAGGTCCATGCGGGGCGCCTCAGGCTCAAAAGGCTAGGGAGTGTACGCAGCCGATCCGTCGGAGACCAGTCGGGGCCGGCGCGTGCCGACCTCCCGCGGGCGCTCGGGCAGCCACAGACCGATCTCCGCGCCCGCCCCGTCGCGCCGATTCCGGGCCGTGACCTTGCCACCGTGCCCCTGCGCGATCAGGCGGACCACGTGCAGACCCAGCCCGAGGTGGAAGCCATCGCCGGGATCGCGCACCGAGACCATCGAATCGAACAGGTGCCCCGCCATGGTTGCCGGCAGCCCCGGGCCTTCGTCGCGAACTCCGAGCCACCAGCCGCGCCCCCGACGCCGCACGACCAGTTCGATCTGCCCGCCCTCGGGCGTGAAGCTCCGCGCGTTGTCGGTGAGCTTGTCGAGGGCCTGGACGATGAGCTCGTCCGCGCCGGTTACCGGCGCCGCCTCGTGGCTGACCACCGCGGCCCAGCGATGGGCGGTGTCGACCGCTCCGTAGGCTTCGGTACAGGCCCGGACCAGCGCGACGAGATCAACGGGACCGAGCTCCGCGCGATTGACCGATTCCTCGAGACGTCGCGCCTCGCGCATGGCCCGGAAAATTCCCGCGAGCCGATCGGCCCCCTCCCGCGCGCGGGCCACGCAGCGTCGCGCGTCCTCCGGGAGTCCCTCGTCCTGGAGATTGTCGAGGGAGGACCGGACGATGGAAAGCGGTGTGTCGAGCTCGTGGGCCAGGCGACCCGCGAGCCCCTGGAGGTACCGGTTGTAGTCGTCGAGCTGGCCGACCAGGCGTTCGAAGCTCCGGGCGAGATCCCCGACCTCGTCGCTCGCAGTCACCCGGGGAAGCGCGGTGGCCTCGCCGGCCGCCACCCGCTCGGCGGCGTCGCGCAGCCGCCGGATCCGCCAGGACAACCAGCCGGCGTAGGCCAGCAGACCGATGGACACCAGGGCGACCGCCAGAACAGCCGTGACCACGGTGCCCGCGAACGCCCGGTTGCTGACCAGCAGCAGCTTGTCGCCAGGGCTTTCGGCGAGGAGCGCGCCGCGCACGGTGCCTCCGGCCATGACCGGCACGGCCGTCAGCGTGCGAACGCCGTCCGGTTCGATCCGCAGTCGGCTACCCGATACGCCCGCGAGGGCCGCCGTGATCTGCCCGTCCCCAAGACGCAGGTCCATGCCTGGTTCAGGTAGCCCTGCCGCGCCCCCCTCCTCGCTGCCGAGCCACCGATAGACGGTGCGCCGCCAGCCCCGGAGACCGACCGCGGAAGCCTCGACCTCGCCGCTGGTCACCGCGAGCACCCAGCCCGCGGCGTCCACGAACCAGAGCCGTGTGCCGGGGGCGGCCAGCGTTTCCAGCGCCGCGATGCGTGCGGGCTCGGAGAACCGGAGCGCGGCCGGTCGGCTGCCCGTCGTCGTCGACGCCACCACGGGCCGGCTGCCCGGCAGGCCGTCGCCGAAGTCCAGCACCGTGGCGTCGAGCGTCCCACCCGCCAGCGACAGAGGCAGATCGAATTCGACGCGATAGCCGCGGCCCGCGTCGCGGGTCCAGGCGGCGGAGAGCGGCACATCGCCGCCCGCCGCATCGAGCCGCTCGACCCGGGCCGTGCCCGCGACATCGGCTGTGATGCGGAAGCTCCAGCCGCTGCCGAAGGTGAGCTGGATCTCGTCCGCAGGCCGCCCACCGCCGCCGGGCGTCCGATCGCGGACCCACAGCAGCCCCTGCAGCCGCCGCTGCCAGGCGACCAGCTGGAGCTCGAACCCCAGCGTCGTGGTCCGTGCGTCGAAGCGTTGCGCGAAGTCGAACCAGGGCTGCCAATCGTCGGCGAAGCCGTCGATGCTGCGGGGATAGTCGCTCGGGTGGACCGGAAGGACGATCCGTCCCGCGGCAGGCGCCGGCAGCCAGGACTGCATGGCCCGGGCCAGGGGCTGGGCGGCGGCGACGCCCGCACGCTCCTCGGCCGCCCGCAGCGCCGTCTGCATTTCCCGGGCCGTGAACCAACCCGAGACAGGCAGGGCGGCCAGAACGAGGGCGATGAGCAGCAGTTGTCGGCGCAGGGTCACTGCCGCCAACGATACCCCATGCCATGGACCGTATCGATTTCATCGAAGGCGGGGTCGACGCGGTGGAACTTCTTGCGGATCCGCTTGATATGCGACGTGATCGTGCCCGCGTCGACGACGATCTTGGCCGCGTCCATCAGCTGGTCGCGATTCTTGACGTGTCCCGGAAACCGGGCGAGGGCGTGCACCAGCCAGAACTCGGTGACCGTCAAGGCCACCGGCTGCCCTTGCCAGCTCACCGTCATGCTCTCGATCTCGATCGCGAGATCGCCCTGCTCCACCCGTTCCTCGGCGCCGCCCCCCGAGCCGAGCACCTCCAGGCGCCGGAACAGGGCGACGACCCGGGCCAGGAGGTGCTGAAGGCTGATGTCCTTCGACAGGTAGTCGTCCGCACCGAGGCGCAGACCCGAGATGATATCGAGGTCACTGTCGCGCGCGGTGAGGAAGATGATGGGGAGGGCCTGGCTGCGTCCACGCAGCTCACGACACAGATCGAAGCCGCCCTCGGGCTCTGACCCGAGCCCGACGTCGATGATCACGAGGTCCGGCAGGCGCGCGGCAAAGGCCGCCAGCGCGCTTTCGCGATCCGAATAGCCCCGGGCGTCGTAGCCGTAGCGAGCGAGCGCCTCGACGTAGTTCTGGCGAATGGCGGCCTCGTCCTCGACCACCGCAACCGATCTGCTCATCGTTCCCTTACGTCCTGTCCGTCAATTCCCGGTGCCAGCATAAGCCAGACGCCCCCCGCCGCCGATCTCCCGGGCCGACCTCGCCCCCGTCTCGCCCGAATTGGCCATGATCCTGCCATCAGCGGCACCGCTTCCCGCCTGACGGCCGTGGCGCAATGACGGCTCGACCACAGGAGCTTCGCCCGATGCCCAGCCGTCCTTTCCTCCGACTGCCCACACCCACCGGCGGTTCCCGCTTCCGCCCCCGCTTCGGCCACCGTGACGTCATCCTCCTCGTCATCGCTCTTTTCTTCGCGGTGGGGCTGGTCCGGGCCCAACCGACCGAACCGGCCGACGGCGCCGGCATGCTCGTGCTCGGTGGCGCCCCTGCAGCCATGCTCGACACGCGGGTGGACGCGTCCATCGCGGGCATGGTGGCCACCGTCTCGGTCCGCCAGCGCTTCCGCAATGATGACGATGGATGGCTGGAAGGCCACTATCGCTTCCCGCTGCCGCCGGACGCCGCGGTCAATGATCTGGTCATGGTTGTCGGCGACCGCCGGATCGAGGGCGAGATCCAGGAGAAGCAGGCCGCCGAGGCCACCTTCGCCGCCGCGCGGGAAGCCGGTCGCACCGCCAGCCTGGTGGGCCAGAGCGATGGGAATCTGTTCCGCACGGCCGTGACCAACGTGCCACCGGGCGAGACCGTCGAGGTCGCCCTCACCTACGTGCAGGAAGTGCCCTATGGCGATGCCCAGTTCCGCTTCCGCTTTCCGACCACGGTGACGCCGCGCTTCGGCGACGCGCGGGCAGGCGCGGAGCCGGCGCCGCCGACGCTCGCACCGCCGCGCGTCACCATCACGGTCGACCTCGCCGCCGGCTTCGAGCTTGCTCACGTCGCGACGCCCCATCATGACGCGCGGATATCGGCCGGCGATCCACGCCAACGTCGCGTCGAGGTCGAGGCAGCGGCAGACCGTGATTTCGAGCTGATCTGGGAGCCGCGGCTCGGCGCCGAGCCCCGAGCCGCCCTGCTGACCGAACGCGGCGATGACGCGCACTACGGGCTCCTCATGCTCCTGCCGCCGGAGCCGGATTTCGCCAGCGCGACGCCCCGCGAGCTGGTCCTTGTCATCGACCGCAGCGGCTCGATGGGTGGAGCGCCGATGCGGCAGGCCCGGGAATCGCTGCTGATGGCCGTGGGGAGCCTGGGCGCCGGAGACCGTTTCAACGTGATCGCCTTCGACGACGCCGTCGACGCGGTCTTCCCGGAGCCGGTGGACGCCACGGCGGGGAACGTCGGCGAAGCGCTGGCCTGGATCGACGCGCTGCGGGCCGACGGCGGCACGAACATGGCGCCCGCGCTCGCCTTCGCCACGAGCGGCGCCGCGCCCCCGGGGATGGTGCGACAGATCGTCTTCGTGACCGACGGCGCCGTCGCCGGTGAACGCCGCCTGTTCGCCCAGATCGCCCGGGACCTGGGGACCGCACGCCTGTTCACGGTCGGGATCGGCGCCGCGCCAAACGCGTGGTTCATGCGCAAGGCCGCCGAGTTCGGCCGGGGCAGCTATACCTTCATCGGCAGCGAGGACCAGGTGGCGGAGCGGATGGATCGGCTGCTGCGCCGGCTCGAGCATCCCGTGATGACCGATCTGTGCGTCGACTGGCCCGGCGCCGGCGAGCACTACCCCGCCGAGCTGCCCGACCTCTACCTCGGAGAACCCCTCGTTGTCGCCGTCCGCCTCGACGACCCCTCGTCGGCGAAAACGGTGGGGGCCTGCGGCAAACGTGCCGGCGCCTGGTGGGAAGAGACGGTCGCGGCCCGGGACGCTCACGGCGGCGAGGCCGTGGCGGCCCTCTGGGCCCGCCGCAAGGTGGCCGGACTCATGGACGATCTCACCCTCGGCGCGGACCCGGCGATGGTCCGGGACGCGGTCCTGGACGTCGCCCTGGCCCACCGCCTGGTTACCGAGTACACCAGCTTCGTCGCGGTCGACCGCACGCCCGAGCGCACCCGGGACGCCGCCCTGGCGCGCGGCCGCTTCGGCAACGCGGTGCCGCAAGGCGCCAGCGCTGCCGCGGCGCTGGCGATGCCGGCAACCGATGCCGGCACGGTCATGCGCGTCACCCTCGGGCTGATGATGCTGCTGCTCGGCTGGATCCTCGTCCGGCGGCTCCGGGACGTCCAGTGACGAGCAACGCGCGGCGCGCTGGCCGGGCGCTCGCGCTGCTGCTGCTTGCGGGCGGCGGCGTGCTGGCGGGTGACGGCCTGTGGCTGCACGCCAAAGCCGGCCTCGCCCAGGTCCTCCTCGAGCGGGCCTGGGATCGGAAGGCCGCGGGCGCGGCAACGCCGCGGCCCTGGCCCTGGGCAGACACGTCCCCGGTGGCGCGGCTCCGCGTTCCACGACTGGCCGTCGACCAGGTGGTGCTGGCCGACGCCAGCGGCAGGACCCTCGCCTTCGGCCCCGGACACCTGCCACGCAGCGCCCCTCCCGGCGGCCCGGGTCACGCCGTCGTCGGCGGCCATCGGGACACGCATTTCAGCTTCCTCGCCGCCCTGACACCGGACGAGGTGATCGAGATCGAGCGGCCGGACGGAGGGGTCGTCCGCTACCGCTACGAGGCCAGCGAGGTCGTCGATTCGCGCGTCCGTGGCATTGTCCTCGCGGACGAGGATCTCCTCACGCTCGTGACCTGCTATCCCTTCGACGCGATCCGCGCCGACTCGCCGCTGCGCTTCGTCGCCCACGCCCGTCGGCTGGACGGCGACGACAGCTGACCGGCGGACTTGGGTCGCGGCCCCTTTTCGGCGACCATGCACGCTGGTTCGAATCCTGGAGTCCTCGCATGCGTCGTATCGCCATCGTCGCCCTGGTCACCCTGTTCCTCGGCGCTTGCAGCAGCGCGTACTACGGCGCGCTCGAGTCGGTCGGCGTCCATAAGCGGGAGATCCTCGTCGACCGCATCGGGGAAGCCCAGGAAAGCCAGGAAGAAGCCGCCGAACAGTTCCAGACTGCGCTGGAGCAGTTCCAGTCGGTCGTCAGCTTCGACGGCGGGGATCTCGAGGATCTCTACGAGGATCTTGCGGACGAATTCGAGAGCAGCGAGAGCGGCGCCGAGGAAGTCCGCGATCGGATCGAGGCGGTCCGCGACGTTGCCGACGCGCTCTTCGACGAATGGACGGACGAGCTGGAACAGTACTCCGACGCACGCCTGCGGTCGCGGAGCGAAGCAAGCCTCCGGGAGACGCGTACCCGCTACAACCAGCTCATGCGCGCCATGGAACGCGCGGAGTCCCGCCTGGATCCGGTGCTCGATGCCTTCCGCGACCAGGTGCTGTATCTCAAGCACAACCTCAACGCCCGGGCGATTGCCGCCCTCAAGGACGAGGTGTCGTCGATCGAGGGCAACGTCGGACGCCTGATCAAGGACATGAACAGCGCCATCGCCGAAGCCCAGGACTTCATCGCCGAATTCGAATCGGCGGGCTGAAGTCAGGCGTCAGGCTGCGTCGATCAGCGCTCGATCCTCCGGGTCGAGGAGGTCACCGAGGGCATCAGCCAGCGGTTTGAGGTGGGCGGCGTAGCGTTTCCAGCGACCCACCGAGCGCGGACTGATGCGCTGGCGCACCTGGTAGGCGCTGGCGGTGAGAACGGACCGCTCCGGAGCCTCCTCGAGCAGGCACGCGCTGTCGAATTCGAGGCCGACGTGATCCAGCATGGCGCGGATCTCCGGCTCGGGGTCGCTCACCAGTCGCTCATAGTCGAGATCGTAGACCCCCAGATCGGCGTCGCGCCAGGCCTCCATCAAGGCCAGGTAGCTCCGGTAGACCGTCGCGAACGCGACCGGGTCATAGGTATAGGAAAGGCCTCGGCTCACCGCGTAGTCGTCCCCCGCCTGAAAATCGACGAAGAAGTTGGATAGCGCGCAGTCGAGCACGTGGCGCCGGCAGTGGACGACGGGCGCTTCCGGGAAAAGGCGCCGGAAGATGCCGACGATGCGAAGATTGTGAGGCGTCTTGTCCGTCACGAGGCGCTCGCCGGAGAATCGAAACGCATCGAGCTGGCGGCAATAGGCGTCGGCCGCTTCCTCGAGCTCCGAACCCGCCGCCGCCTCGTCGAAGCGACCCGCCTGCAGCGCCTGCAGCACCGGCGCGAGCGTGGGCTCGAGCGCGCACCGTTCGCCAGCCGCCGCCACCTGGGGATGCGCAGCGAGGATCGTTTCGGTCAGGGTCGTTCCCGAACGCGGCGGGCCGACGATCAGCAGCGGCTGCGGCGTTCGCTGCCCCGCAAGCGGCGCCAGGCGCAGCTGACTCTCCGCGTACGCCCTGGCCTCCTCGGGCTGGGTGCCGCTGGCACGCCGCTCCGGGTCTTCGCCGACCAGCCAGGCGTGCTTGATCCGGTTCCCCTCCAGAATGTCGCGAAAGCCCGCGTCGTGGCGACCCAACCGATCCTTGAGCTTGCCGCTCGCGAACAGCGAGCTCGCCTGCGCCTGCGGACTCAGGTTGCCCCGCATGCTCACGCGCTCCACGGTCGCCAGGGCCTCGGTCGCGCGCGCTTCGCTCCTCGCCGCCTCGGCGAGCTGGTAGAGCGCGCTGAAGTCGAGTCGCTCATCCAGCAGCTCGAGCATGAGGTCGTAGCTGCGTTCGTCCTGCCCGAGCATCGTCGCCAGGCGCCCTTCCGTCGCCAGGAGGACGATCTTCGGGACGCCTGCCAGCCGGGCCTTCTCGAGCAGCGCCTCGACGGCATCCGCGTTGCCGAATTCCAGCTCGACGCTCATCGCCTCGCGGAGAACCTCGGCGTGGTCCGGATAGGCGTCAACCGCAGGCGCGATGGCGGCACGGGCCTCGACGAGCCAGCCCCGCGACCGCTGGGCCCGGCACAGGAGAATCGCGCCGATCGCGTCGTCGAAGCGATCGCGGTGCTCCTGAGCGAACGCGAGAGCCTCGTTGAAGTTGGTGGCCAGCAGCGCCTTGAACAGGCTGCTTGCACCTTCGTCCCACTGCGGCTTGAGCCCATAGGCGTGCCGCAGCGCGTCGACCGACAGGCCTGCTCTTCCTGAGTTGAAGCGCTGCGTCCCGAGGTTGAAGAAGACGGCGTGGGAGTCGGGGTGGCGCTCGGCGGCCCGCTCCAGAACCTCGAGCGCTTCACCACCGCGCTCGGACTCGACCAGGGCCACCGCGCATTTCAGCGCGACCCGATCGCTGCAGTCGATCTCCATGCCCCCGCGATGGAGCAAGTCGACGTGCTCCTCGGCACGGCCCGTCTGCTCCAGGGCCTCGAGCAGGAGGCGGAACGCGCCCTTGTTGTTCGGGTCGAGGGACAGCGTCTCCAGGAAGGACTGGACCGCGCTCTCGTAGGACTTCACGCCAGCCCGGGCAATGCCCAGCTGGAGATGAACATCCGGGTCGCGCGGCTTGCCGCGAACCGCTTGCGTCAGCCAGCGCGCAGCGCGCTCGAAATCGTTCTCCCGGATCGCGACGATGCCGAGCAGATGGGGCCCCTCCGGACTCGCCGGAAACCGCGCCCGCAGCTGCTCGAAGTGTCCGCGGGCAGCACGGAGATCGCCACCGTTCATGGCCCGCACGCCCTTGGAAAAGACTTGCATGAATTCGGGGTTGTTTCGCATCTCGATGACTCCCTGCGTCAGGCGCCCGGCTGAACCGCCGCCTCGACCGCTGCTCGCATGCGACGGATCGTCGCCTCGTAATCTTCCGCGCCGAAGATCGCCGAGCCGGCAACGAACGTATCCGCGCCCGCGGCGGCGATCTCGCCGATATTACCCACCTTGACGCCACCGTCGATCTCGAGCCGGATCGGCCGGCCGCTCGCGTCGATGAGCACCCGCGCCTCGCGCAGCTTGTCCAAGGCGGACGGGATGAACGACTGGCCGCCGAAGCCCGGATTGACGCTCATGAGCAGCACAAGATCGATCTTGTCGAGGACGTACCTGAGGCAGTCCAGGGGCGTCGCCGGATTGAAAACCAGGCCCGCGCTACAGCCGGCTTCGCGGATCGCCTGCAGGGTCCGATCAACGTGCTCGCTGGCCTCCGGATGGAAGGTGATCATCGTCGCACCCGCCGCTGCGAAGTCGCCAACCAGCCGGTCGACGGGTTTGACCATGAGGTGGACATCGATCGGAGCAGTAACGCCGTGGGATCGCAGCGCGTCGCAGACCATCGGACCGATGGTGAGATTGGGGACGTAATGATTGTCCATGACGTCGAAGTGGACCCAGTCGGCGCCCGCATCGAGGACCGCGTCGACCTCCTCGCCCAGCCGGGCGAAGTCGGCGGAGAGTATCGACGGCGCGATGACCGTCTCAAGGCGTCTGCTATGCATGCTGCTGCTCCCGTGCAGTACTGGCGTGGGCCACGATCAGAAGGCCCGTTCCCGTCGTAGCTGGTCGTAGGCCGCGCGAATTTCCCGGGTCCGCTCCGCCGCGAGTTCCAGCATCTCCGGCGGCAATCCCTGAGACACCAGCTTGTCCGGATGATGCCGGGCCATCAGGCGTCGGTAGGCCTTCTTGATGGCGTCGTTCGTCGTGTCCGGCGTCACGCCGAGGATCTCGTAGGGCGACGGCCCCGCCGCCGTCCCGGCACGGAGGGCCAGCATGGCCTCGACGTCGGCCGCCGGAATCTCGAAGGACCAGGCGGCGGTGTCCACCACCTGGCACCCCTCGGGCTTGAGCCGGCCGTCCGCGCAGGCCATCTCGATGATCATTTCCAGGCCCAGGCGCCGGAGCTGATCGTGGCCCGCCGTCACCTCACGCAGTTCGCGGAGCGCACCCGCGGCCTGAAAGGATGGCCGCTTGCCCCGGTTGAAGCACTCGATGGCGCGCCGCCGAGCCCGATCGTCGAGCGACAGCCGCACCATGAGCGTCTCGACAGCGGCGACCTCTGCCTCGCTGACGCGCCCGTCCGCCTTGGCCACGTGGCCCAACAGCTCGAACAGGCGCTCGAAGAAGATCGATTGAATCCGGACCACGTCCCCTGCCTGACGTAGCCGCGGGACACCGGCGTCGATCGAATGACCGACGACCAGACCAAAGACGGCTCCCATCGGACCGCCGGAAAAGAGGCCAACGGCCGCCCCGATGACCTTCCCCCAGGCGCTCATGGCCCCGGCGGACACGCCGGCTGCGTCGCGTACCACGTCGCGAGCGCTTCGAGTTCGGCGTCGTCGAGCGCCCCAACGATGGCCTGCATGGCGTTGTGGCGGCGGTCGCCGCTGCGGTAGGCACGCAGCTGGTTGAGCATGTACTGCCGATCCTGGCCCGCGATGTGCGGATAGCCTGCCACCCGCGCCCGCCCGTCGACGCCGTGGCAGGATGCGCAGAAGTTGACGTTGGTCGGCATCTCGCCGTCCGCCGACGCCACCGCATCGGCCTGCTCCCGCTGGCAACCGGCGGCGAACAGGGATAGGGCCACCAGCAGCATCGGCCCGAAGCGTCGGTTCATCCGTCGAGGAAGATGCGTCGCTGCGAGGCCCGCCGGGCGAACACCAGGGCTCCTAGCGTCAGGGCGACATACCAGATCAGGGTCCACCAGGGCATGCTCAGGCCCAGGAACGACCAGGAAACTTCCGCACACTCGCCGCTGCCCGTGAGCACCTTTTCCAGCACTGACTGGAGCGGCAGCGTCTCGAGCATATAGCCGAGACCCGGACCGCAATCCGGAACCTGGTCCGCCGGAAGGCTCTGCAGCCAGATGTGCCGACCGGCAATCGCGGCACCGAAGATGCCAAAAACGCTGACCAGGCCGGGGTAGACGTACCGCCCCCAGGCCTGTGGATTGTGAATGCCGCCAATGAGGAAGAATAGCGCCATGCCGAAAAACGCGATCCGCTGGAAGATGCAAAGCGGGCACGGGTCCAGGAACATCACGTGCTGGGCGTAGTACGCAAAGCCGAGCAGCCCCGCGCAGATGATGAAACCGAGAAGGTAGGCAATCCTCAAGAGGGGGTCCTCAGAAATGAAAAAGCCCCGGTCGACTGACCGAGGCCTGCAAGACTGAATGGCCGCAGCGGCAACGGCTTATTCCGTATCGAGATCCGCGTCTTCCATCGGGCGATCGACGAGCTCGATGTACGCCATCGGAGCATTGTCGCCGTCGCGCGAACCGCACTTCAGGATGCGGGTGTAACCGCCGGGGCGATCCTTGTAGCGCGGACCGATCTCGGTGAACAGCTTGCCCACAGCCTCGGCGTCACGCAGACGCGAGAACGCCAAGCGGCGCTGGTGCACGCCATCGTTCTTCGCCAACGTGATCAGCGGCTCGGCAACGCGGCGCAGTTCCTTGGCCTTCGGCAACGTCGTCTTGATGATCTCGTGCTTGACGAGCGACGACGTCATGTTCCGGAACATCGCCGTGCGATGGCTGCTGTTCCGGTTGAGTTTGCGACCTGCTTTCTGGTGACGCATCGTTCAGATCCTTCCTGGGTTCAGGCCTCGGCCTTGAGGCTGGCCGGCGGCCACGCCTCGAGCTTCATGCCCAGCGACAGATCGTGGGACGCGAGCACGTCCTTGATCTCGGTGAGCGACTTCTTGCCGAGATTGGGGGTCTTCAGCAACTCGACCTCGGTCTTCTGAACCAGGTCGCCAATGTAGTAGATGCTCTCTGCCTTCAGACAGTTGGCGGAGCGCACGGTCAGCTCGAGGTCGTCGATCGGGCGCAGCAGCACCGGATCCACTTCCTGCTCGCGTTCGACCTGCTGCTCCTTGAGCTTGCTCTGGAAATCGACGAAGACCGTCAGCTGTTCGGCCAGGATGTTGGCCGCCAGGCGGACCGCTTCCTCGCAGTCGAGCGTGCCGTTGGTCTCGATGTCCAGGATCAGCTTGTCGAGGTCCGTACGCTTCTCGACCCGGGCGCTCTCGACCGCGTAGGACACGCGATGCACCGGGCAGAAGGACGCGTCGAGCTGCAGCCGACCGATCGGCTTGGTCTCGTCCTCCGCCGTGAAGCGGCTGGCAGCCGGCTGGTAGCCACGGCCGCGCGCGATCTTCAGGCGCATGGAGATCCTGCCCGATTTCGTCAGGTTGCAGATGACGTGCTCGGGGTTGACGATCTCAACGTCGTCATTGACCTGAATGTCGCCGGCGGTGACGGCACCGGGGCCGTCCTTCGTCAGCGTCAGGACAGCCTCGTCCCGCTCGTGCATCTGGATCGCGACTTCCTTGAGGTTCAGGAGAATCTCGATCACGTCCTCCTGGACGCCCTCGATGGTGGTGTACTCATGGAGAACGCCATCGATCTCGACCTCGATGATCGCGGCACCCGGAATCGACGACAGCAGGACGCGGCGGAGCGCGTTACCGAGCGTGTGGCCGAAGCCACGCTCGAGCGGCTCCAGCACGATCTTCGCCCGGCGGTCATTCTTCTTGTCGACCTGAACGCTGTTCGGCCGGAGCATATCGGCAAAGCTCGTTGCCATGGACTTTCTACCTCGGATTACTTCGAGTACAGCTCGACGATCAGGTTTTCATTGATTTCCGGCGACAGCAGATCCCGATCGGGAACCGCCTTGAACACGCCTTCCATCTTGCCTGCATCGAGCTCGACCCAGTCGGGAACCAGATCCATTTCCTGGGAGACGCTCAGGGCCTCCTGGATACGGAGCTGCTTTTTGGCCTTTTCGCGGATTGCAATCACGTCACCGGGCTGAACCTGGTACGACGGGATGTTGACCGTCTGGCCGTTGACCTGGATGGCCTTGTGGCTGACGAGCTGCCGGGCCTGGGCGCGGGTGACCGCAAAACCCATGCGGAACACGACGTTGTCCAGGCGACCTTCGAGGAGCTGCAGCAGGTTTTCACCCGTGTTGCCCTTCTGGCCGGCGGCCTTCTTGTAATAGTTGCGGAACTGCTTCTCGAGTACGCCGTACATCCGGCGGACCTTCTGCTTCTCGCGCAGCTGGAGCGCATATTCCGACAGACGCTGGCGGCGGTTCGCACCGTGCACACCCGGCTTCTGCTCGAGCTTGCACTTGGAATCCAGGCCGCGGACCGGGCTCTTCAGATAGAGATCGGTGCCTTCGCGGCGCGCCAGCTTACAGGTGGGACCCGTATACCTTGCCATGATTCAGTTCCTCAGACCCGGCGGCGCTTCGGCGGCCGACAACCGTTGTGCGGGATCGGCGTCACGTCGATGATATTCGTGATGCGGAAGCCGATCGCGTTCAGCGAACGCACGGAAGACTCGCGACCCGGACCGGGGCCCTTCACGCGGACTTCGAGGTTCTTGACGCCATATTCCTGGGCGGCCTTGCCAGCGGTCTCGGCGGCAACCTGCGCGGCGAACGGCGTGCTCTTCCGGGAACCCCGGAAGCCGGCACCACCGGCCGTCGCCCAGGACAGCGCGTTGCCCTGACGATCGGTGATCGTGATGATCGTGTTGTTGAAAGACGCGTGGACGTGCGCGATGCCGTCGGTGATCGTCTTCTTGATTTTCTTCTTCGGCTTGGCGCTCGGCTTGGCCATGTCTCGAATCTCCTAAAGAGCCTTAGCGGCGGATCGGCCGACGCGGGCCCTTACGGGTACGTGCGTTGGTCTTCGTCCGCTGCCCGCGAACGGGCAGACCGCGCCGGTGACGCAGGCCGCGGTAGCAGCCGAGGTCCATCAGACGCTTGATGTTCATGCCGACTTCCCGACGGAGGTCACCCTCGACGGTAAGCTGGCCAACGGCGGTACGCAGACGCTCGACCTCATCTTCGGTCAGATCGCGAACCTTCGTGTTCGGGTTGACGCCGCTCGCCTCACAAATGGCCAGGGCGCGCGTGCGGCCGATACCGAAGATGTGGGTCAGACCGACCCAAGCGTGCTTCTGTACCGGAATGTTGACTCCCGCGATGCGAGCCATCCTATCTCTCCTTCGTAAGCGCTGAGCGTGCGCGAAAAGCCGCACATTATATCGTCTCAGCGGTAGCTTGCCAATACTGTTTTCAAACAGATGTCGCGAACCGTGTTCGCGACATCCGCGGTTCGATCATCCGCCCCGGCCGGAACGCCCGTAGGACTTCAGGTTCGCCTTCTTCATCAGGCTCTGGTACTGGTGCGAGACGCGATGCGACTCGACCTGTGCCATGAAGTCCATCGAAACCACCACCACGATCAGCAGCGACGTGCCGCCGAAATAGAACGGTGTTCCCATGCCCACCATCAGGAAGTCCGGCAGCAGGCAGATCACGACCAGGTAGATCGCACCCCACATCGTGAGCCGCGTGATGACGGCATCGATATAGTCAGCGGTCTGCCGACCCGGACGAATCCCCGGAATCAGCGCACCCGACTTCTTCAGGTTGTCCGCGGTCTCCTGTGAATTGAAGACCAGGGCCGTGTAAAAGAAGCAGAAGCCGACGATCATCGATCCATAGAGGATCGTGTAGATCGGCTCACCCGGGGCGAGCTTGGACGAGATGTCCTGCAGCCAGCGCGCCTGGTCCGTGGTTCCGAACCAGCTCGCGATCGTTGCCGGGAACAGCACGAGGCTGGAGGCGAAGATGGCGGGAATCACGCCCGACATGTTCAGCTTCAGCGGCAGGTGCGAGCTCGCCGACTGATAGGCCTGACGCCCACCACGCCGCGCATAGTTCACCGTGATCCGACGCTGGCCGCGCTCGATGAACACCACGACAGCGGTCACGATGATCGCGAAGGCGAACAGGAACAGCACGACGAGCGGCGACAGCTGCCCCTGGCGGGCAAGCTCGAGCGTCGAGGCGATCGCTGCCGGCAAGCCGGCGACGATTCCTGCGAAGATGATGATCGAGATGCCGTTACCGACACCGCGCTCGGTCACCTGCTCACCGAGCCACATCAGGAACAGCGTTCCGCTGGTCAAGCTGATAACGGCCGTGAATAGGAACGGGAAGCCCGGGTTGATCACGACCGGAATGCCGGCAATCGCGCCCTGATTCTGCAGCGCGACGGCCACACCCAGGGACTGGAATGCCGCCAGCACGACGGTGAAGTACCGGGTGTACTGGGTGATCTTCCGACGACCGGCCTCACCTTCCTTCTTGAGCTGCTGCAGTGCGGGCACCGTCGCGCTCATGAGCTGGATGATGATGGACGCCGAGATGTACGGCATCACGCCCAGCGCGAAGAGCGAGAAGCGACCGAGGGCACCGCCGGAGAACATGTTGAACATGTCCACGATGGTGCCGCGGCTCTGCTCCATCAGGCTCACGAGAGCCTGTGGGTTGATGCCCGGCACCGGAATGAAGGTGCCGAGACGGAAGACGACCAGCGCGCCGATGACGAACATGACGCGCTGGACGAGTTCGCGGGGCATGCCCGCGGCGGCGTTTCCGGCGCCGCCCTGCGGCTTGGCGGGGGCTTTTGCCACGGGTTACTCCACCTTGCCGCCGGCCTTCTCGACCGCTGCGGCTGCGCCCTTGGTGACGGCGAGACCCTTCAGGGTCACGGCCTTCTTCAGCTCACCGGTGTTGATCACCTTGGCCTTCTTGGCCCGACGGCTGACCACACCCGATGCCTTCAGCGCCTCGAGATCGATGACCTCGGCGTCGATGGTGTTGAGCTGATACAGACGAACTTCTTCGGTCTGCCCGGCGAGCGGCGAGTTGAACCCGACCTTCGGCAGGCGCCGCTGCAGCGGCATCTGACCGCCTTCGAAGCCGATCTGGACCTTGCCGCCGGAACGCGATTTCTGACCTTTGTGGCCACGACCGCCGGTCTTGCCGACGCCTGAACCGATGCCGCGACCGACGCGCTTGCGATCGGTCTTGCTGCCCGCGGCGGGCTTGAGATTATTGAGTCGCATGATGGTCTCCCTCCCTCAGGCTTCTTCGACGTCGACCATATAGTCGATACGTCGGATCATGCCGCGGTTCTCGGGGGTGTCGGCAACGGTCACCGTCTGGTGCATCCGTCGGATGCCGAGGCCCCGAACGCACGCCTGATGGTTCTTCAGGCGCCCATGGAAGCTCTTGACGAGCGTCACCTTCAGTTGCTTCTGCTCAGCCATGATTCGCCAGCACCTCTTCGACAGCCTTGCCGCGCTTGCGCGCAACCGACTCGGGGGACTGGACTTCGGTCAGGCCACGGATCGTGGCGCGCACCACGTTGATCGGGTTGCGCGAACCGAGCACCTTGGCCAGTACGTCCTGGACCCCAACCGCTTCCAGCACGGCCCGCATGGCGCCGCCAGCAATGACGCCGGTACCGGGCGAGGCGGGCTGCATGTACACGACCGACGCGCCGTGGCGCGACTTGACCGGATACCAGATCGTGCCGCCGTGGAGATTGACCGTCTTCATGTCGCGGCGGGCGCGCTCCATCGACTTCTGGATGGCAACCGGGACTTCCCGGGCTTTGCCATAGCCGAAGCCGACCTTGCCGTTGCCGTCGCCCACGACGCTCAGGGCCGTGAAGCCGAACTGGCGGCCGCCCTTGACGACCTTGGCCACTCGATTGACGGTGACCAGCTTTTCGATCATCCCGTCGTCGTTCTGATTTCTATCGTGATTCGCCATCTGTCTGTTCCTGTTACCTGACGGGACGCTTAGAACTGCAGCCCGGCTTCGCGGGCGGCATCGGCCAGCGCCTTGACGCGGCCATGGAAGCGGAAGCCGGAGCGGTCGAAAGCGACCTTGCTCAGACCAGCGGCGACGGCCCGCTCGCCGATCACGGCGCCGACCTTCTTCGCGGCTTCGATGTTGCCGCAGTTCTTCAGCCCGTCACGCACCGACGCCTGCAGCGTCGAGGCGGCGGCGATCACGTTACCCGTCTTGGGCTCGATCACCTGGGCATACAGATGCTTGCCGGAGCGGTGCACCGAGAGACGCGGCACCCCGAGCGTAGCGATACGCGCACGGGCCTTACGGGCACGGCGCTGTCGTGAGATCTTCTTTTCCATGTCACACCTTCAACTTGAGCGATGAGATCAGGCCTTCTTGGCCTCTTTCATCACGATCCGTTCGCCAGCGTACCGAACACCCTTGCCCTTGTAAGGCTCCGGCTTCCGGTATCCGCGGATGACCGCTGCGACCTGTCCGACCTTCTGCTTGTCGGACCCGCGCACGACGATTTCCGTCTGACTCGGCGTTTCGATAGTGACCCCTTCCGGGGGCGTGTAGTTCACCGGATGCGAGAAACCGAGGGTCAGGTTCAGGGTCGTGCCCTGCATCTGCGCCCGGTAGCCGACGCCCTGGAGCTCCAGCTTCTTCTCGAATCCTTCGGTGACACCAACCAGCATGTTGCCGATCAGCGAGCGCATCGTGCCCGCCATGGCGACTGCCGAATCGTTGGCCGCGACGACCTTGTAGTCGTCGCCTTCCTGCGACAGCGACACCGACGGGTGAAGCGCCATCTCTAGAGACCCCTTCGGGCCCTTGATCTTGACCACGCCGTCAGCGACGGACAGCTCAGCGCCCTTCGGCAGCGTGATCGGTTGCTTTGCGATACGAGACATTGATCCGCTCTCCGATCAGGCGACGACGCACAGGATTTCGCCGCCATGACCCTCGTTACGGGCCTGGAGGTCGGTCATGACGCCGCGCGACGTCGACACGATGGCGATGCCCAGACCGCCCATCACGCGCGGCAGGTCGTCCTTGCCACGGTAGCGGCGCAGGCCGGGACGGCTGACGCGCTCGAGGCGGCTGATGACGGGCTGGCCGTCGACATACTTCAGCGTGATCTCGAGCTGCGGCTTGCCGCCGTTCTCGTGCGTCGCGAAGTCGTTGATGTAGCCCTCGTCCTTCAGAACGGCGGCGATGGCCACCTTCTGCTTGCTCGTGGGCATTGCCACGACCGGCTTGTTCACCAGCTGGGCGTTGCGGATGCGGGTCAGCATGTCCGCAATCGGGTCATTCATGCTCATGGCTATAACCTTCGTCGTTTCTCACGCCCTCGCCGTTACGTGCGGCGAGGACTCGGTTTCTGCAGCGGCTTACCAGCTGCCCTTCTTCAGGCCCGGTACGTCACCCCGCATCGTGGCTTCCCGGAGCTTGTTCCGGGACAGGCCGAACTTGCGGAAGTAGCCGCGCGGCCGGCCGGTCAGGCGGCAACGGTTGCGCTGGCGCGAGGGGCTCGAATCGCGGGGCAGCTTCTGGAGCTTCAGCACCGCCTCATCGACTTCCTCGTCCGTGCTCTTCGGGTTCTTGATGATCGCTTTCAGCGCTTCGCGCTTCTCGTAGTTCTTCTCGACAAGGCGGGCGCGACGTTTTTCCCGCTCGAGCATCGATACCTTGGCCATGCTGTTCTCCTCAGGTCCGGAACGGGAATTCGAACGCTGCCAGCAGCGCCCGACCTTCTTCATCGGTCTTGGCCGTCGTGGAGATGGCAATGTCCATCCCGCGCAGCTCGTCGACCTGGTCGTAATCGATCTCCGGGAAGATGATCTGCTCCCGGACACCCATG
>JBCCZC010000034.1:0-23463 GCA_039188505.1 Pseudomonadota bacterium | reverse complement strand
GCGCTGCAGTGTCGCGGATACCGCAAAGCGCAGGTCGTCACCGAGCAGCTCGAGCACGTCGAGGGAAACCTCGCCATCCCGGTGGTGCAGGAACTCGGCTGCGCCGCCGAAGGCATGGATCAGCCTTGATTCGTGGGACACCAGGAGCGCTGGAGGCCCGAACCGATCCATGAGGGCACGCCGGGCCTGGGAAGCCACGTCGACATCACGGTCTGTCCGGAGCGCCCCGGGCCGGGCCGGCGTAAACGGCACGAAGTCTGGTGTTGGGAGAAGCCGGACATCCCGTCGCTTGCGGAAGAGCTTCCAGCGACTGTCGATGACGTCGAACTCATCCTCGAGACCTGTCGGCGCCTCGCTCGGCCCGAGGAAGAGAGTGCCGTTCGGCTTCAGCCCGAAGTGGCAGAGCGTCAGCGCCTTCCGCTGCGCATCGCGATCGAAGTAGATCAGAAGGTTGCGGCAGGTGATCAGGTCGATGCGGGTGAACGGCGCGTCGCGCAGCATGTCGTGGCGCGCGAAAACGATCTGGGATCGCAGATCGGCGTTCGCCTGGCAGAAATCACCGTTGGCTTCGAAATAGCGGTCGCGGAACTCCTCAGGGATCGACTCCATTGCCTGAATCGGAAACCGCCCGATGCTCGCCGCGCGCAGCGCCCCTTCGTGCACATCCGTCGCGAAGGCCTTGATCCGCGGCACGATGTCACGCTCGCGAAAGGCCTCGTTCGCCAGCATCACCAGCGAGTAGATCTCCTCGCCGGAAGCGCAGCCCGCGGACCAGATGCGCAGGTGATCGTGCTTGTCGAGGGTCTCCACGGCCTTCTCGAGAAGCCCGCGGACGCGCTTGTAGGCGTCGGGATCGCGGAAGAACCGGGTGACGCCGATCAGCAGATCCCGGTACAGAGCCTCGAGCTCCGCTGGATCCTCCCGCACCTGCTCGACATACTTCGCGAGGTCCGTGTGGTGGTGCAGCAGCAGCCGCCGATTGACGCGACGCGCCACGGTTGCGGGCTTGTAGGCGGTGAAATCAATCCCGCTCTGATCACGCAGGAGCCCGAGGAGCGCCTCGAGCTCGTTCGTTGCGGCGCCATCGGGCTCGAGCGCCTTGCTGGCGACTCGCGGAAGCTCGAAATAGCGCGTGAGTGCCTCGCCCATCTGATCAGCATCGAGCACCCGATCCACGCAGCCCGTGTCGATCGCCGCCAGCGGCATGCCGTGGAACTTCGCCGTGGCTTCGGACTCCGCGAGCACCAGACCGCCGCGGTCGGCCACGGAAACGGCCCCGCGGGAACCATCGGAACCGGTGCCGGAGAGGATCACGGCCACGGCGGTCGTGCCGGCGTCGGCCGCCAGCGAGCGTAGGAAGCTATCGATGGGCAGCGAGAGCTTGTCGCGCGGGTCGCGATCGGTCAGCCAAAGGTGACCATCGCGAATGGTCATGTCCTTTCCGGGCGGAATCAGATAGACGTGATCACGCTCGACCTCGAGCCGATCCGTGACCTTGATGACGGGCAGCTCGGTGTGTCTGGCAAGCAGCTCGTCCATGAGGGACACGAAATCGGGGGAGAGATGCTGCACGACGACGAACGCCGCGCCCTGCTGGTCGCCCAGGTGGTCAAAGAAGCGCTGCAGGCTCTCGAGCCCTCCGGCGGACGCACCGATACCGACCACGAACTCCGGCCGGGAGGGATCTGCCGGCGCCTCGACTTCCTGACTCTTGTCGTCCGCGTCGCTCATCGGCTTCCGAAGGGCAGTTCGATGCCGATCGTGAACAGAGCCTGCCCACGGTCGATGACATCGCGGTCGAGGTCGCTGTAGCGGTAGCGAAGATCCGCTTTCAGCATCATGCCAAAACCGTTGAGGTCCCACATTCCCCCGAGAGCTGCCTGAGCCATGGCCCCCGTATCGTTGAAGTCCGCGCCGTCGTGGTCGAAGGCACCCACACCGACCAGGAAATAGGGATTCCAGCGCGCGCTGCGATTGACGAGAACCACGTTGATGGCCGCATGGGTCTGGTCGAGGTCCGGCCCTTCGTCGAAGCTCACCTCGCCCAGACCCGCCTCGAACTCGAGCGTCAGGGAGGAATCGAGCTGCCGACCGAGGTTGAAGCGCAGGGCAGTCGCGTCGTCAGCGCGCCCCGCATCGTCATCGACGGACGCGACGCCCAGGTGGGCGCCCACGTACCAGGGCGGCGGTTCCTGGGACCACGCGGAGGACGCCAGAAGCATCAGCCCGAAGAGGCAGAGTGCGCGCATCATGGTGTCGTTTGTTCTCGTTCTTTGGTCAGGACCTCGAAGCTGCGACCCGCACGCCAGGCCACCCCGGTCCAAACGGCAGCAGCCAGCGCCCCGAGTGATGCGATGCCAACGAGGCCGACGGCGAAGCCGTCGCTCAGCGCACGATAAAGCCACCCCGAGCCCATGTCACCCCCGCGGTATACGGCTGTATCGATGAAATTCTTCGTCTTGTACTTTGCTTCCTGCGACACCGGCGTGTAGAGCAGCTCGCGAGCTGGCTTCATGAGGCCATATTCGCCCCCGCGCCGCAGCGCCTGGAACACCCCGAGCACCACGATCCCCGGCGCGGCGGCGAGGGCTGCGAAACCGACAACCGTGAGCACCGGCATGATCACCAGAGTCCAGGACGGGCCGATTCGCCGCAGCAGGCGGCTCGTCACGAAGAACTGGAGAATCAGGGCAAGCGCCTGCGTTCCGAAGTCGACCAGCCCGAACCACTTGAGGCGCGCAGCGTCGGTTGCGAAGGCGGCACCGACCATGTCTCGCTGGATGAAGTACAGCATCGTATTCGCCAGCGGCATAAAGACCAGGACCAGGGCAAGCCCCAGGAGGTAGCGGTTCTGAAGTAGAGATCTTGCGCCTGCCCAGATCGATCCGCCGATGGGCGCCTTTCCGCGTGCGTCGCGATCGACCGAGCGAAGCAGTAGCAGCTGACAGCAGAGCGCGACAACCAGCATTGCGGCGGCCGTGAGCACCAGTCCGCCGGTTCCCAGGCTGTCGACATTCAGGATGCTGATGAGTGGGCCGACGAGCCCACCGAGGCTGCCGCCAGCCGCGATGGGCCCGAACAGCCGACGCGCGGCATCGGGCCGGAACACGTCGACCATGAGCGACCAGAACAACGACACCACGAACATGTTGTAGACGGACAGCCAGACAAAGAAGACCCGCCCGGCCCAGAGGCTCTCCGGGTCATGTTCCAGCCAGTAGCCGAAGGCGCACAGATTCAGGATGAAGAAGGCGTAGCTCGCAGGCAGGAAGATCCGCTTGGGAAAGGTCGAGACCAACCAGCCGAAGAGCGGCAGGATCAGCAGCATGATCACGAAGACCGAAGAGAACAGCCATTCGGTCTCGCCGGCCCGCACGGCAAGCGTCTCGCGCACCGGTCGCAAAAGCATGTAGCTGCCGATCAGCGCGAAGAAGTACCCGAAGGCCAGCACGAAGGTCCGGGCCTCACCAGGTTCCAGCAGCAGCCACCGCCGTGACCACCGGGCCAGCACGGAGACGCTCATCGTCAGCCGCCGGCCGCGCTGCCGCCGGACCGGAGGATGCTGACCTTCTGGCCAGGCCGTAGCCGCTCGTTGCCACGAATGATCACCCGATCCCCCGCGGCAAGGTCACCGACGATTTCGATGAACTCGCCCATGGCCAGGCCCGTTTCGACAGACACCCGGCGTGCTGTGCCTTCGGCTTCGACGACGAAGACCGCGATTCCTTCGGGCCGCAGCACCAGGGCATCGCGCGGTACCGCAAGTACGGTTCGCGGGCTCGATGCCGGCAGGGTGACGCGTGCAGGCTGACCGACCGGCGCGGCGGCGCCTTCGAGGTCGATGCGCGCCTCGAAGAGATGGGTATTCTCATCCCCCACGGCGACCACGGTCCGCACGGTGCCGACCAGCGGTGTCGCGCCGGCTCGCAGCTGGACCGCGTCTCCGGGCGCGATGAAGCCGATGACGTCGAGCGGCCCTCGCGTAACCACTTCCAGTCGCGCGGGGGCCACGAGGCGTGCGACGACGGTTCCAGCGGTGACGTGCTCACCTTGGCGGCTGAGGCGCTCGACGACGGTGCCGTCCCACGGCGCCCGCAGCGCAGTCCGCTGGAGCTGGTCCTCGAGCTGCGCGAACCGAGCCCGCGCGACGGCCAGCTCGTTCGCCGCCACATCGCGGTCGGAGCGGGTCTCGTCCAGCTGGTTCCGCGCCGCCACGTTGCGTTCCGCCAGCGATGCCAGACGCTCCTCCTCCCGGGACAGGAAACGCAGGCGCGCCTGCTCGCGAGCGACCTGGGCCTTGAGCTCCGCGACGCGCAGCTGCAGCGGTGTGTCCTCAACCCGCGCCACCACGTCACCGGCCGCAACGGCCGTTCCGACATCGGCAACCATGGTCAGGCGACCGGCCACCTCCGCTGCGATGCGAGCATCGTTCCGACTGACCACGGTCCCCGGCACGAGGATCGTCGTGGTCATCATCATCTCCCGGGCCTCGGCCACGCGGACCGGAGCCGGCGCGTCGCCAGGCTGGCCATAAGCCAGCATCGGCACGACGAGCAGCAGGATCGGGACGATTCTCGGCACGGGCATCGGTCAGGTCGCTCCGGCAGGGGCATCGACGGCGAGCGCCGCAGAGTGCCTATTCTCACCCATTCGGAGCAGGCTTGGCAGCAGCAGCAGCGTGAACAGCGTGCTCACCAGCATGCCACCGACGATGACCGACGCCAGCCCGCGATAGAGCTCGCTGCCAGCACCGGGCATGAGCATCAGCGGCAGCATGCCGAAGACGCTGGTCATCGTGCTCATCAGGATCGGCCGCAGCCGCAGGCGGATGGCGCTCTCCACGGCGTCTCGGCGCGAGAGCCCTTCCCGCTCACCGTCACGCGCCCGGTAGACGAGCAGGATGGCGTTGTTCACCACGAGCCCCAGCAGGATGACGAACCCGATCATGGTGAGTAGATCCATCGCCTGGCCGACGGCCAGATCCATGACGCGCAGCGCGATGATGCCACCGACCGTCGCCATCGGGATCGTCATGACCACCACCAAGCTATCGCGGAAGGAGCGGAACAGCGCGCTGATGAGCAGGTAGAGAATGACGACCGCGAGGGCGAAGCTGCCGCTCATCGAGGTCAGCGCTTCGTTCAGGGCTTCCGCCGTGCCCCGGTAGGTGATCGAGCCGTTGGCCGGCAGCGCCGCGCGCATGGCTGGCGCCGCCAGCTCATCGATCGCCCGGATCGCCTCCTCGAGCGGTAGATCCGGCGGTGGCGTCACCTGGAGCGTGAGCGTGCGCCGTCGGTCGATGCGGCGGATCTGGTTGGGTCCGGCGGTGCGTTCGATCTCCGCGAGCTCGCCGATTGTCTGGATCTGGCCACTTGCCGTTGCGAGCGGGATCGCCGCCAGCTCCTCAGGCGTGGTCCAGGCGTCCGCGCGCAGGATCACGTCGAGGCGCCGGTTGCCGTCGAAGTATTCACCCACGAAGGCGCCGTCGCCGAGGGCCCGGACGACCGTGGCCATCCGCGTGCGGTTCCAACCCACGGCGGCGATGCGACGATCGTTCGGGACGATGCGCAGCTCCGGTTCCGCGAGCTCGAGTCCCGGCAGGGGACGGATATCCGCCCGCGGTATGGCCTGCTGGATGGCCTGGAAACCGGCCTGGCCGGCGGCCAGGAGCTGACCGAAGTCCTCGCCCTGGAGGTCGACGTCGATCTGGCGCCCGCCGCGCCGCCCACCGAAGACCGGACGGCGGTTCGCAAACCCGAAGGTATCGGGGAATCCGGCGATGATCTCGCTGTTCATCACCTCGAGCATCGCTTCAACGTCCACCGCCTCGACCGGGCGGGCGCCGAAGAACGCCCCGCCGCCGAAGAAGCCGAGAAAATAGCTGCGGATCTGCGGCTCCTTGTCCCCGTCGAGGTAGGGCTGGAAGCGCCGGTCGATGACCTGCGTCAGCTCGGCCTCCGCCGCGTCGACACCGAGACCGGGGGGCGTCACCAGGAAGCCGAACACGAAGCTGCGCTTGCCCTCTGGAAGATAGTCCGCAGGCGGCAGCAGCGCCCACATGAGGCCGAACGGGATTAAGGTGAGCCCAAGGATCCAGCCCAGCCGGCGCTCGCGCGTGGCGGTCGCGACCATGATCCGATCGGCGACGGCCCGCCACCAGTGACCGTGACGATCCGAGTCCCGCGCCGATCTGAGGAAGACGTAGGCAGCGGTCGGCAGCACCGTGACAGCCACCACCAGCGATGCGACCACCGCCACGGAGATGGTCACCGCCAGATCACCGAACAGCTGCCCAGCCTCATCCTTGAGAAAGACCACGGGCATGAAGATGGCAACCGTCGTCACCGTCGATGCAATCAGCGCACCCCAGACCTGCGACGTGCCCACATCCGAGGCGTCCTTCGGGTCCCGGCCCGCCTCCCGCTGGCGCACGATGTTCTCGAGCACGACGATGGCGGCGTCGAGGACCATGCCCGTGGCGAAGGCGAGCCCCGCGAGGGAAATGATGTTCAGCGTCCGGCCCAGCGCATCGAGCACGATGAACGAGACGCACAGGCAAAGCGGAATCGCCAGGGCAACCATCACGGTGGCCCGGAACCGACGCAGGAACCACCAGAGCACCCCGATGGCCAGGGCCATGCCGAGCAGCAGGTTGTTACGCACCATGTCGATCGATGCGTTGATGTAGACCGTCTCGTCGTACTGCTGGCGTACGGTGAGTCCCGCGGGCGTGAGGTAATCGCGCTCAAGTTCAGCCATTGTGGCCTTCAGTCCATCCATGACCTCGAGCACGTTGACGCCACTCTCGGGAACCACGTTCACAGCGATCGACGGGCCGCCGTTCTGACTGAGCATTCCCGTCCGGTCCCGCAGCGCCAGCTCGACCCGCGCGATGTCCTTGAGCTTGACCGGGCGATTGTCCCGCCACTCGAGCACCAGCTCGCTGAGGTCGGTCACGTCGTACTTGCCCGAGAAACGCAGGGTGTACTTGCGGCGCCCCACCTCGCTGAAGCCGGCGGAGACATCGGCATTCGACCCCAGCTCGCCGGAGATACCGGTGAGGTCGATACCGAGGCTGGCAGCCCGGTAGGGGTCGAAGGTGATGCGTACCTCGTAGGGTCGTCCACCGAAGATATTCGACTGGGAAACGCCCGGCACCCGCTCTAGGCGCGTCCGGACCTGCTCGTCGACGAAATCCTGGTACTCCACGGCCGGGCGCGGGTTGTCCTGCGTCGGCCGGATTGCGAACCAGGCGATGGAGTTGCCGAAATCGCCGCCGCCCACGCGGATGACCGGTTCGGTGGCGTCCACGGGATAGCGGGGTACCTGGTTGAGGCGATTCATCACCTCGATCAGGGCGCGGCTCATGTCCGTGTCGATGTCGAATTCGAGCTCGATACTCCCGGACCCCTGCCCTGCCGTGGCCGTCATCCGCCGGACGCCGGGCAGCCCACGCAGCACATCCTCCTGGGGCTCGACGATCTCCGACTCGACCTCCTGCGGCGCCGAAGCGCGCCACGCCGTGTTGATGGAGATGATCGGGCGCTGGACCTCCGGCGCCATCTGGATCGGCAGGCGCAGCAGGCTGAGCACCCCGAAGATGACGACCAGGATGCAGCCGACGGCCACCGCAACCGGGTTGCCGAGCGACATGCGAGTGAGTGTCACGCCACCGCCTCCGTGGCGCAGCTCGTTTCCCACGTCTCGAGCTGCGCCCGGGTCACGCCGGAGCCGCCGCAGACGACGATCAGGGGGCGCTCCGCCGGGATCCGGCCGGCCGCCAGCGCGGCGAGCGACGCGCCGCAGGCCGGCTCGACCAGGGTCCGGTGCGTATCGAGGAACCGCGCGCAGGCCGTAACGGCTTCGTGATCGCTGACCAGAACCGAGCGGACCGGCTGCTCGCGCGCCAGCGCCACCGCGCGATCAGCCACGCGCCTTGATCCGAGCGTCGTGGCGAGCGTGGTGATCGCGTCGATCGTGACCGGCGCATCAGCAGCGAGAGCCGCAGCCATCGAGGCGGCACCATGGGTCTCCACCGCGTAGACGGGGACCTCGGTCCAGCCCGCGCGCTGCATCCCTTCGACGATCCCGCAGAGCAGCCCGCCGCCGCCGACGCTGACGACGACGCCGTCGGGCTGCGCGCCCCGGGCGACGACCTCGTCGATAAGCGTCGCGTGCCCCGCCCAGATCTCCGGATGATCGAAGGGCGAAACGTAGAAGCTCCCGGCTTCACCCGCGAGCTCGCGGGCCACCGCGTCAGCCTCGTCCCAGATGCTGCCGGCAACCTGGACTCCGGCGCCAAGCTTCTGCAAACGCTCCACGACGTGCGCCGGCGTGGTCGTCGGCACCACCACCGTCACCGCGAGGCCCAGGCGCCGCCCCGCCCAGGCCGCAGCCATGCCCGCGTTCCCCCCCGAGGAGGACACCAGGCGCTTCGCACCGTCGCGTCGAGCCGTTTCGCAGAGGCGTCCGATGCCGCGAATCTTGAACGACCCGGTGGGCTGCCAGCATTCCATCTTGAGCCAGCCGCCGCGGGCACCGATGCCTTCGGCGTCGAGCAACGCTGTGACCTCGTGCAGAGTCATGGGACCAAACTCTCCTTGGCGATGCGATCGTGGCGCGCATCAGGCGCGGGACCGTCGCGGCTGTATTCCGCGGGATTTTCGCACACGCGCGCAAAGACCGCGTCGACTCGGTGCGAAAGCAAAGGCACTCGGCGGCGGTCAACTTGCATCATCGCACCAGGAATCGCACCCATGGCCCGACTCGCCCTCCTCTGCTTCGCTCTGCTCTCGGCAACGCCGGCGCTGGCCTTCGATCCGGTCGACGCCCCGGCCTTCGAAGCGATCGATGTTGACGGCCAGGCCATTGCCGTCGGTGGCCAGCGTGATCGACCCGTCGTGCTGTTCTTCTGGGCCACATGGTGCCCCTACTGCAAGCAGTTCATGCCCCACCTGCAGAGCATCGTGGACGAGTACGGGGGCGTGGACGTGCTGTCGATCAGCGTGTTCGAGGAGGACGACGGCGACCCGGCCGGCTACCTGGAAGAGTACGGTTTCGAATTCCGCCTCGTTGAAGAGGGCGAAGCGATCGCCAGCGAATACGGAGTGCGCGGCACACCGGGCGTGTTCGTGGTCGACACCGAAGGGCGGATTCGCTGGCACCTTGGCCTCGCAATGCAGGACGAGGAGCGCGTGGCGGGCCTCAGCAAGCACTGGCAGCGAGCGACCCGCCGCGCTCCGTTCTGGGCCGCCGAACTCCGCGGGGCTCTCGACGCCGTCACCCCGTAAGCCGATTCAGCGGATCGTGAGCAGCAGCCAGGTGGTGTAGCCGACAAAGCAGGCGACAAACAGGCCACCCTCGATGCGGTTGATTCGGCCCTGGGGACGATCCCGGCGCAGCCCGATGCCGAAGATGGTCATGGCGACCGTCAGCCCCGCCATCACCAGCCAGTCCCGACCCAGCATCACGTCGGGGATCCGCGTTGGTGAGATCGCGCCGGCGATGCCGACGACCAGCAGGGTATTGAACAGGTTCGAGCCGATGACATTGCCGAGCGCCAGGTCGTGCTCGCCTTTCCGCGCAGCCACGATCGACGAGGCCAGCTCGGGCAGGGACGTTCCGATCGCGACGATCGTCAGGCCCACGACCAGATCGCTCAGCCCGAGAGCGAGCGCGATCTCCACGGCGCCCCAGACCAGCATCCGCGAGCTGATCACGAGCACCACGAAACCGATCGCGAGGGACGTCAGCGCGACGCGCAGCGGAACGAGCTTGCGCGTGATCTCGATGCGCATGTCATCAGCGAGAGCGTCATCGACGTCCTCGGCCAGGCCGTTCCGGATCTGCCAGATCGCGAGAAGCACGAAACCGATCAGCAGCACCAGCGCGTCGCTCCGGCTCAGCTCCCCGTCCGTCAGCTGCCAGCCTGCCAGGGCCGTGACCGCAGTCAGGATCGGCAGCTCCTTCCGCAGCACCTTCGACGTCACTGCGACCGGCGTGATCAGCGCCGTGATCCCCAGAATGAGCGAGATGTTGACGATGTTCGACCCGTAGGCGTTGCCGAGCGCCAGACCGGGGTTGCCGTCGAGCGCGGCGAAGAGCGAGACGACGATCTCCGGGGCCGAGGTCCCGAAGCCCACGACGAGCATGCCGATCAGCAAGGCCGGCATGCCGAATTGCCGCGCCGCCGCCGACGCACCGGTCACGAACTTGTCGGCGCTCCAGATCAGGAGCGCGATACCGAGCAGCACGGCGACGTAGGCCATGAACTCCGATTCCCCGAGACAGGGGCTCAAGTCTACACGTCGGCACGGCGAAATCCGTCCGCTCGTTCCTTGATCGAAATCACGGCGTCGGGAGCCCGCAGCACCATCATGGTGCAATGGAACCGGGACAGGCCACACCCCCCCGCTGGACGGCCGATCTGCTGCGTCGGGAGATCGGGCTCGCAACCGGCTGCACGGAGCCCGCGGCCATCGCGCTTTGCGCCCGGGCGGCGGCCCACGCCCTCGGAACGCCGCCGGAGCGGGTCATCGCCCAGGCCGATGTCGGCACACACAAGAACGCGCTGGCCGTGGGCCTACCGGGAACGAAGTTGCGGGGCCCGGCGGCCGCTGCGGCGCTCGGCGCCTGCGCCACCGGAGCGCCGGCGACGCTGGACGTCCTCGGCGCCGCCAGCGCTGCTCACCGTGAGCAGGCTCGTGCGCTGGTCGCTGCGGATGCCGCCACGGCCGAACCGCTCGCCGAGCGCGGGTTGAGGATCGAAGTGAGCGTCATGGCAGGTCGTCGGACTGCGACCGCCACGGTCGCCGAACGCCATGACCGCGTCGTTGCGATCAGCGTCGATGACAGCCCGCAGTCGACGCCCGGCCCGAGCGTTGCTGTCGCGCCGGACGACGGGGCGGTCATCGAGCGGCTTGGCGATGCCGCAGCGATCGTCGCGGCCGCGGAGAGCCTGCGCCACGAGGGTCTGACCGTGGTTGACGCCGCGCTGCGGCACAATCTGCAGCTCGCCGAAGATCTCCTTGAGGAGCAGCGAAACTGCCCTGTCCGGCTCGTCACGGCGATCGTCAATCGGCGCATGAAGGGCCGGTCCATGGCCGTGGCAACCGCCGGCGGCAGCGGCAACTCCGGCCTGACCGTGAGCCTCGGGTACTGGACGGCCACCGCGGGCGCGAAGCATTCCCGCGACCGGCGCCTCCGGGGGCTTGCCCTCGCCCATCTCGCCAACCTAGCCATCAAGGCGCGAATCGGACGCGTGGGGCCCCTCTGCGGCGGCGTTTCGGCCTCCGCGACCGCCGTCGGCTGCGGCATTGCCTGGCTCGAGGGCCGCGGTGTGGCGGGCGTGGATCGCGTCATGACGACCATGGTCGATGCCCATGCGGGCACGCTCTGCGACGGCGCCAACGCCACCTGCGCGATCAAGATCGGCGTGGCGCTGCGAACGGCGATCGAGATCGCGCGGAGCGGTGAGGACGGCGACGGCGGAGACGGTCTCGAGGGCAGCGATACCGCCCAGGCCCTCCGACGGCTTGGGGGAATCGCAGCGGCGACCGGTCCGACCCTCGACAAGCGGCTGCTCGCCCTGCTGACGGCTGGCCCCGACTGACACGCGCGCCCCGATCGGCGATGATCCCGCCATGGCTGAGCACGCTTCCAGACGCGCCTTCCTGAAACGGCTCGCGGCACTCATCGGAGCACCCATCGTCTTTGGCGAATTCCTGCCCGCCGGCATGCTGCCCGTGGCTCTGGCGAAGGCGTCGACGGGTCCGTATCCGACGGAAAAGGATCGCGGCCTGGTGACGCTCAATGACCGCCCACTGAGCGTGGAAACGCCCGCGCATCTTCTCGACGACCGGGTCACGCCGGCCGAGCGGCTATTCGTGCGCAACAACGGCACGCCACCGCTAAAGCCGGACGCCGCCGGCTGGAGGCTGGCGATCGACGGTGAGGCCGTCCGTGAGTCCCGGACGTTCTCGCTTACCGAACTCCGGGATCAGTTCGAACCGGTCAGCCAGCAGCTGGTCCTGGAATGCGGCGGCAATGGCCGGCACGAGTTCCAGCCGCCGGCGACCGGCAACCAGTGGACGATCGGCGCCGTCGGCTGTCCGGCCTGGGACGGCATCCGGCTACGCGACGTGCTGCAGGCCTGCGGCGTGCGTGAGAACGCGGTCTATATCGGCTTTCACGCCGCCGACCGTCACCTCAGCGGCGATCCGCGCCGTGATGCGATCTCCCGTGGGGTCCCGATCGCGCGTGCTCTCGAGCCCGAATCCATGCTCGCCTTCGGCATGAACGGCCATCCGCTGCCGCTGGAGCATGGATACCCGCTACGACTCGTCTTCGGCGGCGCCCCGGGCTCCACGAGCGGGAAATGGGTCCAACGCATCAGCGTCCGCGATCGGGTCCACGATGGCGCCAAGATGGGCGGCCAGTCGTACCGGGTACCGTGCAAGCCGATCTCGCCGGGCGAGGTCGTGGAAGACGATGCGCTCTGCATCATCGAGGCCATGCCCGTGAAATCACTGGTGACCCGACCGCAATCGGGGACCCTCTACAAGCGCGCCGTTCCGCTACCGGTCCGCGGGCACGCCTGGTGTGGCGCCAGCGCCGTTGCCCGGGTCGACGTTTCCATCGATTTCGGCCAGCGCTGGCATCCTGCGATCCTGGAGCCGCCGGTGAACCGTCATGCTTGGCAGCAATACGCCGCAGAGGTCACCCTGCCCACCGAGGGCTACTACGAGGTCTGGGCGCGGGCCACCGATGGCGACGGTCGAGCCCAGCCGATGGTGGTGCCGGGATGGAACCCGCGGGGCTATCTCAACAACGCATGCCATCGGGTCGCGATCCGTGCGATCTAGCGCGCTCGCGCTCCTGGCACTCGTCGTCCCGGCCACGGTCTGCGGCCTCGACGGCGACGGTCTGGCCGAAGACGACGGCGTGACCGACGTTCGCAACCATTGCGTCGCCTGCCACTCGCCACAGCTGATCATCCAGAACCGCGGATCGGCGAATCGCTGGCGCGAGCTCATTCGCTGGATGCAGGCCGAACATGGACTCTGGCCGCTCCGTCCCCAGGTCGAGACTGCCATCGTCACCTACCTGGCGCGCAACTATGGTCCCGACGAGCGTTCCCGCCGCAAGCCGCTCGCGCCCGAACTCATGCCGCCCCTGCCAGGACCGACTCCTCGCGCGTCAAAGTGACAGGCGCTGACCGGGCTCGGCAACACTGAAGCCCCGCCGGATAATCTCGCTCCGGGCCTCGGACTCCGCGTCGAGCGCAGGATTGGTGTGATTGAGATGGATGAACATCACCCGGTTCCGCACCGCTTCCGCGAGGCCGCTCAGCCGGTCCATCGTGTCCCGGATGCGCGGATGCGGAAAGCCGGACATGTCCCGGCCGGGGATCTCGTTGTTGTCGAAAAATGTCGCATCCAGCAGGGCATAGTCGACTTCCTGGACCAGTGCCTCGATGGCGGTCCCCTGCGCATCGAATTCCTCCCAGCTGTCGATGTCGGGAATGAACACCAGGGATCGGTTGGGTCCGTCGATGCGGTACCCCACGGTCTCGCTGAATTCGTCCCGGTGCGGCACGAGAAACGGTGTGACCCGGAGTTCCTCCCCAAGCGCCGTCGGTCGATCCGCCTCGAGCGGCCGCAGCGCGATGTTGCCGTAGTCCACGAGCTGGGTCCAGGGGCCGTTGGTGGTCAGATAGTCGCGCATCCGAGGCATCGCATAGACCGGAATATCCCGCGCGCCCATGGACTCGTGGCCGAGCAGCATGAGCCCTGCGTAGTGCCCGATATGGGCGTGGGTCAGAAAGATCCCGTCGAGGTAGCTCCCGCGGGTGCCGTCCCGCGGCACCCACTGGGAGAGACGGCGCATCTGCTGGCGGATGTCGGGCGTGGCCTCGAAGAGCCAGCGCTGGCCGGTCCCCGGGCGGACGAGGGCCAGCGATGTCGCCGTGCGCGGCAGTCGCCCGCCCCGCCAGGCGGGATCGTCCTCGCGGCCGAGCTGCGGCAGGCCGCCGTCCTGACCGATCCCGAGGACGATGACGAACGGTGCCTCCTCGCCGGCGGCGGTACTGCCGTACAGCAGCAGAGCGAGGCCTAGAATTATGAGCATCTGTCACTGAATCCGCGATGACGTGCACCGATCCTACACCTTCCCGGTTCACTGAAGACTCGCCAGCACCGCGGTCGCCCCCGTGCAGAACCAGAAGCCGATGACCCAGCCCCAATGGGGCGGTCGGCCGGTGGCCGGCGGTGGGTCTTCCCGCGGTGGGAGCGAGGCGCGGAAATCGCTCAGCCAGCGCCGCTCGGCCGGCGTCAGCGGGGGCGCCTTCGCCGTGGATGAAAGCTCGATGATCGGAATCTCCTTGGTGTGCGGCATGACGTCCTCCCTGACTTCTGCCTGCGGCCGCAAGGTGCGCTCCGCTGGGATCATGCTGCCGCGATAGGCGCCCGGATGGCGACCCGGAAAGGCCGCACCGGCGCGTAGGGAACCGCCCCCTGGGCGCGCAGGCCGGCGCCTACCAGCTACAGGTGTAGATCACGAGGATCCACGCGCAGCGGATCCGCATGCCGCCCGGCGTCTTGAACTCCCAGGTCTTTGTCACCGCATCGCCGAGGCGCTCGAGGTCGCCTCGGACGCCCCCGGAGTACATCCGCACCTCCATCTCCGAGTCCTCGAAGGGCAACGCGATCTCGTCGTGATCGAGCACCATGGCGACGGTGGGCCCGGTCGGTTCACCGCCGAGAAAACGCGGCGGCGGAGAATCCGGTGCCGGCACGTCCGCCGACGGGTCCGCAAGGTTGAAGCGATCGAGCGAGCGGATGATGGCGCGCACCCGCTCGGTCTCGGCGGATACCTCGGCGGCCGGCGGCTCGGTTTCCGGGGCGGGATCGACGGTGACGACCGTCGGCGGCGGTTCGGACACGCGGGGCCGGGCCTCGATGACGACCGGGGCCGGGGGTGGCGGTGGGCTGGACTCGACGCGCACGGGGCGCTCGGGTGGCCGCGGCGGAGCCGTCGTCAGCGTGATTTCTACAGCGGTCTCGTCGAGAACCTCCGGGGCCGCCGGCCGCCAATCCCGATAGAGGAACAGCACGAGCACGTGTAGCAGCACGGCGGCGCAGATGGCCACCGTCAGCCGCTGCGGCGGCGACGTTCGCATTCCCCGGTCCTGCATCCGCACCACGTTACGGGACAGCGGGTTAAGCCGGAGTTAAGCGAAGGGCGATGATCGGAGGGAATCGAGTCGTGAGCGAGACCGCCGCGGCGCAAAACCGCGGCGGCCGAAGTACCGGTTTATCGCGTCTCGTCGGACTTGCGCTTCACGACGAAGACCTTGGCCTCGTGGTCGCCGTGCGCCTCGAGGGATTCGTTCGAACGCACGATCACGCGGTGGCGCAGACCCTCGTCTGCAGAGACCCACTCACCGTCCTCGCCGAGATCGATGACGATGGTCTCGCCGTCGACGTCGTCATGAAACTCGGCGTCGGAGCGGATGATGACGTGCTTCTCGACAACATGCGCGCCCTCGCCCAGCTCTTCGATGATGACGTCGGCATCGTCGTGAAGGAACACATTGCCGTGCAGCCGCTCCGGATCGGGCATGGCGATCTCGAACTGCTCACCGTTGAGCTCGAGTAGCACCCTATCTTCGAGGCGGGTTACCAGAGCCTCGGTGCCGGCCTCGGTGCGCACCGTCTCGGTTGCACCGATCGGGAAGTTCTCGAAGTCGTCCAGAACGATGACTTCGGGAGCCGCGCCGTCGGCTGCGATCTTGAGCTCGATGCGCTCCTCGCGCTCGATATCTATGGCGCCGACGACGCCGACGAAGGTCAGGCCGAGGGCCGCTGCGATGATTCGATTCATTTCTGCTCTCCCTGTGATTGGCGTTATGCCGGTTTGCACTACAGGAGATGCGTCTGCGGTCGAAAGGGTCGCAGTTGATTTGCAGCGCGCCCGACCGGCGAGAATCCGGTCGGTCGACGGGCCACCGCGTGACCCCCGCGGCGCCAGGGGCTAACCTCGCCGCATGGGCGCGCCCGACCGTTACAACCACGACGACGACCACGATCACGGCGCCGGCGGCAGCGCGAGCGTTTCGCTCCCGATCGCGAGCCCTACGGCCGCCCGCGATCAGCGCGACCCCAGCCACCCGACGACGCTGCAGCGGGCGCTGCGGCGCGTGCCCATGGGACGCCTCGGAGCCTGACCGTTCGTGCACGCCCTCGACTGGATCCTAATTGCCGCCTACGCCGCCGCCATGATGGCGCTGAGCGCGTGGCTGGGTCGCCGCCAGGAAAGCGAGGAGGACTACTACGTGGCCGGCCGCAGCCTGCCCTGGTGGGCCACGGGTCTCTCGACGATGGCGACGCAGACCTCGGCGATCAGCTTCATCTCTGTGCCGGCCTTCGTCGCGCTGGCGCCGAACGGCGGCCTGGTCTGGCTCCAGTACGAGCTGGCGGTGCCCCTGGCAATGGTCGGCGTGTCCCTGTTCCTGCTGCCCTTCCTGCGTGGACTCGAGCTGATCACGGTCTACGAGTACCTGGAGCGCCGCTTTGGCTCTTCGGTGCGGGTGCTGTGCGCTGGGGTTTTTCTTCTTTCGCGTGGCCTGGCGACCGGCGTCGCGCTCTACGCCAGCGCGCTGGTGCTGATGGTCCTCCTGGACGCTCCGCTCTGGCTCATGATCGTCGCGATGGGGTTGTTCACGCTGCTCTACGATCTGCTCGGCGGCATCCGGGCAGTCGTCTGGTCGGACGTCATCCAGATGGCCATTCTCGGCCTGGGCCTGGTCTTCGCGATCGCCGTGGCCATCGGCGAGGTCGGCGGTGTTGGAGCCGTCGTTGCCGCAACCGATCCGGACCGCCTCGTCGCGCTGCGGCCGGGCCTTGGCTACGGCGATGAACCGATGCCCTTCTGGGGCTTCTTCATCGGCGGGCTGTTCCTGTACATGGCGTACTACGGCACGGACCAGAGCCAGGTCCAGCGGGAACTGGCCTCCCGGGGCCCGGACCACACGCGCCGGTCCCTGGCGCTAAACGGATTCGCGCGGCTCCCGCTGACCCTCGCCTACGCGCTCATGGGCCTGGCCATCGGTGCGGTCGTCGCCACCACGCCAGCGCTCGCGGCGGCCATACCCGCCGGACGTCCGGACGCCATGGTGCCGACCTACATCCTCACGCATCTGCCGATCGGCATTCGGGGACTTCTCGTGGCAGCACTCCTGTCGGCGGCCATGTCGAGCCTCGACTCGGCATTCAATGCCCTGTCCGCCACGACCATGCGCGACTTCATCGAGCGCAACCGTCCGCTCGAGCGCGGCCACGCGCTGCGTTTGAGCCGGCTGACCACCCTTGCCTGGGGGCTCTTTGCGATCGCTTTCGCCTTCGCCGTGGAGTCGCTGCAGGGAACCGTGCTCGAGACCATCAATCGAATTGGTTCAGCCTTCTACGGCCCCGTGCTTGCCGCGTTCCTGGTCGGCGTCCTGAGCCCGCACGCCAGCGGCCGCGGCGTTTTCATCGGCGTGCTCGCCGGCGTCGGCACCAACGTGTTCCTCTGGCTCGCGGTTCCCGAGCTCTTCTGGATGTGGTGGAACGCCATCGGTCTCGTCGTCGCCGGGGGCGTCGCCCTCCTCCTATTCCGACGCCAGGAACCGGCGCCGCCGGAGCTGCTTCTTCGCGGCCGCCAGCGATGGGCGCCCGTGTACACACTGCTCGTCCTCTACTGTGGCGCCATGCTGGGCCTGCTCTGGGCCCTCCCGCGCATCGCCGCGGCCATCTGAGGCAATTCGGTGGCGCGGTGTGGCGCGCCGTTCACGGGACGCGTCGGGCTGGCATAATGCGCGCATTCGCCTCCAGGAATTCGAACCGCATGAGCCAAACGCTGCATGTCGTGATCCTCGCCGCAGGCCAGGGCAAGCGCATGAAGTCGCCGCTTCCGAAGGTGCTGGCGCCGCTCGCTGGCGGCACGCTGCTCGATCGCGTGCTGGACCGCGCCAAGGCGCTGCGACCGGAGGCCATTCACGTGGTGGTGGGGCATCAGGCCGAAACGGTGAAGGCTCGCTACGCCGATGTGCCGGATCTGCACTGGGTCCCGCAGGAGCAGCAGCTCGGGACCGGGCACGCGGTCATGATGGCCCTGCCGACGATTCCCGACGGCGCCCAGGTCCTCGTCCTGCTCGGCGACATGCCGCTGCTGGAAACCGAAACCCTATCGATGCTCTGCGATCTTGCGGGCAACGAGGTTGCGATCCTCACGGCGCGCGTGCCTGATCCCGCGGGCTACGGTCGGATCGTCCGGGCCCACGACGGCAGCGTGCAGGCCATCGTGGAGCACCGGGATGCCGATGCGGCGACGCTGCTCATCGATGAGGTCAACAGCGGCCTCATGGCAGCGCCGCGGGAGCGACTGGCCCTCTGGCTCGACAAGCTCGACCAGGGCAACGTCCAGGGCGAGTACTACCTGACGGATGTCGTCTCGCTGGCTCGCCAGTACGGCGTGCCGGTGCAGGCGCTCCTAGCCGAGGACCCGAACGAGCTCCTGGGCGCCAACGATCGTTGGCAGCTCGCGACGCTCGAACGGATGTTTCAGCGGCGGCTGGCCCATGGCCTGTGCGACGCCGGCGCCACGCTGGCCGATCCCGCTCGCATCGACATTCGCGGCGACGTCTCGGTCGAACCTGGCGTCTTCATCGACGTCAACGCCGTCTTCGAGGGCTACAACCGGCTGGGCGCCGACGTCCATATCGGCCCCGGCTGCCACCTCATCGATTGCGACCTCGCACCCGGCACGACGGTCAACGCCCACTGTGTCCTCGAAGGTATGCGCACCACGGGCGCCTGCGACATCGGTCCGTTCGCGCGCCTGCGGCCCGGCACCGAGCTTGCCGAGGGCACGCGAATCGGCAATTTCGTCGAGACCAAGAACGCGCGCCTCGGCCAAGGCAGCAAGGCAAACCACCTGAGCTATGTCGGTGACGCCGAGGTGGGCGCGGACGTCAACATCGGCGCCGGGACCATCACCTGTAACTACGACGGGGCCAACAAGCACACGACCGTGATCGGGGACGGCGCCTTCATCGGCTCGGATTCCCAGCTTGTAGCGCCCGTGACGGTCGGTCCCGGCGCGACCATCGGCGCCGGCACGACCGTCACGAAGGATGCGCCCGACAACGAGCTGACCGTGACCCGGCGCCGCCAGATGACCATCCCCGGCTGGAAGCGGCCGACGAAGCAGGAGTCCTGAGTCCATGTGCGGAATCGTCGGCGCGGTCGCCGGTCGCGATGTCCTGTCGATCCTCATCGCGGGCCTGCAGGCCCTCGAGTATCGCGGCTACGATTCCGCCGGGCTCTGCATCCCCGTGGACGGCAAACTCGAGCGGCTTCGTACGGCCCGCAAGGTATCCCGCCTGCGCGCTCTGCAGGACAAGGCACAGCTCGCCGCGACGAGCGGGATCGCCCATACGCGGTGGGCAACCCACGGGGCTCCCACCACGGGCAACGCGCATCCCATCGCGTCGCACAACCGGATCGCGGTGGTTCATAACGGCATCATCGAGAACCACGAGGCGCTGCGCACTGAGCTCGGTGCCGCGGGCTACAGCTTCGATACCGAAACCGACACCGAGGTGATCGCCCACCTCATCCACCAGCGCTGCGTCGCGGGTGACGATCTCCGCGCCGCCGTCACGGCGGTGATCCAGCGGCTGGAAGGCGCCTACGCCATTGCCGCAATCGATGCCGAGGATCCGCAGCGCGTCGTGGGCGCCCGCCTGGGGAGCCCCCTGGTGGCGGGCCTCGGCTTCGGCGAGAACTTCATCGCCTCCGACGCCCATGCGCTGATCCCGGTGACCAACCGCTTCATCTATCTGGAGGAAGGGGACGTCGTCGACGTCCGCCAGGGCGAGCTCGCCGTGTACGACCTCGACGGCAACACCCTTGAGCGACCGATCCACGATTCGAACCTGAGCGCGGAGAGCGTCGAGCTCGGCCCCTACTCCCACTACATGCTCAAGGAGATCTTCGAGCAGCCCGGCGTGGTCGCCGAAACGCTCGAGGGCCGGATTACGGGTCACCCGGGCCGCCCGGTGCTCGGCCAGGCGGTCGACGCGCTACTGGCCGGGTCGCGTGCCGTGCACATCGTTGCCTGCGGCACGAGCTGGCACGCGGGCCTCGTGGCGCGCTACTGGATCGAATCCCTCGCGGGCATTCCGTGCAACGTCGAGATTGCGAGCGAATACCGCTACCGGGACGTCGTGGTGCCCGACGAGACGCTTTTCCTCACCGTGTCCCAGTCGGGTGAGACGGCCGACACGCTGGCCGCCCTGCGCATGGCGAAGGAACTCGGCTATCGCGGCGCGCTCGCAGTCTGCAACAAGCCCGAGTCGAGCCTGGTCCGCGAGTCCGACGCATCCTTGATGACCCGCGCGGGCCCGGAGATCGGCGTCGCCTCGACCAAGGCGTTCGTCACCCAGCTAGCGGCTCTCGCGCTCGTCGCGCTCGAGCTCGGCCGCCTCGGCAAGGCGGATGCGGACGACATCATCGCCCACACCGAAGCGCTTCGCGCGTTGCCGCAGGCGCTGGAACGCGCCCTGCATCTCGACGCACCCCTGCGGGAGCTCGCCCAGGTCTTCGGGCCCAAGCACCACGCCCTCTTCCTGGGCCGCGGCGTCCAGTACCCCATCGCGCTCGAAGGGGCCCTGAAGCTCAAGGAGATCAGCTACATCCACGCGGAGGCCTACCCCGCGGGCGAACTCAAGCACGGCCCGCTGGCCCTCGTCGACGCCGACATGCCGGTCATCGCGGTTGCGCCCGGAGACCAGCTGCTGGAGAAGCTGAAGTCGAACATTGCGGAAGTCCGCGCTCGCGGCGGCGAGCTCTTTGTGATCGCCGACGCGGATTCAGCCATCGACTTCGAGCACGACGATGGGCACGTCATCAAGGTTCCCCATTCGAACGACTTCATCGCCCCCATCGTGATGACGATCCCGCTCCAGCTGCTGGCCTACCACGTTGCGGTCATCAAGGGCACCGATGTCGACCAGCCGAGAAATCTGGCGAAATCCGTCACCGTTGAGTAGCAACAGACGATTTTGATTCACCGACGAAAGGGAGGGCATTCAGTGAAAGCCATCCAGAACTTGATCGCAGGGGCCATGGCTGCCGTCATCATCGGCGCCACTGGTGGTGTCGAGGCGAGCCAACGGGCCGAGCTGACAGAACGGGAGCGCGCCGAGTACGACCACGCGTACACGATCGCCGTCCAGGCGGCCATCTATGGTTGGGCGCCGGTCATGATGGACGTCGCACGGGAGCTGCAGACATCGGTCGACGCACCGCGCAACAACGGCCAGGCACCCATCAACGAGCTCGGCCCCATCACCCGCCTGTGGGACTCCCGGGACCGCTCCTACGCAACGCCTAACAACGACACGCTCTATCTCCAGGGCTGGGCGGATCTCGAGGAACAGCCGCAGGTGCTATACGTGCCGCCGATCGAAGACCGGTACTGGATGCAGCAGATCCTCGACATGTACACGGAATCCGTGGTCGATCTGTGCAACGCCACCGTGGGCACCGCGGGCGGGTATTTCGTGCTCGCGAAGACCGGGTTCACCGGCAAAATCCCCGACGACTTGCCCGTCTACTACTCCCCGACGCGTTACATCTGGCTCGCCGGGCGCCTCGGCGTCGCGAACAACGCTGACCAGGCAGCCGCCCGGGAGATCCAGAAACAGTTTCGCCTGATGCCACTCGATGCGTATCCGAACGGCGGGGTTCAACCGGAGCCAGTCGTCGCGGAGGGCGCGCCCGAAGTCGTCTTTCCCGAGGGCGTAGCGTGGTTCGAGCGGCCGGACGAGGTGCTGCGGGACAATCCTCTCGCGTCCGACGAAGTCCTGACCGAACAATTCGAATTCATCGGTGTCGGCACCGGGGGCGTGGCCGACCTGAACCCGATCCGCAGGTCGGCTCTGAACGCCGCGTTCCCGGACGCCTTCCATATCGTCTTCGACGCCGCGAAGTACAGCGATACGCCGGTCAACGGCTGGAACTGGGAGTACGAGGCCGGACGCTACGGTAACGACTTCCTCCAGCGGGCAGCCGTGAACATGAACTCCGTCGGCCTGAACTCGCCGGTACGCGCGATGTACCCGAAGCGCTACGTCGATCAGGACGGGCGTCCGCTGAACGGCAAGCATCGCTACGAGATCACGATGCCCGCCGACATGCCGGTTCGCGAGGCGGTCGGGGGCTTCTGGTCGATGACCATGTATGACGCCGTCGATCGCTTCATGGTCGACAACGAGATCAATCGCCACAAGATTGGCACGACCACCGAGGGACTCGTGCGGAATCCCGACGGCACGCTGACCATCACGCTGTCCCACGAGATGCCCGAGGATCCGAAAGCGCGTGCCAACTGGCTGCCGGCGCCGGACGACAACTTCATGCTGCAAATCCGCCTCTATGAGCCGGAGGCCGCCGTGGTTGCAGGAGAATTCGTACTACCGCAGCTATACCGAATCGACGAGTAGGGGCGAGCGGGAACGACGCAGCGATGGGGCCAACGCCCGCGACTTCCGGTCCGACAGGCAGCCGGCGGCTATACTCCAGATCGCGAACGCTCGCCCCCGGAGCGAACGCCCTTCGGCAACCCTAGGCGGCGAGGCCTCGCTCGAGCGATGAACTGGGAAGCAATAGGCACCATTGCAGAGACGGTCAGTGCCGCAGCGGTCGTGATTTCCCTGATCTACCTGGCAGCCCAGATTCGCCAGAGCAATCGGCAGGTGGAGGAGCAGCTTCGCGCGCTGCGACTGCAAGCCTACGACACCGCTGGGGCGGACTTCTCAGCGCTCAGGTTGCACGTCAGTGGCGACCCTCAACGTGCATCCGTCTGGCGCCGCGCAAAGGACAGCTACAGCGAACTGCAGCCGGATGAGAGGGCTCAGGCCAATGAAATGCTGCATGAACTGATGTGGGCGTATCAGAACATCTTCTCGCGCATGCACGGCGGCGCCGAGGATGACGTGCTGCGGAAGCTCGTGGACGACAATCTCGGCCACTGGATGGACAACCCCGGTTTTCGAGAGTGGTGGCAAACGGAAAACAAGACACCCTACACCGATGAGTTCGAGACGCTCATGCAGGGCGTTTGCTCGAGGTTCGAGAACGCAGATCGCTGAGTCGCCAGCGCCCTCGCCCGGCTCGCCGGGCATAACAGCGATACGAGCCCGCACGGACGCCTGCCATTGGCTCCGCTTCCGAGAACAAGGCTGCCGAGTCTAAGCCGCTTGACCCTTGCGCCGACTGGAGCAGTCAACCGGGCCCGCACGGAGGAAACAGACATGACCTTCAGACCCCTTGCTTATGGGCAGAATTGGCCCGTCGCCGCATGGCCACCTTCCAGTCACCGCCAATTTCAGGAACTTCGATCTCACTAACGACCCTATCG
>JBCCZC010000033.1:0-23481 GCA_039188505.1 Pseudomonadota bacterium | reverse complement strand
CGCGGCCGCGAATCTCGCGGAGGATCCGCTTCTGCGCGGCAACGCTCACTATCGTAACGGCGACTTCGAGGCGGCCGCGCAGGCCTTCGAGCGCGCGAGCGGCCCCGACGGGGCCTACAACCTCGGCAACGCGCTCGCCCAGCAGCAGCGCTACGAGGAGGCGCTGGCCGCCTACGACCGGGCGCTCGCGGACGTGCCGGACATGGAAGACGCGATCTACAACCGCGAGCTGGTCGAAAAACTGCTCGAGGAACAGCAGCAGCAACAGGAGCAGGAACAGGAATCCGAGTCCGACGAGCAGCAGCAGGATCAGCAGCAGCAGGACGGGGAGCAGCAGGACTCGGAAGGCGAGTCGCAGGAGCAGCAGCAGGCCGAGGGCGAGCAGGAACCCACCGAAGAGGAGGGCGAGCCCCAGGCCGAGCCGATCGAGGAGGATCTGTCGGAAGAGGAGCGGCAGGCGCTGGAGCAGTGGCTACGGCGTATCCCCGACGATCCCGGTGGGCTGCTGCGCCGCAAGTTCCTGCTGGAGTATCAGCGGCGGGGATCGCCGCAACCAAGAGAGGATGAAGACTGGTGAATCGCTGGCTGGCCATGATGCTCGCCGTCCTTTCCCTGGGCACGGCAGCGGCCCAGGAGCTGACGGCAACGCTCGACCGGGACACGATCTTCGACGGCGAGACGGTCCGTCTGACGGTCGAGCTGCGCGGCGATGCCCGGGGTCGGGAACCGGATTTCTCGCCGCTGCAGCGGTCCTTCTTCCTGGGTGATACGACCAACTCGACCCAGTTCAATATCGTCAACAACCGGCGCGATGTGCGCACGCAATGGTCCATCGAGCTCGAGCCGCGCGGAACGGGCAACGTGGCGATCCCCCCGCTACCGGTGGGGGATCTCGTGACCACGCCGCTGGTGTTGCAGGTCCTGCCCCGGGGGCAGCAGACGGAAGACGACCCGATTTTCCTGGAAATGGCCGTCGACACCGAAGCGCCGTATGTCCACGGCCAGGTGCTGCTGACGCTCAAGCTCTTCCACGTCGATGCGCTGACCGAGGGTCGTCTGGTCGAGCCCGCCCTCGACGAGGCGGTCGTCGAGCGTCTGGGCGAGGATGTCACCTACAGTTCCACCATCGGCGGCACCCGGTATCGGGTCCTCGAGCGACGCTTCGCGGTATTCCCGGAGCGCAGCGGCGCGATGCGAATTCCGCCGGCGTCGTTCCGCGGCCGCGTCGCCGACAGCCGCTCGGGCTTCAACTCGATCTTCGACCGTGGTCGTCGCGTTTCCGTGGCCGCGGAGCCGATCGATCTGAAAGTGCGCGGCCGGCCGGCCGGGTTCTCCGGCGAACTGTGGCTCCCCGCCGCCGAATTCACCCTCGAGGAGACGTGGCCCGAGGGCGGAACGGAATTGACGGTCGGCGAACCCGCAACGCGTCGCATCAAGATGCAGGCGAAGGGTCTTCTCTCGGTGCAGCTACCGGAGCTGACCCTGCCCGAAGTGGGTTCGCTGAAGATCTATCCCGACCAGGCGCAGAGCCAGAGCCGGACCGACGGCACGTGGGTCTTCGGCGAACGCGAACAGGGCTACGCGATCGTGCCGACGGAAGCCGGGACCCTGACGCTGCCGGAGATCCGGATTCCCTGGTGGGATACAACTCGGGACGAAGCGCGAGTCGCCATCCTCCCGGCCCGGGATGTCGTCGTCCTCCCCGGGGTGCCCGCTACCGCGCCGCCGCAGCTCACGCCGCTCGGTGATGGCGCCGCGTCGGGGACCGTCGAAGGGACGCGGCCGGTGGCGTGGCAGCTTGCCGCCGGGACCTTCGCGGCTCTGTGGCTCATGACCCTGGTCGCCTGGTGGCGCGCGCGCGGGCGGGCGCCTGCCAAGCGTCGGGAGGTCGCCCCGTCACCGCGGGCGGACAACCACCGTCGACGCCTCCGGGAGGCCTGCGATGCGGGTGACGCGAGTCTTGCGGCGGCCGCGCTCCTTGGCCTGGCCCGGGAAGCCGACGCCCACGCGCCGACGAGCCTCGGCGCGCTGGGCCGACGCGTGACCGACCCCGAGCTGGCGCGCGCGATCGGCGAACTCGACCGCGCGCTCTATGCACCCGGTCAGGGTCATTCCTGGGACGCGGCGCGGCTGCGCGAGGCCGCCCGTGGAGCGCTGGAGCTCGCACCGCTGACCGAAGCCCGACCGCGGCCCCCCGCCGCGCTCCCGCCGCTCTACCCGGAGACTTCCTGAGGAGCCCCCACACCGCGCCGCGTCTCGCGGCTGAGCCGCAGGCCGCCCGACGTCCCCGGCGCGGTGCTTGCTACCGCTGCCCGGGGAATCGCATCATGGTCGGGCCCCGGCCGCTGTCGTCGGCTGGATCAGAAGCTGCGCTTGCGAGCTTCGGATCCTCGCCGTCTCCTGCGGCCGGCGGTACCGGTAAGTCCGGCGAATGACCCAATACCCGGCCTAGAGTGTGTGCCCTAGCGATCGAAGGTTAGACTGCACGGATTGATGCAGCGAGGAACGCCATGAAGCGCGTGGTCTTCAACCAGAAGGGCGGGGTCGGCAAGTCCACCATCGTGTGCAATCTCGCCGCCATCGGCGCGGCGCGCGGCCGCTCCGTGGCCGTCGTCGACCTCGATCCCCAGTCGAATTCGACCCAGTATCTGCTCGGCGAGGACTGGGCGCAGGACGAGACCAACATCGGCGCGTTCTTCGAGAACACCCTGGCGTTCCGCGGTAATCCCGATCCGGCGGACTACGTCGTGGAGACGCCGTTCCGGGACCTCTGGATCCTGCCAGCCTCACGGCAGCTGACGGATCTCGAGACGAAGCTCGAGTCCCGCCACAAGATCTACAAGCTGCGAGAGGCGCTGGACGCGCTGCTCGGAGACGTGGACGAGATCTGGGTCGACACGCCGCCGGCCCTGAACTTCTTCACGTATTCCGCGCTGATCGGCGCCGACCGCTGCCTGATCCCCTTCGATTGTGACGATTTCTCCCGCCGGGCGTTGTATCAGTTGCTCGAGAACGTCGAGGAGGTGCGCGAGGACCACAATCCCGACCTGAGCGTCGAGGGCATCGTCGTCAACCAGTTCCAGCCCCGGTCTCGGCTGCCGCAGCGCCTGGTGCAGGAGCTCATCGACGAGGGCCACCCTGTGCTCGAGCCGATGCTCTCCAGTTCGGTGATCGTGAAGGAGTCGCACCAGGCGGCGAAGCCGCTCGTGCACCTGAGTCCGAAGCACAAGGTCGCGGTCCAGTTCCAGGAGCTCTACGATACGCTGACTGCCAAAGCGTAGGCCCGAGTCCGGGCCGAGGGGAGCCGACTTGCGCGTTGCCATCGCCCAGACCCGACCGGTCCTGCTCGACCGTGAAGCCACGCTCGAGCGCGTGCTGCTCCATGCCCGTGAGGCGGCCGATGGCGGCGCGCGCCTCGTCTGCTTCGGGGAGGCTCTCGTGCCGGGCTACCCGTTCTGGACCGAGCGAACGGACGGTGCGCGCTTCGACAGTGATCTCCAGAAGCGCTTCCACGCACGCTATCTGGACGCTGCCGTCGTGCCCGAGGCCGGCCATCTCGACGCCCTACAGGCTCTGGCGCGCGAGGCCGGAATCGCCATCTACCTCGGTGCCGTCGAGCGGGCCCCGGACCGCGGCGCCCACACGCTCTACTGCACGCTCTTCTACATCGATCCGGAGGGTCGCCTCGCCGGGCGCCACCGGAAGCTTGTGCCGACCTTCGAGGAACGGCTTTCCTGGGGCATCGGTGACGGCGCGGGACTGCGGACGCACCCCCTGGGGCAGGGCATCACGGTCGGCGGTCTCAACTGCTGGGAGAACTGGATGCCGCTGGCGCGGGCCGCGCTCTACGCCCAGGGCGAGAACCTCCACGTTGCGGTGTGGCCCGGAGGTCCCCACAACTCGGCGCAGCCTACCCAGTTCATCGCCCGCGAGGCGCGCAGCTTCGTGCTCTCGAGCTGTGGGATCTTCCACGCGGACGACCTGCCTGACGACTTCCCCGAGCGGGAGCGGTTCTCGGGCTGGCTGGCGGAGGGCGGTAGCTGCGCCGCCGGGCCCGACGGGGCGTGGCTACTCGAACCACAGCCCCACCGCGAGGGCGTCTTCAGCTTCGAGATCGACCCCGAGGCGGTGCTCCGGGAGCGTCAGAACTTCGACCTGTCGGGTCACTACTCGCGTCCCGACGTGCTGTCGCTGACCGTCGATCGCAGCCGCAACGTCCCGGTCCGGTTCAAGGACTGACCCGGCCCCCTCGCCGCGGTACTCAGTTGGCCGCGGCGGCCTCGCCCAGGCCCTTGCCGAAGTCGCCCGGGGCCTGGGCGGCAAGCCAGGTAAAGACGGTCCAGGCGGCGACGTTCTGGGCCAGATTTTCCCGATCCACCTTGTCGAGCGTGTCGTTCGACGTGTGGTGGTAGTCGAAGTAGTGCGTGCCGTCCTGGTGGAGCGTGGCCACGGCCATGCCCGCAGCGCGCATCGGGCTGATGTCGGCGCCGCCGAAGGCGTTGTTGTCGCCGCGAACGATGCCGAGCGGGGCGAGGGCGCGGGCAAACTGGTCAGCCAGACCGAATGCCTCGGGAGCGAAGCGGGTGCTGAAGCGATAGATCCGGCCTGCGCCGAAATCGGATTCTGCGCCGATGATGTGGTGATCGAGGTCATCGAGATGGGCGTCGCGATAGGCGCGGGCACCCCACAGTCCCTGCTCTTCGTTGGCGAAGAGCACGACCCGGATCGTTCGGCTTGGCGCGCCCGCGTGCTCGCGGATGAGCTTCGCCGCCGCCATCGTCACCGCGCACCCGGCACCGTCATCGAGGACGCCCATGCCGAGGTCCCAGGAATCGAGGTGGCAGCCGATCAGCACGATCTCCTCGGGCCGCTCGCTCCCGCGGATTTCTCCGATGACGTTGTGCGAGGTGTATTCGCCCGCGGGGCCGACGTCGAGGGCAAGCGTGAGGCGCGGAATCGAGCCCCGATCGAACAGGCCGTCGATGACGTCGGCGTCGGGATTCGAGATGGCCGCGGCCGGAATGCGGGCATACCCGGGGATGTAGCTCATGACGCCCGTGTGGGGCGTGCGGTTGTCGTCCGTGCCGATGGAGCGGATCACCAGGGCGCTCGCACCCTTCTGCGCCGCGATGGACGCGCCCCGGGCACGGGCCTGGACCGCGGGTCCGTAGCCGGAGCCGTCCGACGCTCGCGCCATCCGATTGCCGATATAGGCGATCCGGCCCTCCAACGACCCGTCCGGCGCGGCGTCCAGGTCCGCAAGCGTGGCGAAGCGCACGAGCGGTGCCGTGATGCCGGCCTCCGGCGTGCCGACGCTGCCGCCGAGCGCCGTGACGGCGAGGTCGAGCCCGTAAGGACCGACCAGCGTCGCGCGTTCGGCCCCGCGGCGCCAGGCGGGAAAGGTGACGGGCTCCAGCGCTACCCGATCGAAGCCAAGCGCCTTGAATCGGGCCTCGCCCCAGGCAACGCCGCGGGCATCACCCGCCGAACCCGCCATGCGCGGACCGACCTCCACCGTCAGGTCCTCCAGAAGCTCCCACGCCAGCGCGCTCTCCTGTGCGAGCGTTCGCAGCTCGTCAGCGCGCTCGAGATCCTCGGGGCTCAGCAGCTGGGCGTGGAGGGGCGTGGCGAGCAGGAGCGCGGGCAGGATCAGTGAACGCATGGAAGTCCTCGGCGCGTGCGCGGCGGCCCGCTGCGGTGGCGGAAGGGTCAGAACAGGCCGACTTCGAGGCGCGCTGCCTCGGACATCATCTCCTGGTTCCAGGGCGGATCGAAGGTCAGTTCGACCTCGACGACGCGCACGGTTGGAATCATCTCGACCTTGGCGCGTACGTCCTCGACGAGGATGTCGCCCATGCCGCAGCCCGGGGCCGTCAGGGTCATGCTCACGGCAACGTCGCGGCCGCTGCCGGCGTCGCCGGCGATCGCGCACTCGTAGATCAGACCGAGGTCGACGATGTTCACCGGAATCTCGGGGTCGTAGCAGGTCGCCAGCTGGGACCAGACCAGCGCCTCGAAGTCCTCGTCCGTCGCATCGGCGGGCAGCTTCGGCCGCGGCAGCGGCTCCTTGCCGATCGCGTCGGCGTCCTCGCCGGCAATCCGGAACAGGTTCCCCTCGACGAAGACCGTGAAGCTGCCACCGAGCGACTGGGTGATATAACCCACCGTGCCGGTGGGCAACTGCACCTCGTCGCCGGCCGGAATCATGACGGCGTCACAATCACGCTGGAAGGTGACGGGTTCACTGGTCGGGCTGAACATCGATGCGCATCATCTGGCAAGCAAAGTAACGCGCAAGCTTAGCATCGAACGATCAAAGGTCGGTCAAACGGTGACCCATTCGAGGGTGCGGCGGACGCGGCGGCTTCCCGCTGTTGATTTCCACCCGGCGATCTGTTCATCTACAGAAAACCCCGATGGGACGGTCGTGCCGAGTCTGCAGCTGGAAGTACTGCGAACAGACGTTTCTGGGATGCCGCTGGAATGGATCGACTACCAGCAGGCCGTCAAGCTCATCTCCCTCGATCAGATTGCCTATGCCCTGGGTTCCGTGGTCTACCGGATCCGCGGCGGCGTCAATGCGCGCACAGGCCTGCGCAGCCGGGTCGAGGTCAACGCCATCGTGGCATCGCGCTGCGCGCACGGCGACCTGTCGCGACGCCACCCCAACTACTCGCCGCCGCTTTCCAACCGGGCGCTCTTCCGCCGCGACGAGAACGTGTGCCTGTATTGCGGCGAGCTGTTCATGAACCGCGACCTCTCCCGGGATCACGTCACCCCCGTCAGCCAGGGCGGCGCGGACGTCTGGAGCAACGTGGTCACCGCCTGCAAGCGCTGCAACAACCACAAGGCGGGACGCACGCCCGAGCAGGCCGGCATGCAGCTGCTCGCGATTCCCTTCGTGCCGACTCACGCGGAGTACGTCTACCTGCAGGGCAAGCGGATCCTCGCCGACCAGATGGATTTCCTGCTGGCGCACTTTCCCCGCAACAGCCCGCTGCGGGCCCGGATCGAGAACCGCCGCGCGACGCCCCGGTGACGGAGCCGAGCCGCACCCTGCTGGTCGACGCCAGCGTCTACGTTTTTCGCGCCTTCCACTCGGTGCCGGAGCAGTTCACGGATCGTGACGGCCAGGCCGTCCACGCCGTGTACGGATTCACAGGCTTCCTCGCCACGGTGCTGGAGCGGCGGCCCAGTCACATCGCGGTCTGCTTCGACGAGGCGCTGGAGTCGTCCTTTCGCAACGACATCTATCCCGCCTACAAGGCCAACCGGGAACCCGCGCCGGAGTCCCTGCGGCGGCAGTTCAATCACTGCCGCGCCGTGGCCGAGGCGCTGGGTATGGACTGTTTCTCGGACGCGCAATACGAGGCGGACGACCTCATCGGCACGCTCGCGGAACGGCAGCGGGCGGCGGGGCACGCGATCACGGTCGTTTCCAGTGACAAGGATCTCGCCCAGCTTCTGGTGGACGAGGGCGACGAGCTCTGGGATTTTGCACGGCAGCGCCGCCTGGGCGCCGCTGCCGTGGAGGAGCGCTTCGGCGTTCGGCCGGATCAGATCGCCGACTATCTGGCCCTGACCGGGGACGCGGTGGACAACATTCCCGGGGTCGCCGGTGTCGGCGGCAAGAGCGCTGCCCGCCTGCTCGCCCATTTCGGTGACCTCAAGACGCTACTCGAGCGGGTGGACGAGGTGCCGTTCCTGTCGCTTCGTGGCGCCAAGTCGCTACATCGCAAGCTGGTGGACGGCCGGGAGGACGCGCTGCTGGCGCGTCGCCTCACCGGTATCTCGAGCGACGCGCCGCTGCCGGACCCAGCCCCCGATCTGCGTTGGCGCGGACCGGACCTCCACGCGGTGGACGAGCTGTTCGACCACCTCGCCTTCGGTCGGGTCCTCCGTTCGCGCTGCCAGGGGCTCCGGCCGCCCGGCTGACTCTTAGCCCTCGATGATCGTCGCCGCCGGCGCCCGGGCCCCCTGGGGGTCCCAGGAGAACGTCGGGTCGATGCGCAGCACCGTGTGGGGCGTCAGCTGGATGCCCGGCCGGGGGCTTCCCGTGCGCGGGTCGTACTCGTTGCGATGGCTGTTCGCGATGAGGAAGAAGCCGTCCGGGCCGAGGGTGCCGGCGACCGGATTCCGGAACGACGGGTGAGCGCTCTCGACGGCCTGCACGTGCAGCGCGCGCCGATGCGAGGGATCGAGCTGGAGTCGCAGCACGCGCCGGGGCTTGACCCCATTCTGGACCAGCACGAGCGAGTCCTCGTACCAGGCCACGTCGTCGATGCCCGCCAGGTTCAGCATTTCGCCCATCTGGATCGGATAGAGCTGCTGCGCCTGCAGGTCGATGCCGAACAGTCCGAGCTCGTAGTCGGCGAGATAGAGCTGGCCGCCGGCCGTATCCAGCGTCAGCGCCCGGATGCCGGTCAGGCCGCGGCCACTGAAGAAGGGCTCGAGCTTCGGTGCGTCCGTAGCCGCATCTTCGACGGCCCAGACGATCGGCTTGGTCGCGTCGGCGATAAAGAGGCGGCCATCCGCTGCGACCGCGATATCGATAAAGAGGATCGGCTTCACCGGCGCGTCAACGGTCAGAAGGTGTTTTCCCGTCGCCAGCTCGAACGCATGCAGGCGCGACGCGCCGCGCATGGATTCGTCCGTATGTCTGGCCTGCAATGATCCGGTGCTGGTGACCCAGAGCCGGCCCCGCTGGTCGTCTACGGCCAGGGCGGTGACGCCGAGGAGGCCGTTCTCCTGATCGGGCCGGATGAAACGCGTCAGGGTGCCGTTCTTGCCTATGGCCAGGATCTGCCCGGTCGTCACGCTGCCGACGAGAAAGCGCTCGCCGGTCGGGTCGTGCGCGATGGACTCGATCAGGAGGTCCGTTTCCTCGATGCGAAACGCGGTCGTTGCCGCGCCGAAGGGCGCAGCGTTGCGAGCGAACTGCTCCTGGATGAAGTCGTAGAGCTGGAAACCCCGGAGGTTCTCGAAGTCGGCGTCCCCGTCCATGTCGAAGCTCAGACCCTGCTGCGAGAGCTGGGTCAGCGTGTTGTAGGCCTCGGTCTTGCGGTCCTGCAGCGCGTAGGCGCGCGCCAGCATGAACTTCAGATCGGCGAGATAGGGGCGCAGTTCGACGACCCGCTCGAGGACGAGCTGCATCGTCGTGTAGTCCTTCGCCTGGTAGGCGCCCAGGGCTGCGCCGACCAGCAGGTCGGTCCGCGTTTCCGAGCGTATGGCGGCCGCCATCTCCGCGGGATCGACGGTGACGTCGGCGGCGGGGGCCTCCTGGGCTTGCCCTGCGGCAGCACCGCCGAGGGCCAGCAGCATCAGCAGGATGCGCATGTTTCACTCCTGGTGTTCTTGGGTTTCAGCCCGGATCCGTCGACCACGGGCGACAAAACCCGGTATTTTAGCCTGCCGCGCCATCAGCCTGCCTGCATTGTCGAATTGCCCAGGTCAGATGGCGCACCCCCTTAGACTGGACGGAGCAGGAGAGTTCCATGGTCCGATCGCTGCATGAAGGCCGCTTTCTCGCGCTCCGGGAGCGGGAACGCTGGGAATACTGTGAGCGTACCAACGCCACCGGCGTCGTGACGATCGCAGCACTCACGCCGGCACGGGAACTGATCCTCACCGAGCAGTTCCGGCCGCCCGTTCGGGCCGCCGTCTTCGAGCTTCCGGCGGGGCTTGCGGGCGATGAGCCCGGCACCACGGAGGAAAGCCTCGCGACCGCTGCCCGGCGCGAGCTGGAGGAGGAGACGGGTTTTCGCGCCCTCGAGCTGGTTCACGTGGGCCGCGGTCCCAGCAGCGCCGGTCTGACGAGCGAGCTCATCGACTTCTTCATCGCCCCGAAGACGGAGCGGATCGGCCCCGGTGGCGGTACGGCAGGCGAGAACATCACCGTCCATCTCGTGCCGATTGCCGCCATGGGTGACTGGATCCAGGCCCGCTTCGAGGCTGGGGACCTCGTCGATCCCAAGGTGCTGAGCGGACTCTGGTACCTCGCGCGCTGCGGATGACGACTTCACGGCCGACCGTGTAGGGTAGCGGCCTCTCCGGAATAGATGGTGCTCATGTCGAACGCGAATTCCGTCCCCCGCGCCCTACGTCCGGCGCTCGCAGCCCTGGTGTTCCTCGCGGCGTGCTCACAGGCGCCGGAGCCGGCCGCTCCGACCGCGACCTCGCCGGAGCCCGAGCCGGCGCCGTCCCTGGCAGGCGAGTGGCGGGCCGTGCTGAGTTCGCCCGGCGGCGAGCTGCCCTTCCAGCTCCTGATCGAGGGCGAACCCGGCGACTACCGCGCTGCGGTCATGAACGGTACCGAGCGGGTTCCCTTCAGCACCGTCGAGCGCGTCGGCGACGGCATCATGCTCCGCTACGATTGGTACGACGCCGAGATCGAGGCCGAGGTCTCGACCGACGCGTCCGTCCTGCGGGGACGCTGGCGCAAGACCGCGGCCGGCGGGGTCGACTCGGAGCTGCCGTTCACCGCGACCCGCGGCATCGCCGCACGCTTCCTGCCGACGACGGAGGCCGCCGTGGCCGACGCTCCCGCGGACATCTCGGGACGCTGGGCGGTGACCTTCGTCGACGACGACGGCAAGGAGGAGCCGGCGGTCGGCGAATTCGTGCAGACCGACGCGCATGTCGCCGGGACATTTCTGACGCCGACCGGCGACTACCGCTTCCTCGAAGGCAGCTTCGAGAACGGCCACCTGCGCCTCTCCACGTTCGATGGCGCCCACGCATTCCTGTTCGCCGCGGCGGTCGACGCCAGCGGCGGACTGACCGGCGATTTCTGGTCCCGCGACACCTACCATGCGACGTGGACCGCCCAGCGCAACGAGGCGGCGGCGCTACCGGACTCATGGGATCACGTCGCCGTAACGACCGACGACGGCCGCATCGCATTTCGCTTCGAGAACGTCGATGGGGCGGCGGTTTCTCTGGAAGATCCGGCCTTTGCCGGCCGGCCGGTGGTGGTGAATCTCTTCGGTACCTGGTGCCCCAACTGCAACGACGAAGCGCCGCTCATGGCTGACTGGCACCGCGAATTCGCGCCCCAGGGGCTCGGCTTCGTCGGCCTGGCCTTCGAGTACACGGGGGACGTAAGCCGCGATCGTGACATGGTCCGTCGCTACGCCGAACGCCACGGTATCGATTACCCGCTCCTGCTCGCGGGAACGTCGGACAAGGTGGACGCCGCCGAGGCCCTCGGCTTCGTGGATCAGGTCTTCGCCTACCCGACGACGCTGTTCCTCGACGCGTCGCACACGGTAGTGGCGATCCACTCCGGCTTCGCGGGCCCCGGGACCGGAACGCACCATGACGAGGTCGTCGCCGAGCTGCGCGATCAGCTGGCCGCGATGGTCGCCACCGCGCCGGATCAGTCGGCGGCGGACCGACCCTCGGACTGAGGCGTTTCGTCGATCGGGTCGATGTGATCCTGAAGCCGGTCGAAGGCGCGGTCGATGGCCTCCTTCGCCTGGGCCGTCATCCCGCCGCGTTCATACTGCTCGAGCACGCGCGCCTCGAGGCGGCCGAACAGCTCGTCGATGCCCGGCTCCGCATCCTCCCGGTCGTGCTGACCGAACAGGTTGATCCAGCGTTCCGATCGCGCGCCGAAGTCCACGAGGTCCCGGAAATGGCGATCGGGACGCCGCCGTTCCGTCAGCAGGCCCCAGGCGACCGCGATGATGCTCAGGGGGCTGAGCGCCAGGTCGCGCAGACCGTCGACCAGGAGCTTGCCCTGAAACTTCAGGAGGTCCCGGAGCAGCGCCCAGCGGCTGAACGTGGACCCGTCGTCTTCTCTCGTATCCATGGCGGAATTCTACCAGTGCTCTCGCGGTAGATCGGGTCCCTCACGAGGTCCCGACGGGTGTCGGGGCACGCTCGCAGTACACCAGCAGGAGAAGCAGCCATGAAGGCGCAATGGAACGGCACCGTCATTGCAGAGAGCGACGATACGGTCGTGGTCGACGGCAACCACTATTTTCCGGCGGATTCGCTGCGTAGCGAGCACTTCCGCGCCAGCGACCACACGACGGTCTGCGGCTGGAAGGGGACGGCGAACTACTACGATGTGATCGTCGGCGACCAGGTGAACGGCACCGCGGCCTGGTACTACGCCGAGCCCAAGCCGGCTGCGGCGGAGATTCGCGGGCGCGTGGCCTTCTGGAAGGGTGTTCGCGTCACGGACTGATGCCCGGCGCGTCGGTGAAGCTCAGGACGATCTTGCCCCGGGCGTGCTTGGTCTCGAGCTGCCGGTAGGCCGCCTGGGCTTCGGTCCAGGGGTAGACCTGGTCCACGACCGGATGCAGGCGCTGCTCGGCGAGGCGGGCGACGATCCAGGCGAGGTCCTGATCATCGTGGCGGACAACCACGAGGCGTGAGCGCCGCCCCAGGGAGACGCTGGTTGCCAGGTGAGAGACGACGGCCCGGGCGGACGGAACGGTGGTGATGTAAACGCCGTCGGGGGCCAGCCACTTGCGGATCTGCCGCATCCGGCGATTGCCGAACACGTCGAAGAACACGTCGAACTCCAGCTCTCCGAGCGCCTCCCGATCGGCATAGTCGAGCGCCTGGTGCGCGCCGAGCTGACGGCAGAGCTCGCGGTTGCGGTCGCTGCTGAGGGTGGTGACCTGGGCGCCGAGAAGCGCCGCAATCTGGATGGCGAAGGTGCCCACGCCGCCCGAGGCCCCATTGATGACGACGCTGCGGCCATGTTCGACGCGGCCGAGGTTGCGCAGGGCCTGCAGGGCCGTCAGCGCGGCGAGCGGCGTGGCCGCTGCCGTCGTGTCGTCGAGGCCGGCCGGCACCCGGGCCGTGCGGCCGGCAGTGAGCGTCACCAGCTCGCTCATCGCCCCGCCGCGCATGCCCGGTAGCATGGCGAACACCCGGTCGCCGATCGCCGGTTCCTGAACGCCCGGTCCCCGGGCAACGACCTCGCCACAGATATCGAAGCCCGGGACGATCGGCGGTCGGCCTGATGCGGCGCGAAATCGCCCCTTGCGCACCATGACGTCCTTCGGGTTGAGCGCGGCGGCGAGAGTCCGCAGCCGCACCTCGCCCGGCCTCGGCAGCGGAGCCGTGACGGTCTCGATGCGGAGCACCTCGGGGCCGCCCCAGGAAGGGAAGCGGAGGGCGCGGCAGGTGGTCGTGGCTTGCAGGTCTCGCATGCGTTGCGTCGGAAGCTGGAAAGGGAATCGAGAAGGCGCGCTAACGCCATGATTGTCGGGTGAAGATTTCGGTTAGAATGCCGGGGAAGAAGCCTGATCTCAATAACAAATGGAATTTGACAGTCCGGGCCTGCGCCTATTGACCCGCTCCTTCTTTTTCCTGCCCGGAATCATCGTCTGGGGAGCGGCTGTGTTCGTGGTCGGGCCGACCGGCCTGCTCCTGGCCGTGGTCGCCCAGGCGGCCTATGCCTGGGGGGCGGCGAGCGCGCTCGCGCTGCCGCAGCGGCCGCCGGCGGAGATGCTCGGGCGGCTGCCGAGTTACCTCGTCGTGCTGCTCGGGCCGGGCCTGCTGCTGGGCCTGATCATCGTCGTGGCGGCAGGGCTCCAGGGCAGCCTGACCCAGCCTGTCTTCCTTACCATCCTGGGCGTGGCCTCGGCCCTCTACGTCGTTGGGCTCCTCGCCGTGTGGCCGGTGTTCGGGACGCCTTTCGTGCTGCGCCCCGAGCAGACCGGGGACGGTAGCGGGACGCTACTCCGCAATGCTCTGGAGCTGGGGATCGACATCCGCGGAACCGATCTCGAGGGGCTCATGGCCGCTCTACCGCGCATGGTGGGCTTTGCGGTCCTGCTGCTGGTGCCCGTGTGGTTCCTGCTCCTTGGGGTCGATTCCACCGCGCCGGCATATCGCTTCACGCTCGCGGTCCTCGTGCTGGTGCTCGCGCCCTGGGCGCACGGGTCGATCCTGATCGCCGTCGCCACCGCGCTCGGCGAGGCTGCCGTTGCCCCCATCGAAGACGAGGTACCCGGAGACGACGAGCCGGAGGACGCCGGAATCGAGCTCCTGGATGCCGTGGCGGCAGCGGGTGCGGGCAATATCGATGCGCTTCGCGATCTCGCCGACGACGGCATCGACCTCGACGCGGCCATCGATGGCCGCACCCCGCTCGTCGCAGCGGTCTCCGCTCCGGCCGGATCCCGCCTGGACGTCGCCGCTTGGCTGATCGGGCGCGGGGTGAACGCCGATCGGGCGGACGACCGCGGCTGGACGGCGCTCCACCACGCCGCGGCAACCGGGCACGATGACGTGGCAACCATGCTCGCCGAGCGCGGCGCCGCCGTGGACGCGGTCGACCGTGAGCGCCTGACGCCGTTGTCTGTGGCCTGCGAGGCCGCCAACTGGGCTGTCGCCCGGGCGCTGCTGGCGGCGGGCGCGCAGGCCGTGCAGGCCGACGGGGTATCGCCGCTCCATCTTGCAGCGATGGCGGCGGGCGATGACCCCACCGGCGTGCAGGTGCTGCTGGGCGCCGGCGCCGCGCCCGACGAACTGGGCAAGCTGGGACGAACCGCGCTCATGGGCGCGGCGATGAAGGGTAATGCCCTTGTCGCGGATGCGCTCCTCGACGGCGGGGCCAACATCAACGCCCACGACGCTTTCGGCAACACGGCGCTGATGGAAGCGGCTCGCGCGGGGGCGAATCGGGTGCTGGAGCGCTTCGTGCTCTGGAAGCCCGAGACCGAGCACCGCGACAAGCCGGGTCGTACGGCGCTGCTCGTCGCGGTGTCATCGAAGCGTGCGGACGCCGATACCGTCCGCCTGCTCATGGCCATGGGCGCGGATCCGCAGGTGTGCAACCGGGAAGGCCGGCGTGCCGGCGACCTTGCATCCGCGGCCGGTCGCCGGGAGATGGCCCAGGCGCTGGGAACACAGGCTGCGGCGGAACCTGCTGCCGAACCGTCTCCGGTGCTACGACCGGAAGCGGACGGTCCGCGAGTCATCGACCTTCGGCTGTTCGAAACGGAGGTCGACACGAATTGGGCGGAACGTCAGCTCGGCGACCGCAGTCGGACCGAGCTCGAGTCGGCTACCGTGATCCTGAAGGCGGTCGATGTCGCGCCCGAAGAAGCGCCCGCCGAGGCACCCTCAGAGCCCACGCCGCGGGAGCCGGTCGAAGCGACGGCTGCGGCCGCCGGGGTGCCGGAACCCGATCGGAGATCTGAGCCTGAGCAGGAAGCGGAGCCGGAGCCGGAGCCCGAGCCCGAGCCCGAGCCCGAGCCCGAGCCCGAGCCCGAGCCCGAGCCGGAGCCAGAGCCAGAGCCGGAGCCAGAGCCAGAGCCAGAGCCAGAGCCGCCGGTTACGACCGCTGCGGCTGAAGCCGACGAGAGCGTCGGTGACATGCTCGATTCGGTCGTGGACATCGAGTTCGACCCGGCCACGGATCTCGATGTCGATCCCGATGCCGTGCCGCTCCCCGAGCCCGAGCCGGAGCCGGCGCCGGTGCACCCGGACGAGGCGGTGACGCGTCAGTTCGCCATGTTCGATGCGGGGGGCGAGGACGCTGGCGAGCGCAACCGCCACTCGGCAGGCTACGAGACGCTCATGGCGTCGGCACTCCAGGACGACATCGAACAGATGCAGGTCGTCCTTGAACTCGAGAACGTGGTGCATGACTGGTGGCTCGTGGACGCTTTCGTCGAAAGCGTTCGAGCGGGCCGGGGGATCGCACCGCGATGGCTGCTCGAGAATGGCCTCGAGCCGAACGCCCGCAATGATGCCGACCACTCGCTCCTCTCCGCCGCGTCCCGGCTGGCGCCGCCCGCCCTCGAGGCGATGGAGGTGCTGCTCGAGCACAATGCACGTTGCGACGACGATCCCGCCATCATCCGCAGAATCTGCGACCGCCTGCCACCGGGCCGACCGGACGACCCGGACGAAGGTCGGCTTCCGGACCTGCTGGCGATGCTCTGCGATCGCGGCGCCGACCTGGCCGCAGCCGATGGCGGGGGTCGGACCGCGCTGCATGCGGCTGCCGACCACCGCTCCCTGGGTGTCGTCGAGCGACTGCTGGACCTGGGAGCCGCGGTGGATCACGTCGATGGGGAAGGCAATACGGCGCTGACCGTTGCCGTGTACCGCGAGCGTGCGGGAATTGCCCGGGCCCTGTTGCGTCGCGGCGCGAACCCGCGCCTGCTGAACGCCAAGGGAAATTCACCGCTCGCCATCGCGATGGCGAGCAAGGACCCGACCATTGCCGGGATGCTGATGCGATCCCCGGGCGGAAGCGCAGCGTCGGCCGAGCGCTCGGAAGCCGCGTCGCCGGAAGACTTCCGGGCCGCTGCGGAGGCGGGCAATCTCGGCCGCGTCAAGCGACTTCTGAGCGCGGGTCTGGACATCAATGATCGCGACGACCGTGGCTGTACGGCCCTGCTGCGCGCCTCGGGCGCGGGGCAGCTTTCCGTGGTCGATGCGCTGCTGAGCGGGGGCGCGGACGCCTCGATCGCTGCCGAGAACGGCACGACGCCGCTGGGCGCGGCGGTACTCGCGGATCACGGTCGCGTGGTCAAGCTGCTCTGTGAGCGGGGTGTCCAGCCCGAGCAGGCCCAGGCTCAGGGCCTCACGCCGTTGATGCTCGCCGCGGCGCGCTGGTCGCCACGGGTCGTATCGACGTTGCTGCGATCGGAGGCGGATCCGAACACCCGCGACAACACGGACACCACGGCACTGATGGCTGCGGTGCAGAACACCGCCCAGGCGGATGCGGGCGATGCAGGAGTCGCGACGGTCAAGCTCCTGCTGCGTGCGGGCGCCGATGTGAATGCGACGAACGACGAGGGGCAGACACCCCTGATGCTGCTCCTCGGCGTGCGTTCGCGCAACGAGTCCCGCGCCGTCGAGGACTGCGTGCTGCGGCTGCTCGAGGTCCTCGTGGCCGAAGGGGCCGATCTCGATCGCCAGGACGTCTCGGGCTGGTCGGCATTGCACGCGGCGGCTGCCCACGGCTTCCACGACGCGGCCGCGGCCCTCATCGAAGCCGGGGCGAGCCGGCGCCTGCGCGATATCAACGGCCTGTCGCCGGTGGATCTCGCCATGGAGCGGTCCCACGAGGCGCTCGTCGACCTCTTCATCCGGGCCGTGTGAGCCGCACCGAGGCGTTTCTCGCCGACTCGGGCGTCGGGCCTGGCTCAGAACTTCGCCCCGTCTCCGGCGGCGACGTCTGCGAGGCCTTCCACGTCGTCTCGCCCGACGGCGAGTGGTTTCTCAAGCGCCTGGGCTCGAACGGGCCGCCGGGCCTCTTCGCCGCAGAGGCGGAAGGGCTGGAGGCGCTGGGCGGGGAAGGGTTGCTCCGGGTTCCCGCGGCGATCGCCTGGGACGCCGACCACCTGCTGCTCGAGTACCTGCCGCTGGTCCGCCGCGGCGGTGCCGAGGACGAGCGGCTTGGCCGGGCGCTCGCCGCGCTGCACGCGGTCGATCGCGGCCGCTTCGGCTGGTCGGCGAACAACTGGATCGGCCGGATGCCGCAGTCGAATCCCCCGTTGATGGACTGGTCCGATTTCTACTGCGACGCGCGCTTGCTCCCGCAGGCTCGCCGCCTTGGCGGCGAAATCCTCGACCTGGCCAATCGCCTCGCGGACCGTCGCGATCGCCTGTTCGCAGGACATCGGCCGCACGCGGCGCTGGTGCATGGGGATCTCTGGGCCGGGAACGCCGCCGCCCTCCAGGACGGGACGCCGGTCGTCTTCGATCCTGCGGTCCACCATGCGGACCGCGAGTGTGATCTGGCCATGGCTGCTCTGTTCGGGGGCTATTCGCCGCGCTTCTACGCCGCCTACGAAGAGTGCCTCCCGTGCCCACCGGGCGCGGAGCGCCGGCAACGGTACTACCAGCTCTATCACGTTCTGAACCACGCCAACCTCTTCGGCGGCGGCTACGTGGATCAGTCGCGGCGACTCCTCGAAACCCTGATCGCGTCCGTCTGACGCGCTCGTGCGATATCCGGCTAGCGGCGTGCGGTTACGGCGCGGGGAAGGCCCGCGAGGTCGGCATGACCGACGACGTCGGCGTAGCCGCTGTCGTGGCAGAGCGCCAGGACCTGGGGCTGCTGCTCCGCGCCGTGCTCGAGCGCCAGCAGACCACCATCCCGCAGCTGTGCTCGCGCCGCTGGAACAATGCGCTCGTAGGCCTCGAGCCCGGTCGGCCCCGCGACCAGAGCCCCTCGCGGTTCGGCGGGTAGATCACCGAGCTCGAGATGGGGATCGTCGGCCGCGAGATAGGGCGGATTGGACACGATGACGTCGAAGGCCTCGCCGGCAACCGGCGCGAGCCAGCTGCCCTGCAGGAAGCGGACGCTGCCGATCGAAAGCGCGTCGGCGTTGCCCCTCGCCGATGCCAGCGCTGCCGCGCTCGCGTCCACCGCGGTGATCCGAGCGTTCGGACGTTCGGTCGCGAGCGCAAGCGCGATCGCCCCGCTGCCGGTCCCGAGGTCGAGGATCGTCGCCGTGGATCGAACCGGGAGGTGCTCCAGTACCAGCTCGACGAGGAGCTCCGTTTCGGGTCGCGGGATCAGCGTGCCCTCGTCCACGGCGAGATCGAGGGTCCAGAACCCGCGCGAGCCCACGAGATAGGCGACCGGCGCTCCCGCTCGGCGGCGATTCGCGAGGGCGCGGAAGTCCTGGGCCACGGCGGGGTCGACCGGATCATCGCCGTGGGCGTAGAACCAGGCGGTGTCCCGGCCGAACGCGTGCGCCGCCAGCGCGAGCCGGTCGACCGGTTCGAGATCGTCGGCCTCGCCCAGCAGGGCGCCGACCGTCAGGCCCGGATGCGCCCGACGAGCGTCGGGACGAGGTCCTCCAGCGCGATCCATTCGTTGTCCTCCGCCCGCCGGTCGCGGTATTCGATGCGGCCCTCGTCGAGCCCCCGGTCGCCGATGACGATCCGGTGGGGAACGCCGATGAGCTCCATGTCCGCGAACATCGCGCCCGGGCGCAGCCCGCGGTCGTCGAAAAGCACCTCGATGCCGGCGTCCGTCAGCGCGGCGTAGAGGCGCTCGGCGGTCTCGCGTACGCGCTCGGACTTGTGGGCGTTCATCGGCAGGATCGCGAGCTCGAAGGGCGCCAGCGCGACGGGCCACTGGATGCCGCGATCATCGTGATACTGCTCGATAGCGGCGGCGACGATCCGCGACACGCCGATGCCGTAGCAACCCATGGTCATGGTCCGGGCTTTCCCGCTCTCGTCGAGGACCGTTGCGCCCATCGACTCGGAGTACTTCGAGCCGAGCTTAAAAATATGTCCGACCTCGATGCCGCGCGCGATCTCCAGGTTGCCAGCACCGTCGGGACTCGGGTCCCCGGCCGCCACGTTCCGGAGATCGGCAACCTCGCCGATCGTCGCGTCGCGGTCCCAGTTGGCACCCGTCAGGTGGAAACCGTCGGCGTTAGCGCCGCACACAAAGTCCGCCAGCGCGGCCGCGCTGCGGTCGACGATGATGGGCGCGTCGATGCCGACCGGGCCGACGAAGCCGGGCTCGCAGCCCGCGACGGCCTTGACGGTCGCCTCGTCCGCCAGCTCGAACGCGCCGCCGAGGGCGTCCAGCTTGGCCGCCTTGATCTCGTTCAGTGCGTGATCGCCGCGGAGCACGAGGACGACCGGCTGGCCTTCCGCGCCGACGGCGACCAGCGTCTTCAGGCACCGCTCGGGAGCGACGCCCAGGTGCTCACTCACCTCGGCAATGGTCCGCTGTGTCGGCGTCTCGACCCGCTCGAGGTCGGCGCCCGGCGCCGGCCGCTCGCCTGCCGGCGCCACCGCCTCGGCCATCTCCACGTTGGCGGCGTAGTCACTGTCGCGGCAGAAGGCGATGGCGTCCTCGCCCGACTCGGCGAGCACCTGGAATTCGTGCGACGCGTCACCGCCGATGGCGCCGGAATCCGCCCGGACGGCCCGGAAGCGCAGGCCCATGCGCTCGAAGGCGCGTGAGTAGGCCTCGTGCATGACCTGATAGGTGTCGTCCAGGGACGCGTCGTCGAGATGGAAGGAGTACGCGTCCTTCATGACGAACTCGCGGGCCCGCATGACGCCGAAGCGCGGGCGGATCTCGTCGCGGAACTTGGTCTGGATCTGGTAGAAGCACACCGGCAGCTGTTTGTAGCTGCGCAGCTCCGCCCGGGCGAAGTCGGTGATGACCTCCTCGTGCGTCGGGCCGTAGCAGAAGTCGCGGCCGCCCCGGTCCTTGATCTTGAGCAGGAGATTGCCGAAATCCTCCCAGCGCCCGGTCTCGATCCAGTGCTCGGCGGGCTGCACCGACGGCATGATCATCTCGAGGCAGCCGGCCCGGTCCATCTCCTCCCGCACGATCTCCTCGACCTTGCGCAGCACGCGCCAGCCGAGTGGCGACCAGGTGTAGATGCCCGAGCCGAGCTTGCGGATCATGCCCGCGCGGAGCATGAGCTGGTGGCTGACGATCTCGGCTTCGGCGGGCGTTTCCTTGACCGTCGCCAGGTGAAATCTGGAGGCACGCATTGTCGGGGAGTCCGGAAGTTCGAAGGAAGCCACGCATTCTCGCGCGTATTCGACTACTGGTCCATTCCGGGCAGCGTGTTGGTATCAGTGCGCAGCGTGACCTCCTCGTACGGCCGCTCATCCGTCGGCGGCGTATCCGAGATCACCCACTGCCCCGCGTCGTCCTTCCACCGGTACATCGTCACGGTCGCGGCCGGCGAAGTGGGCAGTGCGTCCGGCACCCAGCCGGGGCGCAGGTCGGGCCGGAAGTACCAGACGGCTGCGGCTATTCCCGCACCGAACAGCGCGAGGAGAAAGAGCCGGGTGGGCCAGCTACGTCCGCGTCGTCGCACGGTCCGGGACCACGGCGGGCTTGGGTTCCGCGACTACTGACAGTTCTCGCTGACCATCTGGCGAGCGTTCTCGAGCTCGGCCAGGCGGGCCTCGCCGGTCAGCCATTCGGTCGAGCCGTCGGCGTTGATCTTCTGGAACCGCTGGGCCGGTTCGATCAGGGCCACCAGGCGCTGGCCCAGATCGCAGCGCTCCGCGCGCTGGCGGGCCTCCTCGGCGGGATCGACCTGCGGTTCCCCGGGAATCAGACCACCCGCCGGCCTTGCCGAAGCGTCGGCCTGGGCCTGAGCCTCGGCTTCGGCCTCGGTCTGGATCGCAACGCTACCGGGCTTCGGTGCCCCGGAGACCATGCGCTCCTCGACGGCCTGGTCGGGATCGGGCGGGGGCTCGGTGGAGAAATGTACGACACCGTCCTCGTCCGTCCACTGGTAGACCTTGGTCTGCGCGGTCGCACCGGTGGTCACCAGCAGCAACAGCAATACGGTCATCGTGCGCATCGTCGTCCTCCGACGCCGGGTTCGTGCCCCACTTGTAGCCCCTGGTCGACATTCGCGCAAGTCAGCGGTGGGCACGGGGCGGGGCAAAACCGGCCAATGCCCCCCGAACGGCCATAACCCCCTGATCAACGGTATGAAATCGGCCGCGATCGCGAAACCGATGCAATATTCGGGCTAAACTCTGGGATTCTGGATCATCACAAGAGAATTCCTTGGAAGTCGAAGAGGACCAGCCTGAACTGGTGCGGAAACCGCGACCGGGTATCTACCTGCTCCCGAACCTGTTCACAACGGGCGCGATGTTCGCCGGTTTCTACGCCATCGTCGCCGCCATGAACGGCCGGTTCGTGGCGGCCGCCGAGGCCGTGTTCATCGCCGGGCTCCTCGACGGGCTCGATGGCCGCGTTGCGCGGCTCACGAACACGCAGTCGGATTTTGGCGTGCAGTACGACAGCCTTTCCGATCTCATCTCCTTCGGCCTCGCGCCGGCGCTTGTGATGTACCTCTGGTCGCTTTCGTCGCTGGCCGAGACCAGCGAGGTCATGGGCAAGATCGGCTGGCTCGCCGCGTTTCTCTTCGCCGCCTGTGCGGCGCTGCGGCTGGCGCGCTTCAACACCCAGGCCGAGTCCAGCGACAAGCGCTATTTCCAGGGGCTCGCCTCGCCGGCCGCCGCGGCGGGGATGATCACTCCCGTCTGGGTGCTGGCCGCCGAGGGCGTTGCCGGCGCCGAGTACAATCTCGTCATGCTGCCGATCACCGTCGCGCTTGCGCTGCTGATGGTCAGCAACGTGCGCTACGTCAGCTTCAAAGGCTGGCCCAACCGCGACAAGGTGCCGTTCCTGTGGATCCTCGCGCTGCTGGGCTTCTTCGTGCTCCTGGCGATCGATCCGCCGCTCGTGCTGCTCTGCATCGCCTATACCTACGCGTTCTCGGGTCCCTGTATGACCGTACTGGGCCGCAAGCATCGGCTCAGCCTGCGCCGGCGGCGGCGTGGAGACGGAGAGGCGCCGTGAGCAGCAACGGCGCCGGGGCCCAGAGCAGCGCGCTGGTCGACGTGACCTTCAACTCGTGCCCCAACAACCTTCAGCGCGTGCGCAAGCTGGTCAAGCTGCGCGCGCTCGAGCAGGGCTGCAGCGACGAGCTCGTCGGAAAGCTCGTGCTGGTCGTCGACGAGGCGTGCGCCAACATCATCCGCCACGGGTATCACGGCGATCGGAGCGGGGCCATTCGCCTGCAGCTGGTCCGCGTCGACGACCGCCTCGACTTCCGCCTCCGGGACTACGCGGAACCGGTCGATCCGGCGTGCGTGAAGCCGCGCGACCTGCGCGAATGCCGCCCCGGCGGCCTGGGATTGAACTTCATCGACACGGTGATGGACGAGTGGGCCTTCGAGCGGCCGGATGACGGTGCCGGCAATGTGCTCCTCATGAGCAGGAAGATCGATTGATGGACAGACTCTGCAGCACCCGGCAGGAAGCCGGCTTCGAAATCGTGTCCGTCGGCGGCGAGGTCGACCTCTCCTGGTCGTCCGAACTGCGGCGGGCCATCCTCGACGCGGTCGGCGGCGCTCCTGCCGTGCTCGTCGAGATGGCAGACGTGAGCTATATCGACAGTTCCGGCATCGCCGCCCTGGTCGAGGGCTACCAGACCGCCCGCGCCGACGCGCGCCAGTTCGGCCTGCTCGCGATCAGTGATCCCGTCCGGGCCGTGCTGGAGCTCGCACGCCTCGATCAGGTCTTCCCGATCCACGACACCCTGGACGCGGCCAGACCGTGAGCGAGGCGCGTGGCGGCGTCCTGCTCAGGCCCGTCCGCGACCTGCTCGTGGGCTTTGGCTACGCGGGAGCGCTGGTTGCCGAAAGCCTCGTGTGGGCGTTCGTCGGCCGCCGCCGCGGCCAGCCCGTCAAGCTCGCGCCCGTCGCGGCGCAGATGCGGGAGATCGGCGTCGCGGCCATCCCGATCGCGGCGGTGCTGTCGTTCACGGTGGGCGTCAGCCTCGCGATCCAGCTGATCTACACGCTGAAGGAGTTCGGCGCCGAGACCCAGGTTGTCCTCGCGATCGCCAAGGGTGTGACGCGCGAGTTCGGACCGCTGATCACCGGGATCCTCGTCGCCGGGCGGACCGCGTCCGCCCTCGCCGCACGGATCGGCGCCATGGTGGTCTCGCAGGAGGTCGATGCCCTCCGCGTCAT
>JBCCZC010000032.1:0-23615 GCA_039188505.1 Pseudomonadota bacterium | reverse complement strand
CGGCGAGTCTGCGACCATGGATGGAAACGCCTCCTGCGGCTGCGGCGCCGTGAACCTCGAAGTCCGCGGCCAGCCGCTGTTCCGCTGCCTGTGTCACTGCACGATCTGCCAGCGCTTCAACGCGGCGCCCTTCGGTGACGTGACTGTCTTCACCGCAGACGACGTCGATGTTGCCGCGAATGCACCGATCGACTTCGAGCGGTTGCGGCCGCCACCCAACGTCCAGCGCGGCAAATGCCGGGAGTGTGCCCGGCCCGCCGTCGAGCAAGCCGTGATTCCGTTCCTTCCGGATCTCACCATCGTGCCGACGTCGAACCTGCGGCCGGCAGATCGCCCCGATCCGGCGATGCATATCTTCTACCGGCACCGCGTCGCCGACGTCGACGATACGCTCCCGCGCTACGACGGCTACCTGTCGAGTCAGCTGGCCTTCGCGCGCATGCTCATCGGCGCTCTCCGGCGACGCTGAGCGACAGCAGCACCGGACGCCGAATCGTCAGTCGAGTCGGAACAGCTCGAGGCGGGTCTCGAAGGTGAAGGCAGCATCGCAGGAGGCCGGCACCGACAGCCGCTCGTGACCAACGGCCTCGAAGGCGAATCGGTCGGTCACGCAGTTCTCCGTCCCGTAGGCAAAGTCGTCGATGCTGCAGCCCAGGGTGCCGTCGACGGGGCGGTCGTCGGTGCACACGATCGTGAAGCTTGGCCCGTCCTCGCCGAGGCGGGGGCTCGCCCGGAAGACGTGACGGGGAATCGCCGTTTCCTCGATGCCCTCGAAGATGATGTCCACTGAACCGAAGCCGCCCGGGTCACCGTCGACGCCAGGTACGCCGGCCACCCAGGTTCCCGCGAGGTCGGGCAGCGGCAAATCGCTGACGGCGAGCGCTGGATCCCGTTCGAAATCGAGGCGCCGGTAGCGGTAGGCCTCGCTCTCGTCGTAGCGACCCGACAGCAGCACACCCTCAAAGGCCACCAGGAGCTCGTCGCGGGCGTTGATCGCGATGTCGATGCGACCCTCCGACAGCGGTGCCGCCCGGGGGCAGGACGCGGTTATGCAGACGATCTCGCCGAAGCGCTGGGCCGGCGCCGAGAAGGCGCTGCCGTTGAGCCGGCCGGCGGCGTAGTGCCAGGTCCCGACGCCGTCCTCATCGTAGTCCGCGACCAGGACGGTCATGACGTCTCCCTGCTGATCGACGAAGAAGCCGGAGCTCGGGAGGGCGTCGCTGATCCATCCGCCGGTCTGTGCCGTCGCCGCCGGCGGCTCGCTGCCGAACGAAACCCCGATGCGGGCACGCTCCACGGGTCCGTTGCCCGCGTCGAAGCGATAGATGACGGTCACGGCTTCGCCGAAATCGACGTCGGGCGCAGCCGCGCGCGGATTCAGCAGCGAGCGGAAGGGAACGACGACCTGCGCGCAGGCGGCCCCGAGCAAGGGGGACGCCAGCGTTGCCGTGACGATAATCTCATCAGACTGGGCGTCGAGCTCCAGGGAGCCGCCGCAGGCGTCGTTCCAGCGGTCCTCGATCAGGAGGAGGAACGGACCATCCGCGGCCGGCCGCTCGGGGAACGCCTTGACGGGCATGAAGGCGAACTGCGCGAGGGCGCTCAGCGGTAGCGCAAGCAGCCCGGCGCAAAGGAATGATCGAAGCGCGGTCATGGGTTTCGTCTCCCTGTAGTGCATGGTGGCGGCCTCTTCCCTGGGCCCCTTTCCGCATCCTAACGGCGTGACCGGAGCGTTGAAGACGCGGAACATGCGCGGTCGAACCGATCTCGCCTGAAAGACGCCGGCGGCCTTGACGGTCCCATGCAGCACCACCAGCTACCGTTTGATCCGCATCACGCAAAGGAAAAGCCATGAGCGACGCAACGGAATATACACCCCCCGCGGTCTGGACCTGGGATTCGGCCAGCGGCGGCAAGTTCGCGAACATCAATCGTCCGATCGCCGGTCCGACCCAAGACAAGGCGCTGCCGGTCGGCGAGCATGCCCTGCAGCTCTATTCCCTGGCGACGCCCAACGGCGTCAAGGCGACGGTCATGCTCGAGGAGCTCCTCCAGCTCGGCCACGGCGGCGCCGAATACGACGCCTGGCTCATCGATATCAGCGAGGGCGACCAGTTCTCGTCCGGTTTCGTCGACATCAACCCCAACTCCAAGATCCCGGCGCTCCTCGACCGAAGCGGTGAGCCGCCGGTCCGCGTGTTCGAGTCCGGATCGATCCTGGTCTACCTGGCCGAGAAGTTCGGCGCCCTCCTGCCGAGCGACGGGGCGGCGCGGGTCGAGACCCTGAACTGGCTGTTCTGGCAGATGGGCAGCGCGCCTTATCTCGGCGGTGGCTTCGGCCACTTCTACGCGTACGCACCGGTCAAGCTGGAGTACCCGATCAACCGCTTCGCCATGGAAACCAAGCGCCAGCTCGACGTCCTCGACCGGAACCTCGCGGACCGGGAGTACCTGGCCGGCGACGATTACACGATTGCCGACGTCGCGGTCTGGCCCTGGTACGGGGCCATGGTCAGCGGCGTGCTGTACGACGCGGCAGAGTTCCTGCAGGTTCACGAGTACACCCACGTCGTCCGCTGGGCGAACGCCATTGCCGCCCGCCCCGCGGTGCAGCGGGGACGGATGGTGAACCGAGCGTGGGGCGAGCTGGAGTCACAGCTCCGCGAGCGCCACGACGCGTCCGATTTCGAGCACCGCACCCAGGACAAGCTCGAGCCGGAAGCCAACGAGGACTGACGCTCAGCGCTGGGCTTCGACCCCCTCGAAGCTGCTGGAGAAGACGACGCCGGTGCGGATCAACGCCAGCCCGGCGTCGGTTTCCGTCGCCGGCGCGCCGATGACGATCGTCCCCGCGAAGGCCGCCACGGCCTGGCCGAATTCGAGGGCGCCGGCGGGCGGGGACACCCGCTGCTCGAACCGATCCGCGGTGAAGCGATAGACCGCGCCGCCGCCGTCCGTGCCCGGCGCGCCCACCAGGAGCGAATCGCCGTCGAGCGCGAGCGCGGCGCCGAAGCTGTCGCCGGACAGTAGCGGCGGAGGGTCAACCAGCGCGAGCAGCGAGGTGGCGCCGGCAGGCGGTACGTTGAACAGGTAGGCCGCGCCGGTATCCGCAAAACCCGGCGCGCCGACCGCCATCGACTCTCCGCTCAGAGAAATGGCACTGCCGAAGGCGCCGCCGACCGCGGCATCCGGCGGCTCGACCTCGTCAATGAGCTGCAGGTTCTGACCGATGATGTCGTAGAGCGACACCGTGCCCCCGACACCCGCGGCCGGCGCGCCGATCGCGAGCTTGTCGTTCAGGGCGTTCATGGCGGAGCCAAAGCCGGCACCCTGACCCTTCGGGGTCGGCGGGCCCGAGAGCGTCGCAGCAGGCATAATGCCGTCTCCCGCGAACGCGAACACATCCACGGTCCCGACGACCGGCGACCCGACGAATGCGAAACCGGCGCTCAACGCCACGCCGCCGCCGCCCTGCGCCTCGGAGGCCTTGATCGTGGCGAAATCCGAAAAGCCCATGGCCAGCCGCTGGAAGACGGCGGCCGTAATCGTCTCTGTCGAAACGCCTTTGCCTCCCGCGTCGGCGCCGTCGGTGCCGACGATCAGCAGATCATCGTGCAGAAAGACGGAATTGCCGAAACCAGCCGCCGCGCCGTCAGGCGCGTCAAGCGTGGCGACGAGCTGCGGAGCGCCGCTGGAAGCGTCGAAGACAAGCACCTGCCCAGCGGTCTCGTTCGCGCCCGGTACGCCAACGACGATGAGATCCCCGCGGGTGAAGACCGCATTGCCGACGCGATCGCCCGCATCGCGGTCGGGCGTAGGGAGCGGTTGGAGGGCGAGACCGCTGATCGGACTGCCATCGTCATCGAGGATCAGGCCCGTGGCGTTGTCGCGAGCGATCGTCACGTCTCGATTACCCGCATCGAGATCCGCGAGGAGCACGACGAGGAACTCGTCCGTCTCCGCGATTCCGTCGCCGGTGACGACGACGCTGACCAGCTGCGTCTCGCCCGCGTCACCGTCGAAGTTCAGCATTCCGCTCGTCGCCACGTAGTCCCCATCGCCGACGCTCGCGCTGCCATCGGCCGTGGTGAAGTCGACGGTCAGCGATCGATCGACGGCGTGCGAGAGCGTCACCGGTAGATCGAGCTGCATGACGCCGACATCTCCCTCGGTGACACTGCCATCGGCGATGGTCAGCGTTGCGCTGTCGTCGTTCTCGATGGTTGCCCTGACGCTGCCGGAGGCCAAGACGTTGATCGCTGTCGGGGTCCCCAGATTGAGGCGGAAGAATTCGTCGCGCTCGACGACCTCGTCGCCGAAGACTTCGACCTCGACGATCTGGACCTCGGCCGCGTTGCCGGCAAAGCTGAGGGTCTCCGCGATCGAACGGAAATCGGTGGCCCGAGCGGTGCCGGTGAACGTGGACACGGGAACCTCGAAAGGGCAGCCCGCGGGACCGTCCACGGCAACCTCGAAGGTCGCCAGCTGCGACCCTGCGTCGCCTTCGACCACGGTGATGTTCGAGGACGACACCTGAGCTGGTGTGCCGCCGCTGGAGATCGTCAGGTCCAGGGTGTAGCCCGGTGACCCGTCGAGGTTGCAGTTGAGCGTATCGCTCGGCGTCGAGCCATCGGTGGGCGCCGTGGCCGTGACGACCAACGTCGTGGAACCGCCGGCCGGAACGACCGCGGAGGTCGGGGCGACCGTATAGTGCGTGCCATCGACGAGGCTGCAGTCGACGGAACCGTCGTTGTCGCCACCAGTTTCGCTGAAGCCCACGTTGAGCGTGTCCGAGCTCCCGGGACAGAGCGCGAAATCGCGCGTGCTGCCGGAGGTGATGGCCGGCACGGTGCTCGCGGGCGCTTCGATCGTGATGGCGCCGTGGACCGTTCCGGACGGTGGAATCGTCGAACAGTTTCCCTTCGGCGCATCGTTCTTCAGGATCACGCACCGGACGTATTCCTGGTTGCCGACGTTGAGCGTGACCGTCTGGGCGGCCGCTCCCCCGCTGACGGCGAAGCGAATGGTACCCAGGGAACCGGTGGGAATCTCCGGTCCGGTGAAGCCCGAGCCGCCGCTGATGCGCACGGCATCGGCAGAGAACTCATTAACGCGATTGACGCAGCTGATCGGATAGCTGCCGAGGGTCCGGCCGCAGTTCGTCAGGATCGGTGTCAGGACGGTTTCGTTGTAAAAGACGTCCACCGTCATCGTGTTGACGCCCGTACCGGTCCCGAGATAGTTGATCGTCACCTCGGCCGTGGTGCCGGGGGCGGTGGTGTCGGTGCCGACGACGAAGCCCGGCTGGGCCGCCACGCCGAGTGTCGCGGCCAGAAGCGCCAGCGCCAGGAACAGGCGGGCGCCGGCCAGCAGGGTGCGGTGGGTCACGACAACATCCTGTTTCTCGTGCACTGTCGCAGTATAGACGAGCACGTGAGGGCTGCCCGTGCCGCAGCCCGCTCGCCGTGATGGCGGCCCGCGTTGGCCCGGTTCAGGCGTCTCCGAAGGGAACCACGAGTACGGGCAACCGGCGCGCTTCGAGCACCTCCTCGCTGACGCTGCCCAGCACCTGCTTCATCAGCATGCCGCGGCCGTGGGAACCGACGACGATGAGATCGGCATCCCAGCGAATCGCCTCGTCGATGATCGTGGCCGCAGCCTTGCCGCGCACCATGAGCGTCTCGCAGGGAATCCGCGCGCCGGCGAACACCTCGGCGAGGCGATCGAGGAGCGCTCGTCGATCGAGCAGATCCTCGGGTACCGGATCCGTGATGACCTTCCGCGTGAGCTGCTGGCCCAGCACGTCCGGTTGGCGCGGCGCAACGCTCAGCAGCAGGATCGACGCGGCGTCCTCGGAGGCGATACGGCGGACGAGGTCGACCACCCGGTCGGCGAATTCAGAGCGATCGACGGCGGCTAGGATCTTCATGACGCGGCATCCGTTCGTGGTATTGGGCGGGGAGCTTCGCCCGCCATTCTCGCCGATCGCCCTGCGTGCGTATACTCCGGCGGGTCCACTGCTCAAGTCGGATAGGCCGGCGGGGCGGCGGGAAGAAATCTTCGATGCAGCGATTCCCCAACGGACCACCGCCGCTGCCCGTCGATACCGGATGACACCCACTGAGGAGGCTCGTCTCATGACCATCATTGACGCCTGGGGGCAGATCCCGAGCCGCCGCATGGCGCGGTCGGATTGGCTCGCGCCGCTGCTCCGCTGGACCGGCATGAAGGTCGAGGAATTCGACCTCACGCCCGCGCACACCGTTGCCGCCATGGACAGCGCCGGCGTCGATCTCATGATCCTCGCCGCGTGGCACGGACCCGAGGGCTCGCTCATCTCCAATGATGAGGTTGCCGCGCAGCTCGATGCGGCACCGGATCGGTTCCGGGGTCTGGCGACGGCGAACCTGGCGAAGCCCCGCGAGGCGGTCTGCGAACTGCGTGATCGCCTTGCCGACGAACGCTTTGTGGGCGTGCGCTTCCTGCCGTGGCTCTGGGGTCTACCGCCGAACGACCGCCGCTACTACCCGATCTACTCCGTCTGCTGCGACTTCGACGTGCCTTTCTGCACCCAGATCGGGCACACCGGCCCGCTGCGGACATCCGATACCGGTCGCCTCATCCCCTACATCGAGGACGTGCTGCTCGATTTCCCGGAGCTGCGCGTGGTCGGCGGCCACGTCGGGTTTCCATGGATCGACGAGCTGACGTCGCTGACGATCAAGTTCCCGAACCTCTACGTCGACACCTCGGCCTACGCACTGCACCGGCTGCCACCGAGCTTCCTCCACTACCTCGCTGGTGCGGGCCGCGGTCGGGTGATGTTCGGGACCAACTGGCCGATGCTCTCCCCGGAACGCTGCCTGGCGTCCCTCGACGACCTCGGCCTCGATGACGAGCATCGAGCCGCATTCCTCGGCGGGATCGCCAGGAAGGTCTTTCGCCTGGCGATCTGAGCTCAGCGGACGTCCTGCGCGGGCGCGCCGACCGGGCTGATCGGGTCGCCGCGGAGGGGCTCGATCGGATTCTCCTCGATCTGCTCCCGGAGATACTCGATCGCCGCAGTGAGCTGTGGGTCGTCGCCACGCCACGCGGCATGCGGCGGATTGTCGACCTCGATGTCGGGCGACACGCCACGGCCTTCGACCAGCCAGCGCCCGTCAGGGGCGAACTGAGCGAACTCGGCGATCCGGGCGATACCGCCGTCCGCGAGTGCGTTCCGATCGGACAGCCAGATGCCGGCGCCCGCCGTGCGCTTGCCGATCAGCGGGCCCAGGTCGAGCGCCTTGATCCCGGCCGCGAAGGTTTCGCCATCGCTGTAGGTGAACTCGTCGATGAGCACGGCCACGTGGCCGCGGAACGCACCCTGCATGTTCTCGAACGATGCCGTCTCGGCGTCCGCCGTCTGCCAGAACATCCACGCCTGCCGGAGCAGCGCGTTGAGCACCCAGGCATCGACGTTCCCCCCTCGGTTGCCCCGCACGTCGATGATCAGACCCTGGCGCCGAAGCTGCGGGAAGAACTCACGCGCGAAATCCGCGATGTCGCGGCTACCCATCGCGTACAGATGAAGATAGCCGATTGCCCCTTCGCTGGCCTCGTCCACGCGAGCCCGCCTGTCCTGCTCCCAGGCGCGGTACCGTAGCCGTGGCAGCTGGCCCGCAGGGATCGGCTTCGTCCGGGTGATTCGAGGCGCCTCGCTGCCGCGACGCACTTGCAGCACGACAGGTCGATCGGCCTGCTCCAGAAGGGCCGCGTAGAGTTCCGCCTCGGTGCGGACCGGTCCGTGGTTGACGGCAGTGATGACGTCGCCGACGCGTACGTCGACCTCCGGACGTGCGAGCGGCGAACGCTCGTCGAGCAGGTCCGGGTCCCCGCTGAAGATCCGCCTCACGCGGAGCCCGTCGTCGCTGGCTTCGAAGTCTGCACCGAGGCTAGCGGCAGCCGGCCGTTCCTCGTCGTTGGGTACCTCGGCGCGACCGACCTGGGAATGGAGGATGCCAAGTTCGCCGATCATCTCGCCCAGGAGGTCATCGAGCTCTCGGCGGTGCGTCACGCGCTCGACGAGGGGGGCATAGCGCGCTCGCACCGCATCCCAGTCGAGCCCGCGCATGGTGGTATCGAAAGAGAAATCGCGGTGCATGCGCCAGGCGTCGTCGAACATCTGGCGCCATTCGTTCGCGGGGTCGATGGCGAGGCGCCAGCCGGCGGTGTCGACGGTCTGCTGCTTGCGGTCGTCCGGCGCCTTGGCCCCCACGTCGACGAGAAAGGCCTGCTGCGCGACGCGGAAGAGGACCGTCTTCCCGTCGGCGGACAGGTCGAAGGCGCTGACCTTGGCGGCGAAGGTCTCGGTCTTCGCGTGCTCGTCGATCGCGATGCTCTTCAGCGCCGGATCACCCTGGAGCGGGCGGTCGAGGACGAGGAGAAACTTCTCGGCCGCATTCAGCGACCGGTAGTTTCCAGACGGGACCGGGACCTCGTAGAGGCGTTCCGTCAGTCCCTCCCAGACGAGCGGCGGCGTCGCTGCCTCCGCTTCCTCCTGCGAGCCGTCCGCCTCTCCGTCGTCGTCGCTCGGCTGATCCGCCACCGCCGGCGCGCCGAGGGCAGCGGGCAGGAACGGAAACCGCGCTTCCGGATCGAGCGCGAGCGCGTAGACCTTCTCCCGGCGGTCGAAGGCGGGGCCCATGTTCCGGTCGCCCCAGGGTGCTCCGGGGGTCGCGTCGAAGGTCCGCGCCGACAGGAAATACAGGAAACGCCCGTCACGGGAGAAGGCCGGCGAGCCGGACGGAAAGCGGTCGCTGGTCACGGCTCGCACCTCCTCGGCGGCGACGTCGCGCAGGAAGAGCTGATCGATGCGCGTGGTGTCCGCCGGCCGCGTGTAGGCGAGGCGGCTGCCGTCGGGTGACCAGGCGAGGCCGCCGATCGAGTCGTTGCCGTCCGGCCAGTTGTCGACGAGCGAGTTGCGCTGGTTCTCGAGATCGTAGAGCCACAGATTGCCATCAAGATCCGTGTGGGCGATGTGGCGACCGTCCGGTGACGGCGCCAGCACCAGCCCGTGGCTCGGGCCCGCCGCCACCAGCACCTCGCGCCCGGCCGCTCCCGTGGCGGGCATCCGGACGAGCTGGTCTCGCCCGTCTACCGATGCGAAAGCGTAGATCCATTCGCCATCGGCACCATGGATCGCCTGCCGCGCGCGCCCCGTCGCCGGAAGATCGAGTTCGACGCGGCGCTCACCGGGCAACCCGAAGAGCGCCACCCGTCCGCGCACGCTGGCGGCGACGCGCTTGCCTTCGGGGCCAACGGTCAGCGACCCGAGGTGCCTGAGCGGATCCTTCAGCCACCGGACTCGGCGCGGTTCGAGGTCGGACTGGAGGGTGATCTCGAGCGGCACCGTCGTCCCGCCGGAGAGCGAGACGCGATGGATGGCGGCGCCCAGCTGATAGACGACTGTCCGACCGTCCGTATCCGCATGACGGGCGTCCCAGCCATCGTGGCGGCTCAGCTGACGGAGGTCCGATCCATCGACACGCATGGACCAGAGATTGAAGCTGCCGTCCGGGTCGCCCAGGAACACGACCCGGTCGCCGGCGACCAGCGGGCGGGCCTGGTTGGCCGCAAGGTCCGGCAGCAACGGTCGGGCCTCGTCGGCGCCGGGCTCGAACGCCCAGAGCGTGGCCATGGCGCCGCCGCGATAGCGCCGGGCGTGGTCCCCCGTGCGATGGAGTCCGTTGCGCGTGAACACGCGGATGCCGTCGGACGTCAGTGCGGCCTGGTTGGCGCCGAGGAGCGGCCAGTCCTTCGTCAGCCCCGATGCCGGATCGAGCTGCCGCACCTGCGTGCTTCGGGCGGTGTTCGCGACGGCGCTCGTGACGTAAAGGATGTCGCCCTCTGCGGTCCAACCCTCGACGCTGACGACCTCACCACCATAGGTCAGGCGCCGCGGCTCGCCGCCGTCAACGGGCATAAGATAGACCTCGAAGCCGCCGTCGTACTCGGCCAGGAAAGCGATCGAGGCACCGTCGGGAGAAAGCGCCGGTTGGGTTTCGCGTCCCCGGTGCGTCGTCAGCCGCGTCGCCGCTCCGCCGTCGAGGGCGACGCGCCAGAGGTCCCCTTCGGACTCGAACACGACGAGGTCGCCGCTGACCGTCGGGTGCTGGTAGTAGCCGATACGGGCCGCGAGAAAGGTGGGAACGACGAGCAGCAGCAGCGGCAGGAGTCGGACGCGCATGGATGGTCTCGGGTGCGAGTAGACCGGCAGTCTCGGCGAATTCCCAGGAATCGGCAATTGACGGGGTTGCGCCTCGTGTACTTCTCCGCCATCGTGGAGCGAGAATTTCTGGGGAGAATATCGATGACCAATGGCGATTCGCTGCAAACGGTGAGCCTCGTCATGGCACTGCTGCTCCTTGGCGGTTGTGCGACGACGGCAGAGAACGACCTGGCCGAATCGACGAGGCCGGCTGCGGGCCCGGAGCGCTGCGAATATGTGGCGAAGGCCGGGACGCACATCAAGCAGCTGCGGTGCGTCCCGCCCCGCGGTGAGGCAGAGCGGCTGCGATCCCTATCCGGCGCGGGCGGAAAGGAGCGGCTCTCCTGCACCGGCAGCACGGACATCTGCGCCGTGTTTCGCGGCACCGGGGGCTGACGCGCGCCTGCGGCGGCACGGTCGGCTACCGGTAGAACCCCTCACGGGCGTTGTGCTTGAGTCGCTTGAGCCTGCTGATCCCAGCCGTTCGAGGAAGTCGCGGGGCTGGCGATCATTGGCGGCGTCGCAGGGCCGCCGCTTCAGCTGTGGCGGCTGATCCGCTCGAGGTCGCGGGAAACCAGCTCTGCGCTCGTCTCGAGGCAAGCTTGCTGGTGCGATTCCTGGTCGAGACGCTTGAGCTGCTTGAGCAGCGCGGAGGCGGCTTCCTGCCAGTGCTCAGCTCGCAGCTCTGCGGCTTCGAGTTCGCGGGTGGTGCGGAGGCTTGCTTCCTGCTCGAGTCGAAGGGCATCTCTGGCGCGGGCGGCGGCGATCCAGCCGGTGGCGGCGAGGAGCACGGTGGCGATCGGGAGCAGCGTGGTCAGCATCGTTCAGATTCCGTTCTGGACTTCACCAGGAAAACACGGACGGCTTCCTGAGAGAACGGCGCTGCTGCAAACAACTGTTGCAACGGTTACAGGCCTGTTAACGATCGCTGGACGGATCGCCCGGAAACGGGTCCAAGGGGTCACCAGCAGCCGGCCGACCCGGCCTCAATGCCCTTCGCGGACTGCGTGCGGAGCGAATCCGCAGGGGATTAGCCGGCCTTCTTGAGATGCACCAGCAGCAGCGAGATGGCGGCCGGGGTGACGCCCTGAACCCGGGACGCCTGGCCGATCGTCTCCGGCCGAACCCGGGCGAGCTTCTCCTGGACCTCTGCGGACAGGCCCGGAACACCGCCGTACTCGAAGTCCGCGGGAATGACCTTTGCCTCGGCACGCTTCAGCTTCTCGATCTCCTGGGCCTGGCGATCGACGTAGCCGGCGTAGCGCACCTGAATCTCGACCTGATCGGCGACCGACGGGTCGGGCACGCCCGGGCCGAGGCCGTCGACTGCGATGAGATCGCCGTAGCCGAGCTGCGGCCGGCGTAGCAGATCCAGCGCGCGAACCTCCTTGGAAATGGCCTCGCCGGTCGCCGCCTCGACGGCACCGCCGAGACCGTTCTGCGGCGTCACCCAGATACCGTGCAAACGCGCCTTCTCCTGCTCGACCGCGTCGCGCTTGCGGGCGAACGCGTCCCAGCGGCGATCGTCGACCAGACCGAGTTCCCGGCCCGTCTCGGTCAGGCGCAGGTCGGCGTTGTCCTCGCGCAGCAGGAGCCGGTACTCGGCGCGGGAGGTGAACATGCGGTAGGGCTCCTGGGTGCCGTGGGTCACCAGATCATCGACCAGCACGCCCAGGTAGGCCTCGTCGCGGCGCGGCGACCACGGCGTTTCGCCGCGGGCCTGGCGCGCGGCGTTGAGGCCGGCGAGCAGGCCCTGCGCACCGGCTTCCTCGTAGCCCGTCGTGCCGTTGATCTGTCCGGCGAAGAAGAGCCCGTCAACGTGCTTCGTCTCGAGGCTGGCCTTCAGACCGCGCGGATCGAAGAAGTCGTACTCGATCGCGTAGCCGGGCCGGGTGATCAGCGCATCCTCGAAGCCGCGGATCGACTGGACGAGATCGACCTGGGCGGCGAACGGCAGACTCGTGGAAATACCGTTCGGGTATAGCTCGTGGGTCTCGAGGCCCTCGGGCTCGACGAAGATCTGATGGCTGCCGCGATCGGCAAAGCGCACGACCTTGTCCTCGATCGACGGGCAGTAGCGCGGCCCCACGCCTTCGATCTCGCCCGAGTACATCGGCGACTCGTCCAGCGCGCCGCGGATGATCTCGTGCGTCCGATCGTTGGTCGCCGTGATGTAGCACGGCACCTGGCGCGGGTGATCTTCGGGGCTGCCGAGGTAGGAGAAGACCGGCAGGGGGTCGTCGCCCGGCTGCGCCTCCATGACCGAGAAATCGACGGTCTTGCCGTCGATGCGCGGCGGCGTTCCGGTCTTCAGCCGCCCGACTTCGAAGGGCAGCGCTCGCAGTTTCTCGGCCAGCGCGTTCGACGGCGCGTCCCCCGCGCGACCACCCTGATAGTTGGTCAGACCCACATGGATGCGGCCGCCGAGGAAGGTACCGACCGTGAGTACGATGGCCTTGGCGCGAAACACCAGGCCCATCTGGGTCACGACGCCGACCGCTCGCCCGTCCTCGAGGATCAGGTCGTCGACGCCCTGCTGGAACAGCGACAGGTTCGCTTGCTGCTCGACAGCGGCGCGGATGGCTGCCCGGTACAGGGACCGATCGCATTGGGCGCGGGTGGCGCGCACGGCCGGACCTTTGCTCGCATTCAGCGTACGCAGCTGGATGCCGGCGCGATCGGCCGCCTGCGCCATGATGCCTCCGAGCGCGTCGATCTCGCGCACGAGATGGCCCTTGCCGATACCGCCGATGGCGGGATTGCAGGACATCTGCCCGATGGTCTCGATGTTCTGCGTCAGCAGCAGGGTTTCAGCGCCGGTGCGGGCGGCGGCCAGCGCCGCTTCAGTGCCGGCGTGGCCGCCCCCGACGACGATCACGTCGACGGTGCGGTACGGGGTCATGGCTGGTTTACGAATCCTTGAACGAACCCGCAATTATAGCCCCATCGTGTCAAGCCGGCGAAAACTCGACGCTCAGCGCTCCGGCGTCCCGTTAGCGAACCAGGGGCGCGGATCCACCGGCTGGCCATCGCGCCGCAGCTCGAAGTAGAGCGCTGGCTCCTCTCGCCCGCCGCTGGTGCCGACGACCCCGATCTGTTCGCCGGTGACCACCCAGTCTCCCACGTCTCGCAGCAGCGATTCGTTGAACGCATAGAGGCTCAGGTAGCCCTGACCGTGATCGATGATGGTCAACAGGCCGAGACCCCGGAGCCAGTCAGCGTAGGCAACGCGGCCCGGCGCAATGGCACTCACCGGCGACCCGCCCTCGGCTGCGATGATCGCGCCCCAGGTCTGCAGGCCCGCCTTCGTCTGCCCCGGTCGGGCGGAAAGCCGCCCCGCAGCCGGCCAGGCGAGCTCGCCCGTCAGGGTGGCGAAGTCGCGACCGGCAAGCGCGTCGGGGATGTCCGCAAAGGCCGACTGGATCTCCAGCAGCAGGGCTTCGAGCTGGGCCTGCTGCTCCTGGAGGGCGACGAGTTCGCCACCCCGGCGGGCGATGTCCGCGGCCAGACTCGCCAGCGCGGTGGATCGCTCCTCGCGGGCCGCGACCCGCTCCTCGCGCTCGACGCCCGTCGCCCTGACGAGCGCTTCGAGGCGGCCTGCGGTGGCGGCGGTCTCGCGTTCGAGCACGGCCAGCCGCTCGAGCTGCGTGGCGACCTGGCGGATGCGCTCCGACCGGGCGGTCTCGATGAAATCGAAGTAGCCGATGGCGCGGGCGACGCGGCCGGGATCGCCCTGGCTCAGCCAGAGTTTCAGGCGACTCTGGCGGCCCAGCGCGTAGGCGGCGCGTAGCTGCTCGGCGAGCACGTCCTGCTGGCGCGCCAGCGCCTCACTCGTTTCGGTGCGCTCGGTCTCCAGCTCGCGCAGCCGAAGCGCCGCGGCCCGCCGATCGATTTCGAGCGCCCGCAGCCGTCGAGTGGCGTCGCCGATGGCCTGCTCGGCCCGGGCGAGCTCGGCCTCGACGGTAGAGCGTTCTGCGCGCTGCACGGCGAGCGCCTGTTCGAGCCCGGCAATCGACTCGCGGACCGCCTCGATCTCACCCGCGACCTCCTCGGCCGTCTGCGCTGCGACGTGACTTGCGAACACGACCAGGGCGGCCAGGACCATCCGGATGGGTTGAATTGGGGCAAGGTGGCTACACTTCATGGTTTCCCGACGTACCGGACCGATCATGCTCGAGCGTATTCCCGAGTTCGTCAGCAACCATCCGATCATGAGCCTCGGGTTCATCGCGTTGCTGCTGGCGCTTATTGTCACCGAAGTCGCGCGCCGATTCCGCGCCTTCAAGGATGTGACGCCGACCGAGCTCACCCGGCTCATCAATGCCGACGACGCTGCGGTGCTGGACGTGAGTGCGCACAACGATTTCGAGAAGGGACACATCCCCAACGCGCTGCACGTGGCGATGTCCCAGCTCGACCCCGAGGGCAAGACGCTGTCGAAGCTGAAGGGCAAGCCCGTCGTCGTCTACTGCAAGACCGGGCAATTCTCGGAGCAGGCGGCGAAGAAGCTCGCCGCCGGTGGCTTCGAGCGCGTCTACTGGCTCTCCGGTGGGCTGCAGTCCTGGATCAACGACCAGCTGCCCGTGGCAACGGGCAAGAAGTAGCACGCCGCGGGTTTGCGGGCGATCCGCCGTCCGTGGCATGCTTGTTCGGTTTACGTATTCACTATTCATTCACTGATTTCACCGATTGGGATTCATCATGGCCGAGAACCAAACCCCTGACGCTGCCGCCGCCGGCGCAGCTGCGCCGCAAGGCCCTGCCTTTTCTGTCCAGAAGCTGTACCTGAAGGACGTCTCCTTCGAGTGCCCCGGCGCACCGGCAATCTTCCAGGAAGCCAACGCCCAGCCGGAGCTCAAGATGAACCTCACGCAGCGGGTGCAGTCCGTCGGCGAGAACGTCTATGAGGTCGTCCTGACCGTGACGGTCACCTGCAAGCTCGGCGAAAAGACCGCCTACCTTGCGGAAGTCCAGCAGGCCGGCATCTTCGGCATGGCCGGCTTCGAACAGGATCAGCTGCAGGCGACCCTTGGCTCGTACTGCCCGACCATCCTGTTCCCCTATGCCCGCCAGCAGATCTCCGACCTGGTCCTCAACGGCGGCTTCCAGCCGCTGCTGCTCCAGCCGGTCAACTTCGACCAGCTCTACGCCGACCAGCTGCGTCAGCGCCAGGCCGAGGCCGCAGCGCCCGAAGCCGGCAACGCCTGACGCGGGGCGAATCGTTGCGTCGCAAGGTCTGCATGCTCGGTGCCGGGTCCTGGGGCACGGCGCTGGCCATGCAGCTTGCGCGCAACGGCTGTGACGTCCGTCTCTGGGGCCGCGATACAGCGGCGCTCGAGACGATGGGCCGGGAGCGGGAGAACGCCCGTTACCTGCCCGATATCGGTTTTCCGGACGGCCTCGAGGTCGAGCCGGACCTGATGAGCGCCGTGACCGACGTCGATCTCGTCGTCGCGGCCACTCCCTCCCACGCGTTCGCGGACACCATCGACGCCATCGGCCCGAAGCTGGGTGAGGGTGTGGTCTGGGCGTCCAAGGGATTCGAGCCGGGTTCGGGGCGCTTCCTCCACGAAGTCGCCCGCGAAAAGCTGGGCCCGGAGCGCGCCCTTGCCGTACTCACGGGGCCGAGTTTCGCCCGTGAGGTCGCGCTGGATCTGCCAACGCTCGTTGTCGCCGCGGCGACCACCGAGGCCTTTGCGGGTCGCGTCGTCGAGGCGTTCCACGGGGGCAGCTTCCGCGCCTACTCCTCGCTCGATATCGTTGGCGCCGAGCTCGGTGGCGCGGTGAAGAACGTCCTCGCAATCGCTACCGGCATCTGCGACGGCATGGGCACGGGCGACAACAGCCGGGCCGCACTCATCACGCGCGGGCTCGCCGAGATCCTGCGCCTGGCCGAGCCTGTCGGCGCGCGGCGCGAGACGCTGATCGGGCTATCCGGCCTCGGGGATCTCGTGCTGACCTGTACCGGCGATCTGTCGCGGAACCGACGCTTCGGCCTGGCCCTTGGGCGCGGGGCCAGCATCGAGCAGGCGTTGGAGGAGATCGGGCAGGTCGTGGAAGGCATCAGCGCAACGCGGGAGACCGTTCGCCTGGGCCGTCAGCACGGCGTTGAACTCCCGATTGCCGAGTGCATGGCCACCGTACTCGAAGGCAAGCTGACGCCGGAGGCGGGGGCCCGCATGCTCATGGCCCGCGAGCCGAAGGCCGAGCACTAGCCACTCGCCTCACGCAAACCAGCGAATCCGCGGGAACCACCGCCCCGGGGCGGCGGGCACTATTCCTGCTGCTGGGCGTTGGTGCGAACGATCTCGTAGCTGCGCGCGGCGCGAATCTGCGTCAAGGCCAGGGGCACCGTGGCCACGCCGCCAGGGAGCTGCGCTCGAATCACGACCTCGCTGGCGTTGACGTCGATGATCCGACCGATATAGCGCTTTCCAGACCGCGTGGCGAGCGTCAGATCACGACCGACGTAGCCCCCGATGTCGGCCAGCGGCACATCGACCCACTGGGCCACGCTGACGGTGTCGTCGACGGGCCGAACCGTGCCGTCCGCGCCAACGATCACGCGGCCGAGCTTCTCGAAGGTCACCCGCTGCGGCTCACCCGCGCCAACAGCGGCGCGAAGATCGAAGCGCTCGGCCAGCCAGTTGACGTCATCGACCCGGTCGAGCGTCGCAAGGTCGACGGCGATCTCCGGCGCCGCCACGAACTTCCAAGTGCCGTCGCCCCGGACGAAAGACCGATACTGATCGATTGCGCCCGCGTCAGGCATCCAACCGAGGGTAGCGACCATCGCCACGAACGCCTCGACGTTGGCCTCGACCGCTTCCTCTTCGGTGCTCGCCAGCTTGCCTGCGCACAGGCGATTGCGCGCCTGATTGAAGCGGGCCGCGTCGCTGGTGATCGTGATTCGCTCGGCCCTCGTGCTGCCGATGCCCAGAGGATTCTTGCTGCGGAGCGCCTGGTACAGGCCCGGGACCATGAGATCGGCCGTGATCGCCGTGCTCGCAGCGCCGGCCGTCGAGATTTCTGTCCGCATGGAGAACTTCTCCGCCGAGGGGAAGATCTCGTAACTCAGACGCATGTCCGTACGCGGGTTCGGAAAACCCATATCGACGAGGTCGACCACCTCGAAGCGCTGAATGTCACCGCAGGCCAGGGCCTCGGCGGGATTACCGGACACCATCTGGCCCGCGGACCCGAAATCGACCAGGACGCCTTCGATACTGATGTCCATCGTTCGAGGGACATCCTGACCCGCCCGGACCATGTCGATGAACGAGCCGAAATCGACGGCGATGAGGTCTGCGATCACCGGCGATATGTCGCCGCCCATCTGACTGGAGGGGCGGAACGAGAAGTTGGTGACCTTGATGGCACCGCCCAAGCTTGCGGTGACCTTGCCGTAGGAAAGCGTCCCGAAGAGCGAGACCTGGGCCGCCGCATCGTCGAGGAGCTGGCGCGTCTTGCTCTCGATATGCCATTTCGCGCCGAACACTGCGGTCACGGCGACGATGATGCTCCCGATGAACAGCTTGCCGAGGAGCCCCCCAAGGCCCCGTCGCGTGATGAATCTGCGCAGTCCGATGAGCAAGAGCCAGTCCTCGTGCCAGAGTCTCCCGGAAGCCGGGAGACCTCGTGATCACGGAGTGTACCGGGGCGGACGGAGCGCCGAAAGCGTCAGGGATCACGAAAAACGCCGCGAAAGGCGAGCCCGACGCTAGTGGTCGAGCCCGCCGGTCGCGGCGCGGTCGGGTCAGTTGAGCGACGTGCTGGACAGGATCTCGATACCCCGATCCGTCACTTCCCCCGTGACGCGAACGCGCTCGAAGAGGTCATAGTAGTGCGCCGCCGCGGCGTCAAGGCGCTGCTCGAGCTGGGCGTTCGTCGCCGGCTTGCTGTAGGCGCTGGTCGCCGCATCCATGCCCCGCTGCTGGAGCTGCGCCATGGCCTTGACGTCGTAGCTCACAGCGAAGAGCGGCGCGGTGCCCTTGGGCGGGAGCGGCGCATCGAGAAATTCCGTGAGCTCGGCCTCCATGCCGGCGCCGACGGAGAAGGCGATGCCGTGCGTCATCATCGCCGCGTGGACGTCCGCGAGGCCGGAGTTGGCCAGCAGTGATTCCGGCACCTGCCGCGGCTCGCCGTCCGGGACGAGGCCCATCTCGGCGATCTCGGGCACGAAGGCCTGGCCCATGCCGACGACAAGCTGCGGGTTGTCGATCATCACGGCAAACAGGCCCTGTCCGCCGATCGGCGTTCCCCCGGGGCCGACTTCGATGTCCTCGAGGACCATACGAACGCCCCGCAGGTTCCCGACGAAGGGCGGCAGCGGATTGTTGAGCTGCAGTTCCGCCTCGTCGAGCATCGCCATCTGTTCGGCAAACTTCTCGCACTGCAGCGGTTCGGCCCGGAGGGCGGCCACGCGCTCCTGGGCGAAGCTCCGGAACCGCATGACATCAACGCCGAAGGCGGCGTACATCGCGCCCTGATCCTCCTGGAGCAGCCCACGCATCGCCGCGGCGATGCCCTGCACGCCCGGGATGAGATCCGAACTCAGGGCAACGACGGTCCGCTGCTCGATCTCTCGCGCGTCGAGCGCGGTGTAGCCACTCACGATCTCCGGCACGGCGCCGGCGAGGCGGCGGTAGTCCGCCCGGCAGGCGTCCGACAGGTCGAGCATGGCCGGCTTGCCGAGGCGCTCGCCGAGATCGACGACGGCGTCGAACAGGGCAACCGGGTCGATCAGGGCCGTACCGTAGGGCAGCAGCTCATAGGACAGGTTGGCCGTCTGGATGCGAGAGAGTGCGTGGGCTTCCGGTGGCGTCAGACCCAGCAGGCGTTGGCGGACGGCGTCCTCTTCGCCATTCGGCGCGAGACCGAACACCACATGATCGTCGAGGATGCCGACGATGCCGATCGGATCGTCCGGCTCGGTCCCGTCGGCGATCCGCCACCAGGTCCGCCCCGCCTCTTCCTGGGGGGCGGCATTGGCGCCGGCGCTGACCTGCACGCGGTCGATCGCGGCCTCGAGCGCGGCGCGGTCGCTGATGCCCATGCGCAGCACCGGGAGCGCACCATCACCGTAGATCGCGAAATGCTCGGCGGCCAGACCCAGTGCCTCGAGGCCATCGCGGCTCAGCTTGCCGTCGAGCTCCTGCAGCATGCTGACGATGACGCGCTCGCCGGCGTCCAGATCCGTGCGCTGCTCGAGGCGCGCGACGGTGTTGGTGAGTTCCTCCTGGCCGATCTCGAGGAACGGCTCCATGGCGGACCAGAATCGGTCGGTGACGTCCGCTGGCATGGGTTCGAGGTTTGCCGCGAGGTAAGGCGTCTCGGCGGGGATCAGCTGAACGAGCGTCGACATCCGCTCGGGATCGCCGGTGTAGGTCTCTTCGGCTTCCTGGCTGCAGGCCGTCAATGCGATGCCGGCCAGCACGCCCAGGGTCGCTCGAGCGAAGGGGTTTCTCATGGATTCTCCCGTGAAAAGACGATGAGGTTATTGGGTGTTATACCACAGTAACACACCACCCCCGTGTGCCATTGGTGCTAGGGGGGCTTCGACCCGGTCCGATGCGGCCACGGACGCCCGAGGTGCGCGTCGGCGATACGTGCGTCAGAATAGGCAGCTGACCTCCACCGACCCGTCCAGGGAACCCAAGCAAAATGGCAATGACTCGCGATCTCGCCGTAATCGGCGCCGGCAAACTCGGAGGCATTCTCCTCAAGTCTCTCGTGGAGCAGGGCGTCGTGGCGCCGGAGCGAGCGGTTGCGACCGTCCATCGCTCGAGCAGCGTGATCCGCGTGCAGGACATGGTGGACGTCGAGGTGCTCAGGGAGAACCGGGACGCCGTCGCGGGAGCTCGCATGGTGCTCCTGGCCGTGAAGCCGCAGGCGCTGCTGGCAGTCATCGACGAGATCGCTCCCGTACTGACGGCAGATCAGCTCCTGCTCTCCATCGTCGCGAGCGTCTCCACGCAGGAAATCGAGGCACGCCTGGAGCGTCCCACGCCGGTGATCCGGGCGATGCCCAACACACCGGCCCTGGTCGGGGCGGGCATGACGGTCCTGTCCCCCGGTGCGCACGCGGACGAGCGACACCTGGCCGATGCGAAGCAGCTCTTCTCCGCGATCGGTCGCACGCGCGTTCTCGAGGAGAAGCACATGGACACGGTGACTGCCCTGAGCGCGAGCGGCGCGGCCTTCCTCTATGTGGTCCTCGAATCCCTTGCCGAAGGGGGTGTCAAGCTCGGGCTGCCACGCGAAGTGGCCACGGAGCTGGCAGCGCAGACGGCGCTGGGCTCGGCCCGCATGGTGCTGGAGACCGGCGACCATCCGGCGGTGCTCAAGGATGCGGTGACCACGCCAGCCGGCTGCACGATCGACGGACTCCTGGCCCTGGAGGCGGGCGGCGTACGGGTCACCCTGATCCAGGCCGTCGTCGAGGCCGCGCGTCGAGCGGGCGAACTCGCCTGAGCCCCGGGTGATACCGACCCCTGCCGGTCGGGACTTGCGCTTTGGGCCGGCATTTACCATGCTGCGCGGCCGCTTCCCCGAATAGCTGCGCCCATGAATGATCGTATCCCGCTCTACATTCCCCTCGCCGTGCTGCTGGTTGCGTGCAGCTCCGAAGACACACCGCCGCCTACCGAGACAGCGGCGGCCGTGGGGGAGACGGCCATGACGACCGCCGCCGGCCTGCCGACGCCGCCGGACGCCCCGGCGCGACCCCACGAGTTTGCCGAGCACGGCAACCTCCGGACCGACCCCTACCACTGGTTGCGCGACGACACCCGGAGCGATCCCGAGGTGATCAGCTACCTCGAAGCGGAGAATGCCTACCTTGACGACGTGCTCGAACCGGCCACCGCGCTGCGGGAGACGCTGTTCGAGGAGATGGTCGGTCGCCTGGCGAAGGACGAATCGACCGTGCCCGTCAAGAAGGGCGATTTCTGGTACCTCGAGCGCTACGAGGAGGGCCAGGAGTACGAGTTCGTCGTGCGTCGAAGCGGCGGTCCCGACGGACCCGAGGAGGTGCTGATCGACGGCAACGAGCGCGCCGAAGGGCATGACTACTACAACCTCGGTACCTACCAGATGTCCGACGATCATCGGCTGATGGCCATCGCCGAGGACACGGTCAGCCGCAGGCTCTACACGATCCGGATCAAGGATCTCGAAACGGGTGAGTTCCTCCCAGACGTCATCGAGAACACGTCGGGATCGATCGCCTGGTCGGCTGATGGCCAGACGCTCTTCTACGTCGAGCGCGATCCCGAGACACTGCTGCCGTACCTGGTCAAGCGCCATCGTCTCGGAACGGACGTCGCCGACGACGTCGTCGTCCACGAGGAGACGGACCCGACCTTCTTCACCTTCCTCTACCGCGGCCTGTCCGGTGACTATATCTATCTGTATCACGGCCAGACGCTGACGACCGAGGTCCAGCTCATTCCGGCCGACGAGCCGGAGTCCGCACCGATCGCCTTCCTCGAACGCGAGCGCGGCCACGAATACGCCGTGGACGACATCGACGGCCGGTTCTTCGTGCTCACCAACCGCGACGCGCCAAACGGCAGCCTGTTCGAGACCACGCTGGAGGCACGCGCCGATCGGTCAACCTGGGAGGAGGTGCTGGCGCACCGGAACAACGCATCGATCCTCGACGTCACGGCCTTCCGTGATTTCCTCGCTATCGAGGAGCGGGTGGAAGGACTCCGGCGAATCCGGCTGCTGCCGTACGATGGCAGCGAGCCCACGACGGTGCCCTTCGACGAGGAGGCCTCCGTGCTCTACCTCGGCAGCCATGGCGAACCGGACATCACGCGTCTCCGCTACGTCTATGAGTCCCAGACCACGCCCGATACGACCTACGACCTCGACCTCGAGACCGGCGAGCGGACGCTGCTGAAACGCCAGCCCGTGCTCGGCGGCTTCGATCCGGCGGAGTATGCCTCCGAGCGATTCACCGTCACCGCCCGCGACGGCACGGACGTCCCGGTTTCCCTGGTTTACCGAAAGCCCTTCGACAGCGATGGATCGCGGCCGCTGCTGGTCTACGGTTACGGCTCCTACGGTTCGTCCCGGGACCCGAGCTTCTCCAGCGCACTGCTGAGCCTGCTCGACCGGGGCTTCGTCTACGCCGTGGCCCACATCCGTGGCGGCGAGGAGCTGGGCCGGCAGTGGTACGACGACGGCAAGATGTTCAACAAGATGAACACCTTCACCGATTTCATCGACGTCACGAAGGGGCTCGTCAAGCGCGGCTACGGCGACAGCGAGCGGGTCTATGGCTACGGCGGCAGCGCCGGTGGGCTCCTCATGGGGGCGGTCATCAACCTCGAGCCGTCGCTCTACGACGGTGTCGTCGCCGCGGTGCCCTTCGTGGACGTGGTCACCACCATGCTGGATGAGTCGATTCCGCTGACGACCGGCGAGTTCGACGAGTGGGGCAATCCGAAGATCAAGGCGCAGTACGAGTACATGCTCTCCTACTCGCCGTACGACCAGGTCAGCGCTCAGGATTATCCTCATCTGCTGGTCACGACCGGTCTGCATGATTCGCAGGTGCAGTACTGGGAGCCCGCCAAGTGGGTGGCGAAGCTGCGCGATCAGAAGACGGACGACAACTATCTCCTCCTGTATACGGACCTCGAATCCGGGCACGGCGGAGCGTCCGGTCGGTATCGCCGCTATGAGGACGTGGCCCTGCGTTACGCGTTCTTCGTCTGGCTGGCCGAGCAGGCCGGCTGACGGCGGCCCGCCTGGCTCCCGGCCCTAACGAACAGCACCCAAGGAGACCGACCATGAGCAGCGCCGGACGCCCCGCGCCGACCGAACTCCCGATCCACCCCGTCATTCGCGGCCGCTGGAGCGGACGCGCCATGGATGCGGCTAAGCCCGTTGAGCGCGAGACCGTGCTGACGCTCCTCGAGGCGGCGCGCTGGGCGCCGTCATGCTTCGGTGATGAGCCCTGGCGCTACATCGTCTGGGACCGCAACGAGGACCCGGAAGGCTGGGAGGCCGCGGCCTCCATCCTCGCGCCGAAAAACCAGGAGTGGGCGCGCAGCGCGCCGATCCTGCTTGCCGTACTCGCGAATTCGCAGTTCTCGCGCAACGGCAAGCCGAACCGCTGGGGTGAATACGACACCGGCGCCGCGACCGAGAACCTGCACCTGCAGGGGGTGGAACTGGGTCTGGTGGTCCACCAGATGGGCGGCTTCGACGGGGCCGCCGTCAGCGAGCAGTTCGGCGTCCCGGAGCACTTCACGCCCATGGCGATGGTCGCCATCGGTTACCCGGGGCCGATCGAGGATCTCGGCGAGGACTTCCAGAGCGGTGAGACCGGCGAGCGTGAGCGGCGCCCGCT
>JBCCZC010000031.1:0-23746 GCA_039188505.1 Pseudomonadota bacterium | reverse complement strand
GGGGCTGTCCCCCTGCTGGAGCATGTTTTGACCCCCCCCCCGCGGCGCCGTTCGCCGCGGGGGACCTGGCCGGTGGCCTGAAGGGGGCGCGCCGCCCCGCGGGGGGCCGGCGCGCAGCGACGGTCAGGCGGAGGGTTGTCCCGCAGCGTCTTCGGGATCGCCCGTCGTGATCACCGGCGTGGGCACCGTCGGAGCGGATTCGGCCTGCCGCTTCGCCTTCGGCAGGGGCAGCACCATGGGCACCCGCGTCCGGTAGTCGGCATACTGCTGGCCCAGCGTTCGCACCAGATCCCGTTCCTCGAAGTAGAGTCCGATGAAGACGTAGACCGTCATCGTCAGAGCGAGCAGGGCGTGGGAGTAGCTCATGGTCGGCGTTGCCCACAAGCCGATCAGCACGCCCATCTGCAGCGGATGGCGAACGACGCGGTACAGCAGGCGCTCGGTGAACGCGGGCTCCGGCGGTACGGTGTTCTTCAGGCGGTGATAGACCTGCTGCAGGCCGAACAGCTCGAAATGATTGATGAGGAAGGTTGCCACGAAGGCGATCGTCCAGCCCAGCACGTGGAGTGCCAGCAGCGAATAGACCGCGAGCGGATGTTCCGCGTGCCAGAAGGTCCCGTCCATCGGCTGCCAGCCCACGACGATGAGCAGCATGATCACACCCGAGAGCAGGACGTAGCTGCTGCGCTCGGCCGAAGCCGGCAGGATCCGGGTCAGAAAACGCTTGAAACCGGGCCGCGCCGTGATCGAGTGCTGCAGACCGAACAGCGTCACGAGGCCGACATTGATCGCAATGGCCCAGCCCTCCACCAGGATGAGCGGTGATTTCGAGTCGACGTGCATCGGCATGAAGTCCCAGCCGCCCGTGAAGAGGATGAAAGCGTTGAGGCCGCCGATGCCCACCGCGTAGGCGACGAGGCCGAAGATGAAGATTCCCAGTCTCTGCATTGTGCTCTCCTGTTGTGAGTGGTCACCCCTGACGAGAAGGTCGCGGCCGATCCGCCAGCCCCCGTGTCGAAGTTGCGATGCATGATCGGGCGGCGCGGCTCCGAACGCTTGACCGGGCGATGACCAGTCACGAACCGTTCGATGACCATCTAAAAAAGCAATACAAAACAGGGCTTTGCAGGCATTGCTCGGGGTCTCGAGGACGGCCGGTCGCCGTCATGCTCGACCTGATACGAGCCGCTTCTGCGCGGTTGAGCCGGCTACCGGGGACGCTTGCGCTTCCGGAACTCTCCGTGTCCAATCAGGGTGGCAGCCTATCGGAGCAGGTTGATCGCTCCACGCCGACGCCTGGCGACGGTTCCCCTTGCCCGACAGGCCGCCACGGGGGCGAAGGGCGGGACGATGGCGACATTCCGGTTCGACCAGTTCGAGTTCGATGAAGAGCGGCGCCAGCTGCGGCAGGGCCGCGATCCTGTGGCCATCCAGCCGCGGGTCTTCGAGCTGCTGCGCTACCTGATCGCCCATCGCGATCGCGCGGTCAGCAAGGATGAATTGATCGAGGCGGTCTGGCCCGGCCAGGTCATCACCGATGCGGCGTTGGCCCGCGCGATCATGAAGGCGCGCAAGGCCGTCGACGACGACGCAACCCGCCAGGCGGTGATCCACACGGTGACGGGTCATGGATACCGTCTCGTGGCCGAGGTCACCGAGCTCGCGATCGCTTCTCCCACGCTGCCGCCCGCCCCGACGCCGGAGTCTGGCTCGGTGCACGCGGGCCGTCGGCTGCCGATGCGTGGTATCGGCGTGGCCGTCCTGCTGCTCCTCGTCGTGGGCCTGCTGGCCGTGTTCCGACCCTCGGAGAGCCGGCCCGCGCTCCGCCTCGCCGTCCTGCCCATCATCGACACCACCGCCGAGGTGGAGCTGGCCTGGGCTCGCCTGGGCCTCATGGGGCTCATCGGTGACATCATCCGCGCCTCCGAATTCCCGGTGATCGACGAGCAGGAGATCGTCTTCCTCACCGACCGCGCCGGCTGGCCGGGCGGGGACGAGCAGGCCGAGCGTCGCATCACGCAGGAAGCCTTCACGACGCTCGGTGCCAGCCACGTGCTGATGGCGCGCCTGGAGGGCTCCGCCACCGGCCGCTACGGTCTCTCCTGGCGGCTGGAGGACCGCGATGGTTCCGTTGACGATGGCCGCTTCGATGGCGAAAGCCCCACGGAGCTGGCTCGGCTGGCCGCGGACAACGTCATCGATCGCTTCCTCGTCGGCGACATGCAGGTGCCGCCCCTGCCCGCGGTATCCGGCGACCGCTTCATCGACGAGGCGTATGCGCGAGCCACCAGTGACTACCTGAGCGGAGACTGCCCGAAGGCCCGGGCGCTTCTCGAAGTGGTGATCAGCCAGCAGCCGCAGCTGGTCGCTCCACGCATCCAGCTCGGCGACTGCGAGCGCATCGCCGGCAACCTCGATCGGTCCCAGGAGATCCTGCGCGGCGTGGCCGACGAGCAGCTCGCCGCCTCGCAGCTCGGCAACGCAGCGCGGGCGCTCAACGCGTTGGGCTACGTCTACTTCCGCAACGCCGAGCCGGATCGGGCAAGAGCGGTGCTGGGGGAAGGGCTCGCTGCGGCGGAAAGCGTGGGCGACGACGAGGCCCGCGGGATGCTGCTCATCAATCTGGCCACCGTCGAGCGCTATGCCGACGCCGACATCGCGCTCGAGCAGCTCGAGCGGGCGGCGCTCGCCTTCAATGCGGCCGAGATGCCCGTCTCGCCGCGGTACTACTGGATCCGGGCGAACATCCATCTGGATCGGGAGGAATTCGCCGAGGCCGACGCGGCCTACAAGCGTGCGCTCGCCGACTATGAGCGGCGCGGCGATCGCAGGATCCAGGGGCTGCTCAATAACAACCTCGCGCTGCTCGAGCATCGACAGGGTCGCTACGAGCAATCCGAGGCCTTCGCCCTGCGCGCGCTGGCGCTTCGGGAAAGCGTGGGGGATCGGTCGGGCATGGGGCGCGTCTACGGCATGCTCGCCAACATCTACAGCTCCCTGGGCGAACCCGAGCGCGCACTGGAAGCGGCGGAGAATGGCCTGGCGATCGCGATCGAGACGCAGGACAGCACCAATATCGCCCGCAACCACGCGGCCATCGCGGGCATCCACGAGCGGCTCGGCGATGTCGAACGCGCCAGCGACGCCTACCGCGCAGCGCGCGACGTGTTCGAAGCCCGCGAGGACCAGCGCCGCGTGCTTGAGATCGATCTGAGGCTCGTCACCCTGGCCCGGGGCGTCGATCCGGAGCAGGCGGCGCGCCTGGCGGACGATGTCGTCGAGCGGGCCGAAGCCTGGGGCGGCGCGGACAAGGTCACCGTGCAGGCCCTCGAGCTTCGCGGCAGGATCGCTCGCGATCTCGAGGACAACGCGGGGGCGATCGGCAATTTTGAGGCGGCGATGGCGATCATCGACCGCATGCCCGGGGGCGACAGCATCGTTTCGGGCGGCGTCCGGCTGAAGGAGCGGCTGGCCCGGGCGATGATCGACGCCCTGATCGCCAGCGAGCGCGTGCCCGAGGCCGAGCCCATGGTGGGTTATCTGGCTGCCAATTCCGATCACTGGCTGTCTCTCGTGAGCCAGGCGCAGTTCGCGCTGGCAAAGGATGATGTCGAGCGGGCCATCCGCCTGGCCGAAGAGGCCCGCGAGCGGGCGGCCGATGATTGGACCGAGGACTACGAACAGTTCCTGCGGGAGCTGCGGGTCGAACGACGCCATTGAACTCGGCGACGCGAGGTCATCTTGACCGCGGCGACAATTACGGATAAATTTTATCGGTAATTGGAGATCGTTCGGCTCGGTGAGTTCCCATGAAGATCGGAAAAGGCGTCGAATGGGCCGCGCATACCTGTGCGCTACTGGGGCTCCTGCCGCCGGGCGCGGCGCTTTCGACCGACGCTCTGGCCGCCTTCCTGGGGGTGCCGGCGCCGTACCTGGCCAAGCAGCTGCAGGCGCTCAGTCGGGCCGGCATCGTGGTTGCGAAGCGCGGCGTTGCCGGCGGCTATCGGCTCGCGCGGCCGCCCGAAGACCTCTCCTTGTGGGACGTCACCGCCGCCATCGAGGGGACGACACCGAGCTTTCGCTGCACCGAGGTGCGACGCAGCGGCCCTTGCGGCGCATCACCGGAAGAGTGTTCCCGCCCCTGTCCGATCGCTGCCGCCTTCAGGCGTGCCGAGACGGCCTTCCGGGAGTCCCTCGAGTCCGTGCGGCTCACCGCGGTGATCGACGCCGTTGCGCAGGAAGCGACCTCGGCCAGGAAACGGCGCATCCGCTCATGGATCGCCCAGGAAGCAGCGTTGCCTGCTTGAGATGCTGGCGCGCCTTGTCGCAAGACTGCAAACCAGGAAGGAAGTGAATGATGCTCGCAGAAGATCGGCTCCCCAATCATCCGACGGTGACCGTGGTCGCCCGGCTGCTGTTCACGTCCCTGTTTCTGCTCTCGGGCGTGACCCACTTCACCAACGTCCCCTACTACGTTGGACTGATGCCCGAAGCGATGCCGTACCCGGTTTTCTGGGTTCTCGTTTCCGGCGTCGTCGAACTCGCCGGGGCCTGCATGATCCTCTTCAACTGGCGCCCGCGCCTGGGTGGTTGGCTGCTCGTGCTGTTCCTGCTGCCCGTCACGATCGTGGTCCACGGCTACGAGATGACCCACGCCGAGAGCGACGTCATCCGAGCCCTGCAGCAGGCGCACTTCATCAAGGGCTTCGCCCTGGCAGGCGCCGCGCTTCTGATCACGCAGATCGGCGCCGCGCACCGGTCCGTGCGAGCTTCGGTCTGAATCGGTGGCGCTGGTCCGGATGCCGTGGCGAGCCGTGACCGGGCTCTCCGAGGGCTCTACGATAGCGGGCGATCTCGGCTAGGGTGACGAAGGGAGACTGATGGGAACCCATACTTTCAGCCAATGGCTGGCGGCACGCGTCGAGGCGGACGACTGGGCCGCCATCGAAGACCGCTTCAACGACACGGCCGTGGCGCGAGACCTCGGGCCCGAGATCGTGCTGGCCGATCCCGATCGGCCCCGCTGCGTCATCAGCAAGGAGAAGCCCATCCACTCCGGCGGCGTCGGGCAGGACTTCACCAATGGGGTGATCATCGCGGGCGTCTTCGATTTCGTCCTCGGGCTCACGGCGCTGCGCTACACCGGTGAAGGCAACTTCGCGACGACCAGCCTGAACATCCGGATGCTGAAAGCCGTCGAGAAGGGAGGCGTCTACGCCGTGGGGGAGGTCAGCCGCCGGATCGGTCGAACGATTTTCGCGGAAGCCACGCTCTACAACGGCCGCGACGAACCCTGCAGCTTCGCCACGGGCGAGGTTCGGGTGGGGATTCGATGAACGCGGCCGGGCGCCGTCGTCCGCTGCTATCCTGAAATCCGCACAGACCCGGCGAGCGACAGCCCATGGCGAGCAAGATCATCTGCACGATCCCCGAGCACGCGTGTTCGAGGGACACTGTTGCTCGGGCCGAGGCGGCAATGGTGGCTGCCTACCGCGATGCATTCGGTGCGGACGCCCGCCCGGCGGTTCTCTGGTCTGCACTGCCGCAGGGCCAGAGTTTCGTCGCCGGATCGCAGGGCGATGTTTATCTCTTCCTGGTCGAGGTACCCGACGGCCTCGAGCAGTCGAAGCGGGAGCAGGTGATGATGACCTTCGTCGAGCGCGCCGCGGAGGCCTTCGGCATCGAGGTCACCAAGCCGATGGTGTCGGCTCTCGACACGGCCAAGGTCGCCGAGTACCTGGCGGGAAATCGCAACCGCCTGCGGTGGTGGCGCCGGCCGGGTTTTCTTCTGGGGACGCTCTGGCACGCAATGCGGACCAAGCGGCGCCTCGGCTACGGAAAGATCCGCGCGAACCTGTGAGGACGGGCCATGCCGCTCTATAACCTCGCCTGCGCACGGCCCCTCGAGCCAGCCCAGCGGCAGGCGGTCGCCACCGCGATCACCGAGGCCCACTGCTCGACCACGGGGGCGCCTGCGGCGTTCGTCAATGTCGTCTTCCTCGACCACTACCCGCTGCCCGCACCGCAGGTGATCAGCCTGCTTGGCGGGGTGAGAACCGGCGGCAATCGAACGGCTGCGATCGTCGAGAAGCTGCGCCGCGCGCTGCACACGGGCGTCGCAGCGGCGCTGGACGTCCCTGCCGAGGCCGTCGGGCTCGGGCTGATCGGCGTGCCCTCGAACTGGGTCGTCGAAGGCGGCGAGGTCATGCCGGAGCCCGGTGCAGAAGCCGAGTGGCTCGCGCGGCAGCACGCACCCGACCCATGAGGCGGCTCAAATTCGACGTGTTCGGACGCGAGGTCCACATCGAGCGAAGGGGCGATCGCTGGCAGGCCTACTACCCGGGCAACGACGGCAAGCGCCGGCCAGCGCCGGACATCATCATCCCGGCATCGATCGCCGAGGCGGAGCTGCTGCAGTACCTCGACGACCTTTGCCACGAGTGGGCCACGCCGGGCAACGCCGCTGTGCGGCGGACCGAATGAGGCTTCGATGATGCTCGCGCTGCCGTTTCTGATCTTCGTCGGCATCCTGATTCCTGCGCTTGGGTGGCTCGGCCTGCGACATGCCGCGAGCGCTGATTCCGGGCCGCTACCGGGTGCCCGGGCGATGGCCGTTCAGCTCGCGGTCGTGCAGACGCTGGTTGCCGGTCTGGCGCTGATCGCATGGGCGGGCGCGGACGTCGAACTGGCCTGGATCGGCGACATCTCCCCGACCGCTGCCCTCGTGGCGGTTGGTGCCCTGGCCCTGTTCGTGGGTCTGGCCGCTCTCGAGGCTCGGCGGCCGCTGGGGGCGCGCGATCGCTTGCGCGCCGAGCTGCGCAAGGCCTCAGCGAAGGATCCCGTATGGATTGGCGTGACGCTCTACGCCGGCGTCGTCGAGGAGTTTGCCTACCGCGGCGTTCTGGTTCTCGTTCTCGCCGGATTGATCGGCCCCTGGGCAGCCTTCGCGGCCAGCGCCGTGCTGTTTGCTCTCGGCCACTTGTCCGGCGGCTGGCGCGCCGCGTTGCTGGGCGTCCCGTTCGCCCTCGCCATGCACATCGTTGTCACCATCAGCGGGGGACTGCTGCTGGCGATCCTCGTGCATGCAGCCTACGACCTGATCGGCGCCGCCCTCGGCCACCGGCTGGTTCGAATGCGGGCGCCGCGACGTTAGCGCCCTCGGCCGACACGCTCTAGACTGAGGGCGCTGAACATGGGAGTCCGTCGATGCATGCATTCAGAGTTCTAGCGGTTTTCGCAGCCACCCTGCTGATGGCCTTCAGCGCGTCGGCAGACGATGAGGCGTACCGGGTCGAGACCCGGCTCCTCGAGAGCGACCGCCAGTTTGCTCAAGCGGTGCTTATCGTCGCGCCGAACACGCGCGCCACGATGGCGGGCGGCGGCGATGATTTTTATACGCTGGATGTTGTCGTCACCCCGCTCGATGACGGCAACCTGAAGGTCGAATTCGTGCTGGATTCCGCCCACGGCGCAATGACGCCCACCGTCATCGCGGAGCCCTACAAGCCCGTGTCCGTCTCGACCGGCGGCCTGGCTCTGAAGATGGTTGCGCGGCCGGTCCAATCCTGATCGGAGACCGTACAGGGTCTCGGATCGCGGGGGCGGCCCTGGATCGACGAGTTGCTTAACGGAGCTTGCGGTTGATGATGACGAGAACGCCGCGGCCGGTCCGCGCCACGCTCTGGACGGGTCGCTTGTGACGGCGGGCGGGAAAAAGCCGCTGGGCCGATACTTCGCGGAGTTCATCGTCGTCTTCATTGGCGTCGCGCTTGCCTTTACCGTCGAGAATCTGCGCGAGGACATGAACGACCGGGCGGTCGGCGACCAGTACCTGGCTGGTTTCGCCGAGGACCTTCGGGCGGACCTGGTCATGCTCGACGAGCAGCTCGAGCTGCGGCGCGACCAGCTGAAGCGGGCGCGGATCGTGCTGGAGTACTACAGCGGCATGTCGGTCGGCCCGCAGCAGTTCTTCAGCGCCTACTACCCGATGCTGGTCTCACACGATACGTTGCCGAATCGGAACACGATGGACGAGGTGCTCAGCTCGGGAAGCCTGCGGTTGATCGGTGACCCGGAGATCCGTTCGGGGCTCCTCGGCCTCTACGCCAGCTACGACCGCATCGCGCGCCAAGAGGCCCACATGGCACGCGACTTCGATGTCTATCTCTACGACCCGACGTTCTCGAGCGTTCGGTTCCAGCTCGAAGGGCCCTGGGACGATTCGCCGGAGAACCAGGCGGCCGTCCAGGCGCTGCTTTCGGATCTGCGCGTCGAGAACGGGGTCCGCCTGATCCCGGCGAATCTGGAGCTGGCAGGCGAGGGGCTCCTGCCGGAGCTGGAGCGGGCGCGAGCGCAGGTCGAGCAACTGCTGGCGCTGCTGCCGGCGGACCCATGACGACCCAGCGCTAGTTCGCGGTGAATTGAGCGGTGTGGTCGCCGTCATCGCGACGCGGGAATCTGGCGCGCGCAGATCCGGCCGGCGTCATCGACCGCCCCGGAGAAGTTCACCGACCAGCAGGACGGGAATCGAGCGCTCGGAGAGCAGGACCGTGTGGAATTCCTGGAGGGTCCGTTCCGATGCATGGGTCCGCGCTTCCAATATCGCCTTTGCCCCCAGCTTGTAGGTCAGCACCTGGGCAGGCCAGCGGCGCATGCGCTCGATCTCTCGCCGCCCGATAGCGTCGAGACCCACGATATGTCGTCGCCATTCTGCCAGCGCTGCGGCGTCGGTCCAGCCGCGATCGTTGATGCCCACATCGAGGACGAGCCGGGTCGAGCGGATCAGGTCCCACTCGAGCTGCTTCAGCCGGGCAGCGTCGGTCGGGTAGAGTCCGATCTCGTGGCCGACGGCCTCGACGTAGGCCGCCCACCCCTCACGGAAGCCGCTGTAGTTCAGGCCGCTACGATAGGCCGGAACCTCGCGCGTCGTTTCGTAGTTCAGCTGAAAATGGTGACCGGGGTTGCCTTCGTGGATGTAGAGCCATGGAATCTGATCGAGGTCGAACGGTGTGTCGAAGAGGTTGTAGGCGAGCCGATCGTTGCCGTAGTAGCCGGGGACCTGCGCCAACGCAGCGTTGGTGCCCCGAGCCACGCTGAGCGGGGGAAGATCGGGAAAAGCGGGGAAGTGCCGGTCCAGGGTGGCGCTGATGCCGTTCGCGTAGGCGTCGAAGGCGGCCTCGATCCGACGCTCGCTGCGGGTCTCGCCGGCCGCTTCGAGGTCCGGGCCGAGCGACGCCATGGTCGCTTTGATCCGGGCGATCTCCTCACGTCCATAGGCCGCGATCTCGTCGGGGCTCGCGGCGGCGCTGGTCCACAGTCGGACAAGGTAGCGATACCAGCGCCGTCCATCGTGCTGGTGGTGGATGCCTGCATCGTTGATGGGCCTTCCAGCGGGCCAGGCACCGGCCAGCGCAAGCTGCTCGAGCTGGAGTTCGCTCTCGTACCGCAGGATGGCATGCTCGAGGGTCTCCTCGACGTTCAGCTCGGTCGCGTCGATCCGTTCCAGCCGACTGACGACACCTGCGAAGAATTTCTCCTGCGCCTCGCGGTCGGCAGCGTCGAGTACGTCGGCGAGGAAGGTCTCGTAGCTCAGCGCCAGCGTTGGCAGGTCCAGGGATCCATAGCCACTCGCCCAGTGGTCCATGACCGCTGCCAGTTCGTCGCCCCCGGTACGGGCCATGGCCGGAAGCGTCGCCAGGGCCAGCGCGTAGGCCAGGAAAGACCGTCGTTTGGCAAACATCTCTGATGAACTCCTGACCCGCGGCCCCGGCAGCCTAACGGCGCCAGCGGGTTCCCGCTTGTCGATTCCTGTTCGCTTGCGGCAGCAGCAGCCGCCAACGGAAGCGAGCCGAATGGTCACGGGAGCGGCAGTCCGCGGCTGGCATTCTTACGGGGCCGATCGGAACCGGGAGTGCCCCTATGAGAGACGCGAACTACTTCAATGAGATCTGCGCGGACAAGCTGCCGGGTCACCTGGGGATCAACCTGACGCACGTCAGCAGCGAAGAGATCCGTGCCGAGATGGCCATCCGGACGGCCCACCTCGCGCCCAACGGCTACCTGCACGCGGGGAGCGTGATCACGCTCGCGGACACCTGCTGCGGCAACGGCTGCATCGCGAACCTGCCGGAAGGCGCGGCGGGCTTCACGACGATCGAACTGAAGTCCAACCACCTGGGCACCGCGCGGAGCGGGACGATCGACTGTGTCGCGAAGCCCGCGCACCTGGGTCGGACGACGCAGGTCTGGGACGCGACGGTGACCGATCGGGCGACCGGCAAGACCATCGCGCTGTTCCGCTGCACGCAGATGGTGCTCTATCCCCGGACCTGATGGCGCGCCAGCGGGAGACGCGTTGACCGGAACACCCCGCCGGTCTCCCAGGGCAGCAAAATTTCACTCGACGGAACAGGGCCTTACGCTGGATCTGGGGTATGTTGGCGAGTATCGTGATGTGAGTTAGCCGGGATCTCGCTACAACTGACCGCGCAGCGTGTCCGATCAGGCTCAACCGCTAGCGACGGCCAGGGACTTCGGCCGATCGAACACGCCTAACGCGCCTGAGACACCGGGAAGTCCGGCAGCTGATGCGACCCTCGGGGCAGGTCTTCGATGCAATTTGCCAAGCAACTACGGGAAGGCGTCAGGCGCGGCGACATCACGACCAGCGTGAGGGTCTGGATGGCGCCGCGGGTGAAGGTCGGTGGTCGGTATCGGCTGGAGGATGGCCATGTCCTCATCGAGGGGATTCGCCAGATCACCTTCGAGGACATCACGCCAGCGATGGCTCGAGCATCGGGCTTTGCCAGCGTGCCGGACCTCCTTCGAACCGCGGTGCACGGCAAGGGCCGCAACGTCTACCTGGTGCGATTCCGCTATGAATCCGGGCCGGCGGGCTGAGGCGCCGAGTCGATGAATACGACTTTCCAGCTCGCTCGCTAGCTGCGGGTGATTCTGCTGATGGTCCCGCTGCTGGGCGTCGCATCGCTCGTCGCGCCCTTCTCGATGGTCACGAGCCTGCGGCTGATTCGTCGCTGGAGAAAAACGGTTCTGAGGCTTTTCGGGATCGAGTTCGAAGTGCAGTACGATGCGGGGCCGGCGCAGCTCGATGCGGGCGGGATCATTGTCGGGCTAACGCAGCAGAGCCGGCTGATCGGCCATGCGGCCTGGGATCGGCCCGCGAAGGCGATCTGGAATTTCGAGTACGCGCTGATTCTGTTTTTTGGGTGGGTGTCACCGCTGCTCGGCTGGGTCATCGTGCGCCAGCATGTCGGCCAGGCAAGAGGGCGTGGGTGGCCTCGCGGGATTCCTCGATGAGCGCGACAATCCACGGGAGGTCGGGTCCCGGACCGGCGCCGGAGCGGGTCGTTCCGTCAATGCTCGCAGGGCAAAGGGCTACAATCCGGAGCTGGCCAGACCACGAGATGACTCACCATGATCGTCATTCACCACAACCCGGCCTGCGGCACGTCGAGGAACACGCTGCGAATCATCGAGGCCGCCGGTTATGAACCGGTCGTGATCGATTACCTGGCGGAAGGATGGACGCGCCCGCAGCTGCTGGCCCTGTTCGCGGCGGCCGACCTGACGCCTCGCACCGCCCTGCGAGAAACCAAATCGCCCGCGAAGGCGCTTGGCCTCCTGGAGGATGACGCTTCCGACGAGGCGATTCTCGCGGCGATGCTCGAACACCCGGTGCTCGTGAATCGCCCGATCGTCTCCAGCTCGCGCGGCGTCAAGCTCTGTCGACCATGCGAGGAGGTGCTCGATCTGCTCGAGCAGTGGCCGCCGGGGCCGTTCGGCAAGGAAGACGGTGAGTTGGTGATCGCCGAGAACGGGCAGCGCGCCGGATGATCCGGGGCATCGTCATGGTCGCGGTGATTCTCGCCGGAGCCGTGGCCGGCCTCGGTATCGCTGCAGCCGAGAACGAGGGGCCGGTCGATGAGGCGATCTACGCGGGCTACCGGGTCAGCGTGGCCGCGGTCGCCCGCGGGCCGACGGTGCGGGACAACCGGCGCGTCTATCTGTCGAAGAGCGGTTACGACGTCGTTGCCATCAAGATCAAGATCCGGCGGGCGGACCGGGATGCCAGCCCGAGGTCGTGGGCGGGCGCCTTCGAACACGAATCGTCGTGGCGGGTGACCGGCGCGCCTGGCGATTTCGAACTCGTCGACGGCACCGGGCGGCGCTACGGTGTCCGTTCGAACAACAACGATCCCCTTCGAGACATACCGCGCTATCTCGAGGCGGCCGTGTTTCGCCTGAACAAGAGCGGGAAGAAGGGGCAGGATTACAGTAACTGGCTGTTCTACGACCTGCCGCCGGCCTTCAGCTTCGAACACGTCGCGCTCCAGGTGGGTGACGCGTGGCTCAGCGTCGATCGCAAGCCCTGTCCACGACCGCTTCCTGAATGCTGATGCGCCGGCCATGATCGTCGAGACAGCCAGCTGCTACTGCGGCAACGTGAGGGCGAGCACCACGCTGTCTCGACCGCTGGCCTCCTTCTCGCCGCGTTCCTGCGATTGCCGCTTCTGCACCCTGCACGGTATCGCCTATCTCTCCGATCCCGAGGGCTCGCTGGCACTCGAGGTCGCCGAACCGGCGATGCTCTCGGCCTTCCGCCAGGGTACCGGCCAGGCCCGCTTTCTCCTGTGCGCCCGCTGCGGCGTCGTCGTCGCCGTAGTCTGTCGCCTGAACGGCAGGCTCCACGGAGCATTGAACGCGCGCACGCTCCGTCATCACGCCGCCATCGGCGCGGGAGAAACCGTGTCGCCCCGCCAGCTCCCCGGGGAAGCGCGCGCCGAACGCTGGTCGCAGCTCTGGTTCTCGGAGGTCACCGGCGTACCCAGCGGCGTATGAAGGTCCCCGGGGCGTGCGTCCGCCGCACGCTCGGCCTATAGACTAGGGGGCGGACCGCGCTGGAGCACCGCATGAACCGCAAGACCGCCCTGGTGACGAATGCCCTGGACTTCGTCGGACCGCCCGCCGTCGACGCCCTGGTGGCCGATGGCTTTGACGTGCTCGCGCACGACGCCGCCTTCGCGGACGAAGGCCGGCGTGAGGCGTTCCTGAAACAGCACGCGGGGGTCGGGACCACGGGCGTAGAGGATCCGGCCCAGCTGATCGCGCGGGCGGTGGATGCGCTCGGCAGGCTCGACGTCATCGTCAGCAATGACGCCTATCCGGCGATCCATGTGCCGGTGGACGAGGCCGACGTGGCTGACCTGCAGGCGACGATCGACCGGCTTGTGGTGTACCCCTATCGGCTCATGCAGGCGGCGATCCCGCGGCTGAAGGCGCAGGCGCGCGGCAACGTGATCCTGGTGACATCCTGCCGCACGGAGCTGCCGCTCCCCGGCGGCGCCATTCCAGACATCGCCCGAGCCGGGGCGAACGCGCTGGTCCAGTCCCTCAGCATCGAGCTGGCCCCCTTCGGCATCCCGGTGAACGCCATCGCGCCGAACTACCTCTACAGCGAGGCCTATTTCCCGAGGGCGAAATTCATCGACGATCCGGCGGGCCGCGCATACATCCGCGACGTGGTCCCGGCCGGCCGGCTCGGCGAGCCGCGCGAGATCGGCGAGCTGGTGAGCTATCTCGCCGGCATGGAGGGATCGTTCCATACGGGTACCGTCATCAAGTTCGCCGGCGGCTGGCCTGCCGCGCCGCAGCGCCCGGTCTGAGCGTGGCTGCGACGACCGCCGAGCAAGAGGCCTACGACGCACTGTCCGCCGAGAACTGGTCCCGGCAGGATCCCGCGTTCATCCAGCAGCTTGTGGCCGACACCTACCGCGCCCAGCACGCGGACGCCGGCACGAAACCGATCGGTCTCACCTTCGCGCTCGTGGGTCTCTACCTGGCGACCGAGTGCGGCTTCACGGGTCGGGAGGTCCAGCTCGCTCATATGAAGCTGGCGGAGCGGAGGCAGTCCTGGCCCGCCTTCGAACTGCCCGCGGATCGCGGCGGCGTCACGGTGCTCGATGTCGTGGCGGAGCCTGCTGGCGATGCGCGGGACACGGCCATCCGCGCCTGGTGCGCTTCCGTCTGGTCTTCCTATGCCGGTCAGCGCGAGACCGTCGACGCGCTGCTGCGTTCTCGCGGGATCCTCTAAGGACCTGGCCCGCGGTCGAGCCATCGGGGGATGTTCGCGGCGGTTGAACCATGGCACGCTGCCCGCAGGTTGAGGCGGGCAGGAATGATGCAAATCGAGCACGTGGCGATCTGGTGCGGAGACATCGATCGGCTCAAGGGGTTCTATGAAACCTGGTTCGGGGCGATCGCCGGCGAGCGGTACGTCAATGCGAAGACCGGCCTCGAGTCCTACTTCCTGAGTTTTACCGGCGGCGCCCGGCTGGAACTCATGCAGCGACCCGACGTCACCGATCGCGCTTCGCCTGCGGTGCCTCGCGGGCTCGCCCATCTCGCTCTGGTCGTTGGCATCGAGGGCGCGGTCGACGCGCTCACGGTCGAGCTCGCTCAGCACGGCCATCGCGTGGCCGGGCAGCCGCGTCGGACCGGCGACGGCTACTACGAGAGCGTGGTCCTCGATCCGGAGGGAAACCGAGTTGAGCTGGTCGCCGAGCGGGGCGGGACATGAGCATCCTAGGTGCCGTTGGAAATACGCCGACCGTCGAACTGCGCCACCTGGTAGCCCATGGCGGCGCCCGGGTCGTTGCGGAGCTCGAGAGTCTGAATCCCACGGACGGCGTGACGGGCCGCATGGCGCTGGGGCTTAGTAAGGGGGGCATCCATCGCCGACGGGAGGAGGGCATCTTGACCGGTAATTCCAGCGGTGCGAACGTCGTGGCTGCGCTCTGCCAAGCGGGGCGTCTCGTTCCGCAAGGGGCCGCGGTGACACGGGCCTGCGACACGGGTCCAACGAACATCCCGATCGAGCTCTTCGAATGGCCATGAATGATGCCGATCTGCTTGATTACCTCATCGATCTCGAGACGCGTCTGCATCGCAACGAAGTTCGCAGAGACGCGGTCGCACTCGATGCACTCCTGCATCCGGACTTCGAGGAGATCGGTGGATCTGGGCGGGCCTGGAGCCGGGAAGAGATCATCCGGGAGCTCCTGACCGAGGCGCCGATGCCCGCCGTTGCCGCAGACCGGTTCCGGCTTCGCCGGCTCGGCGAGGACGTGGTGCTACTGACCTATCGTTCATCCCACATGTCGGGTGACGGTAGCCACGATCGCCTCACCCTTCGCGCTTCGATCTGGATGCGGACGGGTAGCGGGTGGCAGGTTCGATTTCACCAGGGGACGCCAGCGCATGAGGGCTGAACTCGGGAAATGGGCAACGCTGGTTGTCTTCTTTGGCGGCATCTGGTTGCCGCTAGGCCAGCAGGACTTTCTGATCGAGCACTGGATGAAGCTCGGCACCTTCCTGGCGCCGGTGCTCCTATTCGCCTTTCTGGCCGCCGACACGAAGGCGGGCCCACGCCGCCCCGCCCTGGTCGGCGTGCTGATGCTCGTCCTCTACATCGTGCATCAGTTCGAGGAGCACTGGATCGACGTACGCGGGGTGCATTACGCGTTCTACACCTCGATCAATGCGCTCCTCAACGGCGTGCTCAACGAGGGGCAGTCGCCGGTGGAAATCCTTACGCCGCTCGACATCTTCGTCATCAACACGTCGCTGGTGTGGCTTGTCGGGCTGCTTGCGATCCTCATGGCGCCGAGGCGGCGGTTTCCGCTACTCGCGATGAACGCGATCATCCTGGTCAACGGCGTCACACATATCGTCGCCGCCGTAGGCACCCGAGCCTACAATCCTGGGCTGCTCACATCAGTACTGTTGTTCGTGCCTTTTGGCCTGGCCTTTTACGTCGTCAGCGTTCGGGCCGGACTCGCCGACCGGCGAGAGGTATGGGTCAGCCTGGGCTGGGGCATTCTGGCTCATGCCATCATGGTCGGGGGGCTGATCGCCGGGCGCGCGTACTCACTATTCCCGGACAGCGTTTATTACCTGGCGCTCGTGCTGTGGTCGATCGTGCCGCTCTGGCTTTTTCGGGACTCGCCGGCCGGCCGGTCGCCGTGAATCCCGTGAGGGTCGTTGCCCCGGACTAGACGCCGAAACGGGCCGGCAGATAGGGCGAAGGATCGATCGTCGGCGCGGCGCCCGTGATCGCGTCCGCAATCAAACGGCCGCTGCCCGCCGACATGCTGATGCCGAGCTGCCCGTGCCCGCAGGCGAGGAACAGGCCCGGAACGACCGTCGATGGCCCGATGATGGGAAGTTCGTCGTAGGTCATCGGTCGGAATCCCACCCACCGCTCCCCCGATTCCAGGGACTCGCTGGGGGGCTCCTCGAGGTATTCGCCGGGCGCCTCCAGCAGCGGCCGGAGCCGATGCTCGGGGATCGACTCGTCGAAACCGGCGAACTCGAGCATGCTTCCCAGGCGGTAACCATCCGCCCAGGGCGTGAGGACGACCTTGCGGTCGTAGAAGTAGATCGGGTGGCGATGCGCCGGTAGCGGCTTCCGCCAGGTGATCGAGAGCCCCTTCGCCGGCTCGATCGGCAACCGGATGCCGGCTGAGCGCGCCAGCGCGTCCGACCAGGGACCCGCGGCCAGCACGACCGAACGCGCCCGATACGTGCCAGCGTCGGTCGAAACGCCGCTGGCCCGACCGGCCTCACGGACGATGCCCAACGCACGCGTGCGCACCAGGGTGCCGCCGGCAGCCTCGAACCGGTCGGCGAGGGTCGGCCCGAGACGCACTGGATCGAGGTGGCCGTCGCAGTCCGTGAGGATCGCTGCCGCGACTCCGGGCGTAACCGGGAAATCGAGGGATTCGAGATCGTCGCCCTCGAAGGTTCCGTAGCCGAGCCACGGGCCGGCCAGGTGATCGTGTACCCGACGGTGGGTCTCGAAGCCCTTGCGCGAGCGGTAGAGCGTGAGCATGCCTCGCCGTACGTAGGCCGAGCCGTTGTCGTCACCGGCGAAGAGGGACTCGACCGCATTGCGCGAATGAACGAGCAGGGCGAAGCGCGCCGCCCGAGCATGGTTCCGATGCCGAGTCGTGCAATGGGCAGCGAAGCGAGCCAGCCAGCTCGCCCGCCGCGCGTTGGCGGGGAAGGGGATGCGGAGCGGCGCATCGCGTCGCCAGGCCGTGGTCAAGGCAGTCAGGAGTGCTGCCGGTTGGGTCTGCGGATCGGCGTGGCTGGGCTCGATGAGGCCACAATTGCCCCAGGACGTCTGCGCGCCGGGGTCGCCAGGCTCGATCACGGTGACCGCAAGCCCCGCTTCCTGCAGGTACACCGCGCAGGAGAGGCCGACGGCGCCGCCGCCGATGACGATACAGTCTGGCATCGGCTCGGGCTCGGTTGCCTCAGTTGTCGGAAATGCGCCGGTAGAGGCCGTTGAATTCCTCGTAGGACTCGACTCTGGTCAGCTCCAGCGCCCCTCCACGCACGACGAATTCGCCCATGAGCTCGTCGCTGAACACCCGGAACTTGACCTGCCGGTTCGTCTCCACGGCCCAGGCGTCAATCTGGTGATTCATGCTGTCCGGCACCTCGAGCTTGCCCGTACCGTCGGCGCGCAGAATCAGTTTTGTTCCGGGATTCTGCCCTTCGGTCTGCGACCACTCACCCACCAGGTCTGCTCCCGGATCGCCACCGCAGCCCGCGAGCGCGAGGAGCGCGATGCCGAGCAGGAATGCGGTCAAACGAAACCGGGTCTTATCACTGAATGCGAAAAACGCCATCCGGAGCTAACCTCCACGCTGCGATAAACAACATCTTAACGTCTCGGGGAAAAGGTGCAAATCATCTCGACCCCGTTGAAATATCGACGCTTTTTACGATGGTTCGCTCAGGCGTTTATGTGGTTAGGGATTCAATGTCCGGACAAGCAGGTGGTGCGACGGATCTGGCGGGACTGCGGTACCATGGACGCAGAGAGAAGCAGGCAGGACTCATGCTCGTCGAACAGATCTGGACCGCCAACGCCTGGCGCAACTACAACTACCTGATTGCGTGCGAAGAAACCGGCGAGGCGCTGGCCATCGACCCCCTCGATCACGGGCGCTGTCTCGCCCATGCGCGCCGGCGCGGATGGGAAATCACCCAGATCCTCAACACCCACGAACACGGTGATCACATCGGGGGCAACGAGCCGATGCGAGCTGCGACCGGGGCCCGGCTCCTGGCTCATGCCGGCGCCGGCGACCGCATTCCCGGCGTCGATCGCGGACTATCGGCAAATGACGTGGTGCCAATCGGTCGGACGGTCGAACTGCGGGTGCTCGATACGCCGGGCCACACCATGAGTCACGTGTGTCTACTGTCGGAAACCGACGACCCGGCTCTCTTCTGCGGAGATACCCTCTTCAACGCGGGTGCCGGCAACTGCCACAGCGGCGGTCACCCGGATGCCCTGTTCGAGACGTTCGCCTCGCAGCTCGACCGGCTACCGGCCGAGACGCGGATCTTTCCCGGGCACGACTACATCGAGAACAATCTCCGCTTCACGCTGGATCGCGAGCCCAACAACGCTGGTGCGAGCCGTCTTCTCGAGCAGGTCGCGGGCCAGGATCCGGCGGCGCCGTACGTGACGACGCTTGCGGTGGAGCGGGAGGTCAACACGTTCTTCCGTCTGCGCAATCCCGAAGTGATCGCCCGGCTACGCGACGCCTTTCCGGAACTGGGAAGCAATCCCGACGCGCGGGACGTCTTTCTGAAGCTGCGGGAGCTCCGGAACAGCTGGTAGGTGTCAATCGCGAACGCGCGCCACGCAGACGCTGTCGCTGTCCGGGTCGGAAGCGCTCAGGAGAGCGCGGTCCGCGGCACGGAACAGGGTCCAGGGGTCACGCATGCGATGGGCGAACTCGGCGATGCCGATGCAGACGTCGACGGGCACCGACTCGCCACCGCAGTAAAGCGGTTCGGCCCCGACTGCCTGGCGCATGGACTGCGCCATGACGGTCGCTTCCTGTCCATCCATCCCGGGCAGGAGCACGGCGAACTCGCCGTCACCGACGCGGGCGAGGAAATCGAGCTCGCGGAGCCGATCCTGGATGATCTCGACGACGCGGACGAGGATTTCTTCCGCAATTTCCCGTTCGAAGCGCCGTTCGAGGCCGCCGAAGCCGACGATGCCGATCGCACAGCACGAGAGGGGCTGCCCATAGCGCAGGCACCGGTTGGTCTCGCGCTCGAGGTGCTCCTCGAACAGGCGGTGGTTGGCCACGCCAGTGAGGTGGTCTTCTGTCGCGCGTGCATAGGCTTCGCTGTGGTAAGCGGTCGTAAGGGAATCGCCGGATACGAACTTGAACACCATGTCGCCGATGCTGATGCGGTCGGAGTCCCTGAGCCGCACCTTCCCCGCAAGCCGCTCCCCATTGAGAAACGTTCCGTTCGTGGATCCGCAGTCCTCGATGACGTGGCTTGAGTCTTCGGTGGAGATACGGCAATGTCGCCGCGATACGTTCTCGTGACCGAACTGGATATCGCAGTCCGCACCGCGGCCGAGCGTGACCGGCCCGTCCTCCAGATGGAACACCTTGGCAAACGGCTCACCGTGAATGATGACCAGGCTCGCCGGCCCTTCATCGGCCGTGTCGTCGCGACCGGCTACGAATACAGTACGCTTGGTCGTGTGATTCGACTTCTTCTTCATTACCTCTGGGCTTATGGGCTGGTCCCTGTTCCGTCGTACCCATTACCGATTTCCGCCACGGGAAGGAATCACCTGCGACGGCAAAAGTCAATGTTGGCCGTTGCCCCAAGCGAACCCGAGGAGTTCTTCGCATGATCGATTCGAATTCGCCGGCGCCGCTCACCGTAGACGAGCTTCGGTGGCGCTGCGACCCGGAGCACCTCGATTTTCGCTCTACCGAGCAGGTCGAGCCGACGGTGGGGATCGTCGGTCAGGACCTTGCGCGCGAGGCGCTGGAATTCGGTCTGGATTGTGGCGCGCCCGGTCAGAACGTCTTCGTTCGCGGCGAACGGGGGACCGGCCGGATGCGGATGGTGCAGGACCTCCTGACGCAGCTGCGCCCGATCTGCCGCAACAAGCAGGACCGATGCTTCGTCCGCAATTTCCTCCAGCCCGATCGGCCACGCCTCGTGTCCCTGCCCCGCGGCCAGGGGCGACGACTCCGGCGCCGCATGCGCGCGCTCGCCGACTTCGTCGCGCGCGAGCTCGAGGAGGCCATGAACAGCGGTCCGCTGCAGTCGTCCCGAACCGCGATGCAGGAGGACATCCAACGGTCCATCGAGGCCGTCACGAAGCCCTTCGAGGAAGCGCTCGCGGGCTTCGGCCTCGCGCTGGTTCAGGTGAAGACCGCCCGGGGCACGCAACCCGCGATCTTCCCGACCTGGGAGGGTCAGGCCATCGCCCCGGAACAGCTCGAGGCGCTGGTCCGCGACGGCAAGATCACGGACGAGACCCGGGAACAGATGCTGGCCGAGCGGGACCGTTACGCTCGCCAGCTGCCGGAGATGACGACCAACATCAGCCGTCTCCATCGGAAGGGTGCGAAGCGGCTGGAGCAGTTCAACGACGACAACCTGCGGCGCCTGGTCGCGGAATTGGTCGAGCCGATCCGCCAGGACTTCAATCACGAGGCGCTTAGCCTCTACCTCGACGAGGTCTGCGACGACGTCGTCGAGCAGACCCTCCACGGCGCGGGGCAGCCGTTTGATCCCTATGCCCGCTACGGGGTGAACGTGCTGATCGAACACATCGGGGATGAGGCGCCGATCGTCATCGAGTCCAACCCGACGCTCACGAATCTCCTGGGGACGATCGAACCTCACTGGATGCCCAACGGCCAGCCGGTGTCGGACTACCGCGGCATCGGTTCCGGCTCGCTGCTGGCCGCCGACGGCGGCTACCTGGTGCTGGACGCCGTCGACGTCATCTCCGAGCCCGGCTCCTGGCCGATCCTCATGCGAACGCTGCGGACCGGCAAACTCGAGATCGTTCCAACGGAACTCCAGTCGCCGATGGCGCCGATCGGTCTGAAGCCCGAGCCGATCCCTGTCCGCGTGCGCGTCATCCTGCTCGGGGGATCCGGGCTCTACTACAAGCTCGACGCCTCCGATGCGGATTTCCGGGATCTCTTCAAGGTCCTCGCGGACTTCAGTGGATTTCTCGACCGCTCCGACGAGTCCATCATGCACTACGCCGGTGTCCTCTCCCGGATCATCCGGGACGAGGGTCTGCTGCACTTCACGCCGGACGGGGTCGCGGCGCTCGCCGAACATGGCGCTCGCATCGGCGGCAGGGCGAACAGTCTGACGGCGCGTTTCGGTCGCGTCGCCGACATCGCCCGCGAGGCCAGCTGGCTGGCGTCCCGGGCGCACGCGGAGCTCGTCGACGGGGACCACGTTCGCGACGCCGTCCGACGGACGAAACGTCGCGCGTCCCTGCCGGTGAGCGAGTTCCAGGCGCGCCTCAAGGACCGCACCGTGCGCATCGAGACCAGCGGGTCATGTGTCGGCCAGATCAACGGCCTCGCGGTCGTTGGTGCGGGCCCGCTGACCTTCGGGTTTCCCGCCCGGATCACCGCGACGATCGGCGCTGGGCGCAGCGGTGTCATCGATATCGAGGGGCAGGCACGGTTGTCGGGTTCGATCCATACCAAGGGCTTTCAGATCCTCGGCGGTCTGCTGCGGCACCTGCTGAAGACCTCCCACCCGTTGACCTACAGCGCGTCGATCGCGTTCGAGCAGAGCTACGGCGGCATCGACGGCGACTCGGCCTCGGGGGCAGAGATGCTCTGCATGCTGTCCGCGCTGACCGACCTGCCGCTGCGCCAGGATCTTGCGATCACGGGCGCCATCGACCAGCACGGCGCGCTCCAGGCCATCGGCGGCGTCAACGAGAAGATCGAAGGCTTCTTCGATATCTGTGATCACTTCGGGCTGACCGGTACGCAGGGCGTGGTGATCCCGGTCGCCAACGCCCGCGACCTGATGCTGCGAACCGACGTGGTCGATGCCTGCCGGGACGGCCGCTTTGCCGTCTACGCGGTCGACCGTATCGAGGATGCCCTGACCCTGTTTACCGGCCGCGCGGCCGGGGACTGGGACCCTGAGCAGGAGGCCTACACGACAGGCTCCCTGCTCGACCTTGCCCGCACCCGGGCCCACGAATTCTGGCGGGAGACGCACTCGGCGCCTTCCGGTGATGCCACAGGAGAATGATGACGATGCAGAAGAACACCTTGCGCTGGGCGCTTGCGGCGGCCCTCGTGGTTTCGACGGCGGTCGACGCCGCGCGGACCCGACCGGCCGGCGCCGCTGACGCCGACGAGAAGTGGGAATCCTGGGAGCAGCACCAGGCGCTCGCGGCGAGCAGCGACTGGAACGGCGTCGAGTGGCGCGATATCGGCCCGAATGACCAGGGCGGGCGCATCGTCGACATCGCGATGGTGCCGGGCCAGCCGTACACCTTCTACGTGGCGTTCGCCTCGGGCGGCCTCTGGAAGACGACCAACGCGGGCGTCTCCTTCGAGCCCCTGTTCCAGGATCAGGCGACGATCATCATGGGCGACATCGCCGTCGACCCGAGCAACCCGGAAACGGTCTGGGTCGGCACGGGCGAGAACAACTCGTCCCGGTCGTCCTACGGTGGCCTCGGCGTGTTCCGCTCCACCGACGGTGGCGAGACCTGGGAATCCCGGGGCCTCGACGAGACCGACCGCACGGGCCGCATCCTCATCGACCCGCGCGACTCGAACACGGTCTACGTCGCTTCCCTCGGCAAGCTCTATACCCAGGGCGGCGACCGCGGGGTCTTCCGGACCCGCGACGGCGGCGACACCTGGGAGCAGATCATCGAGGGCGAGGGCTGGATCGGCGCGATCGACCTGGCCTTCAAGCCCGGCGATCCCGATACGCTCTACGCCTCGATGTGGGAGCGCAGCCGGAACGCCTGGAACTTCGTCGAGGGCGGCGAGGGCACGGCTCTCTGGAAGTCCACCGACGGCGGCGACAGCTGGGCGAAGCTCGGCGGCGGGCTGCCGTCCGGCGAGCACGTCGGGCGCATCGGTATCGGTGTTACGCCCGCCGCACCCGACACGATCTACGCGCTCATCGACAACCAGGAGCCGCTGCCCGAGGACGAGTGGGACCTCGGCGATCGCCCGATCAACGCCAAGCGTCTCCGCACCATGTCGAAGGAAGACTTCCTGAATCAGGAGGACGACGAGATCGAGCGCTTCATCCGCTCGAGTGACATGCCGGTCACGATCGACGCGAAGAAGCTCAAGGCGATGATCGAATCCGACGAGCTCGCCCTCGAGGATCTGCTCGAGGAGCTTAACGACGCGAACGCGAACCTCTTCAATACCGACATTCGCGGCCTCGAGGTCTACCGGTCGGACGACGGCGGCCAGAGCTGGGCGCGCACCCACGACGAGCCCATCGACAGCGTCGTATTCACCTACGGCTATTACTTCGGCGAGATTCGCGTCAGCCCGAGCGACCCCGACCGCATCTACGCCCTCGGCGTGCCCATCGTCGCCTCGAGCGACGGCGGCAAGACCTGGGAGAACATCAACGCGCCCCACGTCCACGTCGATCACCACGCCCTGTGGATCGATCCGGAGTTTCCGGACCGGCTCCTCCTCGGTAACGACGGTGGCCTCGACATCAGCTACGACGCCGGCGAGACCTGGCAGCGCCTCGACGACATGCCGGTGGGCCAGTTCTACACCGTGAACGTCGACATGGCGCAGCCCTACAACGTCTACGGCGGCCTGCAGGACAACGGCACGATCAAGTGCAG
>JBCCZC010000030.1:0-23908 GCA_039188505.1 Pseudomonadota bacterium | reverse complement strand
GGCCCACGCATTGTGGTTGTACTGGTGATCACCGCCGGAAAAGTCCGGGTCGATGAAGATCTCCAGGCAGTCGTCGTCCCAGTACCGGACCAGCGGATCGCGGTGCGCGTCGTAGAGGACGTCGTCCACGACTTCCACCAGCAGGTGCAGCCCCGCCGGGCTCCAGAGCACCTTGTAGCGTCCCGTGAAGTCCTCGGGTTCGTAGTCGGGGCCGAGCCACTGCTGGTCGATGTCGCGCCAGGGCGCCTTTGACCATGCGGATTCATCAGCGACGCCGTCGACGCGAATCGCCTCGCCGGCCCGCGGTGCCTCGTAGGTGGTCCGGCCCGCGAGATGTGTGGCCTCGGCGCTTGCCGCAAGACCGAGCAAAACGGCTACGGTCCGCTCAATGAAACTGCGCATCGCGTGTCCCCTCCAGGAGGCGCGCAACGTTCGCCGTCCGCGCCACAACGTCTTCCAGCTCCAGTTCCCCGATGCCCGCCAGGCCGGCGCCGATCCGGCCGCGCCAGGGTGCGGTCCAACGTTCGTCGATCGGCCAGCCGGCGATGCCGCAGAGGCCGCCGACGGTGGCACCATTGCAATCGGTGTCCCAGCCTGCCTGCACCGCGCTACAGACAGCGCGATCGAAATCACCCTCGGCGTCGCACATGGCCCATACAACGACCGCGAGATTATTGATGCTATGCACGGGCGAGAGCGACGCGTAGCGCGCCTCGAGCACGTCGACCGCGTCAGCCGTGCCGGCGAGCGATCGCGCCAAGCGGACGGCGTCCGCCGCCTGACTGTCCTCGGGGATGGTGGCAAGCGCACCGGCGATTGCGTCGCGGACGTCCGTTCCGGCCCCGAGCAGCGCGCCGAGGGCCGCGACGAAGGCGGCGGCATGCAGCGCCTCTCCGCGGTGCGACAGGGCGCCGTCCCGGACCGCGAGCGCCGCGGCCGCGCCCGGTCGGCCGGGCAGTACCCAGCCGTAGACGTCCGCCCGAATCTGCGCGCCGATCCATTCGCAAAAGGGGTTGTCCGAGCAGGCGTCGAGATCGAAGCCCGGGGCGGCGCCGTTGACGAACTCGTCGTCCATGCGGTCCAGCAGCGTGTGATAGGCCGCTCGCTCGGCCGTCCAGGTACGGCCCGCAGGCAGCAGGCGCAGCCACTGCCGAGCCACGTCCTCTCGGCCAAAGGTCGCGCCGAAGCGCTCGAGCAGCGCGAGCGCAAGCAGGCTGTAATCGATATCGTCGTCGGGCTCCGCGCGCCGGATGCGACCGGCGCAGCAGTCGGGTTCGCGGCGGGCCACGACCGTCCCGTCGACCAGCGGCACGTAACCGCCGAGCGGGAAAGCGTGAGCCCGTTTCAGATAGCTCTCGATGCCACCCCGCCCCTGTTCGAAGGACAGAACCTCCAGCGGCTTCCCCAGCAGGCACCCCGAGATACGACCCTGCCACGCACCCCGAAACCGTCCCGCATCGGCGACATGGGAGACCGTTCCCGCGCTCGCTGCGGGCATCCTGTGGGCGTTCTCAATCATGCATTTGACAGTGTCTTGATGTTGTACTCTAATGCGGCGTGACAGCGTTGTCACCTGTTTTTTTGACAGCGGTGTCATTTTATCGCAGAGTCTGTCAGCCGGGCTCTCCCTGAGGGAACGGGGTCACGGTCGCCAAAGTAGCGATCGTGGCGGGGACCACCATCAAATTTGCCAATCGCACGCCGCCGAGGGGATGGAGATGCAGAGATTCACAGTCAAGAAGTCGACGTTGGCGAGCAGCATCGCCTTCGCGATCGGAACATCATTCGTGGTGCCCGCCATGGCCCAGGACGCCGAGGACGAGGACACGCCGGAGGTCATCACCGACTCGGCGCCCGAGAGTCCGGCGGAGCTTGATCGCTTCGAAGTCACCGGCATCGCCTTCAGCCTGCTTCGCTCGATGGATCGCAAGCGGGACGCCGTGGGCGTCGTCGACGCGATCACCGCCGAGGACATCGGCAAGTTCCCGGATCAGAACCTCGCCGAGTCGCTGCAGCGTATCACCGGCGTCTCGATCGACCGGAGTAACAACGAGGGTTCCCGAATCACCGTTCGCGGCATGGGCCCGGAGTTCAACCTCGTCACCCTGAACGGCCGCTCGATGCCGACCGCGGGTGGCCGCTCCTTCGACTTCAACGACATCGCGTCGGAAGGCGTCAGTGCCGTGGAGGTCTACAAAACCGCCCGCGCGGACCTGCCGACGGGTGGTATCGGCGCCACGGTCAACATCATCACCGCTCGCCCGCTCGACAACCCGGGCCTGACCGCCGTCATCGGCGCCAAGGCTGTGCACGAGCGGTCGTCGTCGGATTCGGATGTGGGCGACCTGGACGAGTTCACGCCCGAAATCTCCGGCACCTTCAGCAACACCTACATGGACGACACCTTCGGGGTGCGCCTGACGGCTTCCTACCAGGAGCGTCACAACCGCGAAGAGAACGCGACCGTCGACAACTGGGGGCCGAACCTCCAGCTCAACGGCGGCAACGTCAACGACAACAACCAGCGTGCCGACGGTACCTGGTGGCATCCGCAAAACGTCGGCTACGGCTGGTCGGACATCGAGCGGACGCGGACGAACGCGCAGCTCGCGCTGCAGTACTCGCCGAACGAGCGCTGGAACGCGACGCTCGACTACACCTACTCCGAGCTCGAGACGCTGAACAACTCCAACAGCGTCGGCATCTGGTTCGAGTGCCCGAACATCGACGCGACGATCAACGAGCGCGGTACCGTCACCCAGGTCACGCAGGCCTGTAACGATTACTCGACGAACATCGCGCGGGCCAACACGATCAAGGAGAACGACTCGCTCGGGTTCAACCTGGAGTTCCAGGCCACCGAGGCGCTCTCGTTCAAGCTCGACGCGCACAGCTCCTCGTCGGAGCTTCGCGGTGGCGGCATCGGCGGTGAGCCGGGCAGTTCCGCGAACCTGATCATCGGCAACACCTTTTGCAGCTGGTGCGGCGACGTCGATGGCGCCGGGCCGTTCACCGCGGCGATCCTCTCGCAGACCGCCTTCTATGGCTCGAGCGGCATTCCGACCTTCGATGTGTCGTTCACCAACACGGGCCCGGGCGGCGCGCCGATCGACTTCCCGGCGCCGCAGGACATCGGCTCGCTCTTTGGCCAGGCGTTCAATACCGAGGTCAAGAACGACATCGACCAGGTCCAGCTGGGCGGTTCCTGGCTGAACCTGGAGAGCGGCGCGATCTCGCGCATCGATTTCGGCTTCAACTATCAGAAGCAGGAATACAACACGCGCAACGCCTTCTCGGGCCTGCTGCCGGCCGGCTTCTGGAACACGTCGGCCCAGTTCTGGCCGGACGACAGCTTCACGCTCGCCGACTTCGGCGGCCTGCTGAGCGAGTTCAGCGGCGGCGGCGGCTTCTCCGAGTCGCGCTACTACACGGCGCCCTTCGACGCAGTTGTCGACGCATTCGAGACCGTTGGCTCGACCAACTTCCCCTGCTGCTACTGGCCGGACACGAACTTCTGGGGTCCCGACTTCCAGGATCCGTCGGGCGACCGCGGTCGCTTCTGGTCCGGGCCGCTGGGCAACAACGGGAATTCCTTCGTCGAGGAGGAGATCAATTCCTTCTACGCCCAGGTGACGTTCCAGGACATGTTCAACAACATGCCCTTCAACGCGGTCGTCGGCGTGCGCTACGAGGACACCGAGGTCACGTCCATCGGCCAGGAGCTTCCGGCGACCGAGATCATCTGGGTCGGCGGGAACGAGTTCGCGTACGAGTTCGCGGACGAGACGTCACTGCGGACCGGCGAGGGCTCGAACAAGTTCTGGCTGCCGCAGGTCGACATGAACCTCGAGTTCATGCCGGACTGGATCGCTCGGGTCGCCTACAGCAAGTCGATCGCGCGGCCGCCGGTTGGCGCGCTCGGTCCGAACCGTCAGTTCGTCGGCAACCCGACGGTGCGGAACCGCCGCGTGAATACCGGCAACCCGCAGCTGCTGCCCTACGAATCCGACAACCTCGACCTCGCCGTCGAGTGGTACTACGCCCCGGGCAGCTACGCGTCGATCACGCACTATCGCAAGCGCGTCGACAACTTCCTCGTCACCCGGACCCGGCCGCAGTTCTTCGATCTCGAGGATCCGTATGTCGGCGCCCTCGCCGAGCAGGCGCGGGCCGAACTCGAGGCCGAGGGCATCAGCCCGGATGATCAGAACGTCTTCACCCGGATCAACCAGATCCTCGGCAACGATCCACCCACCGATCCGATCTTCGCGCAGCCGGGTGACCCGCTGGCCGAGTTCCAGGTGACCGCGGTCGAGAACGAGGAGGTCGGCAACCTCTTCGGCTGGGAGTTCGCCATTCAGCACATGTTCGGCGACTCGGGCTTCGGCGTGCAGGCCAACTACACGACCGTCAGCGGCGATGTCGACGCGGACACCGAAGTGCTCAACCAGCAGTTCGCGCTGGAAGGTCTGAGCGACTCGGGCAACCTCATCGTGTTCTACGAGAACGCGTACATCTCGACGCGGCTTGCGGTCAACTGGCGTGACGAGTTCCTCTCGGGCTTCGACCAGTTCGGCGCCCCGGTCTTCACCGAGGAGTTCATGCCGGTCGATCTGAACATCACCTACTTCTACAGCGACGCGCTGTCGTTCTTCTTCGAGGGCCTGAACCTCACGGACGAAGTGCAGCGGACCTACTCGCGCTATCCCGAGCAGTTCCTCCGTGGCAACCAGTACGGGTCTCGCTTCAACGTGGGATTGCGGTACGCCTTCTAAACCTGTAACCCCGTTGCTACGATTGTGGCCGCTGCCTCCGCAGCGGCCTCTTTTTTCCTCCGGAGCGCATGACTCAGAACGGTCCCATCCAGCATATCGTCATCGTTGGCGGTGGCACGGCCGGCTGGCTGACAGCCGGGCTGCTTGCGAGCGAGCACGGCGGCGAGGGCCCGGAGGCGGTACGCGTCACACTAGTTGAATCACCGGACGTGAAGACCATCGGCGTCGGGGAGGGCACCTGGCCCACGATGCGCGGAACGCTGGCCCGCATCGGCATCCCCGAGCGAGAGTTCCTGACCGAGTGCCAGGCCGCCTTCAAGCAAGGCACCCGCTTCGATCGCTGGGTCACCGGCGCCGAGGACGATCGCTACTACCACCCCTTCACCGCCCCGTCCGGCTACCCCGGCTTCGACGTGGCGGCGCACTGGTTGCGCGAGCGCGAGAAGGTGAGCTTCGTCGACGCGAGTAGTCCCCAGGGCTATCTCTGCGACCGCGGACTCGCGCCGAAGGAGCTCGCGGCGCCCGACTATGCGGGGGTCGCCAACTACGGCTACCACCTGGACGCGGGACGCTTCGCCGGACTTCTCGCGCGGCACGGGACCGAGCGGCTGGGCGTCAGCCACATCCTCGATCACGTCACCGCCGTCAACGGCGATCCCGACGGGAACATCCCCTCGATCACCACCCGGAACCACGGCGAACTGGCCGCGGATCTGTTCATCGATTGCACCGGCCTGGCCTCGCTGCTGATCGGGCGTCACTACGGGATCGGACTCCTCGAGCTCGACGACGTGCTGTTCAACAACGCGGCGCTCGCCGTGCAGGTTCCCTACGAAGATCCCGAGGCGCCGATCGCGTGCCAGACGATCTCGACCGCCCAGGACGTCGGGTGGGTCTGGGACATCGGCCTGCAGAACCGTCGCGGTGTCGGTTACGTCTACTCGACCGCCCACGCGTCGGACGACGAAGCCCACGCCACGCTGGCCCGCCATCTTGGCGTCGAACCCGACCGGATCGAGCCGCGCAAGATCGGCTTCCGGCCGAGTCACCGCGAGCGTTTCTGGCACCGCAACTGTGTCGCCATCGGGATGTCAGCCGGGTTCCTCGAGCCGCTGGAGGCGAGCGCCCTGGTTCTCGTGGAGCTGTCCGCCCGCGCGATCAGCGACGCGATGCCGCAGGATCGCGACGACATGGCCCGGCAGGCCGAGCGGTTCAACACCGGCTTTCGCTATCGCTGGGAGCGCATTGTCGAGTTCCTGAAACTTCACTACGTGCTCAGCCAGCGCGATTCGCAGTACTGGGACGACAATCGCAACGCGGAGAGCATTCCGCCGGCGCTCGTCGAGAGCCTGGAGCGCTGGCGTCACCACGTCCCGGTGCCAGATGACCTGCCCCGCCACGACGAGGTCTTCTCCGCCGCGAGCTACCAGTACGTGCTCTACGGCATGGACTTCGACTCGTCGCTTCGCCGAAGCGCCCGTTTCGACCGTGAACGCGAACGCGCCGTCGGCTTCTTCAACGACAACATCCGGCGGGCCAATCGCCTTGTCGCCCAGCTGCCCGCACATCGGCGGCTCCTCGAGGCCCTCGCCGCCCGACCGGCGACGCCCGGCGCGGCCGGCGGTCGCTCCTGACTTCTGCAACACCAGCCTGGAACCGAGACCATGACCCAGCACGTGATGCTCGACAACGTGAACCACAAGGATCTCCGCGTCCGGCAGTACTACGGGGCCGAAAGCGGCTTCGAGGCCAATGTCGCCCGGGTCTTCCCGATCGAGTTCCGACGCCTGCAGACGACCTTCCCGCTGTTCTTCGTCCGGAATGCCGAAGAGCAGCTCTTCGAGCCCGTCGCGCTCATGGGCTTCGAGCGCGGTGAGAATCTGTTCGTCGGTGCTAACGGTTGGGAGGCACCAGTCATGCCGCTGACCCTCGAGCGCCAGCCGTTCCTCATCGGCTACCAGGAGCAGGAGCGGGACGGTGTCATCGAGCGCGTGCCGGTGGTAAACGTGGACATCGACCATCCGGCCGTCAACGACGTCGAGGGCGAGCGGGTCTTCCTACCGCAGGGCGGTGAGAGCCCGTTCCTCGAACAGATCAGCGCGATCCTCATGATGATCCACGAGGGCCACGATGCGATCCGGGCCTTCTCCCAGGCCCTGGTGGGTCTCGAGCTCATCGAGTCCGTCACCATCGAGGCGACCTTCGTGGACGGATCACAGCAGACCCTCGAGGGTCTCCACACGATCAACGAGGAGCGCCTGCGGGCGTTGCCCGGTGGCGCCCTCGAGGTGCTGCACAAGGGCGGCATGCTCGAGGCCGTCTTCATGATGCTGGCTGCCGGCCCCATGCTCGAGCGCGTCATCGAACGCAAGAACCGGCAGGTCGCCGGCGGTTAGCGGCATGCCCGCGCTGCCTCAGCCCCGCCCGCTCGCCGAGCTTGACGGCGGCTACGATTCGGAACGTTTCTTCGCCGAGACCCTGCCCGTCGCCGATCCTGTCGTTATTCGTCACGCCGCAGCGGACTGGCCGCTGGTTTGCCGGGCACGCGACTCCTGGCAGGCGGCCTGCGACTACCTGCTCGAATTCTATGAGGGGGCGCCGGTCACGGCGTTTCGCGCTGACGCCGGCGCCGCGGGCCGCATCTTCTACGACGACGCCGTCGAGAAGATGAACTTTCGCCAGGTCCGCACAGGCATGGACCAGGTGTTTTCCGAGCTCACCGCGGATACGGAAGAAACGGTTTACATGGGCTCCATGGCCCTCGACCAGTGCCTGCCCGGGAGCCGCACGGAAAACAGCCTCCCGCTCGCCGGCCGGCAGGCAACGGTCCGCATCTGGATCGGCAGCGCGACGCTCGTTGCGGCTCACTACGACGTCATGGACAACATCGCCTGCGTCTGCGCCGGTCGGCGCCGCTTCACCCTCTTTCCGCCGGACCAGCTGTCGAACCTCTACGTCGGCCCACTGGACTTCACGCCGGCCGGCCAGGCGGTCAGCATGGTCGATCCGCGCGCGCCCGACCTCGAACGCTTTCCCCGTTATGCCGAAGCGCTCGGCCATGCGCGCACCGCCGTGCTCGAGCCGGGCGATGCCATCTTCATCCCGTCGATGTGGTGGCACCAGGTCGAGGCGCTCGAGCGCCGCAACATCCTGATCAATCACTGGTGGCGCGACGCGCCGCCGCACGCGGGCCCACCACTGGATGCGCTGCTCATGGCGATCCTCACGCTGCGCGACATTCCTGCACAAGAGCGCGCTGCCTGGCGCGACCTGTTCGAGCACTACGTGTTCGACTTCGATGGCGACCAGTTCGCGCATATTCCCAAGAGCCGCCGAGGCGTGCTCGGACCGTTGGACGATGACCAGGCCCGACAGCTCCGGGCGATGCTGAGAAACAGGCTGAACCGATGAACCCAAGTAACTACTGGAGTCGCTCATGAGAGCCGTGAAGCGGGTCGTGATCGTGGGTGGGGGCACCGCTGGCTGGATGGCCGCGGCGGCGCTCGGCCGCTCGCTGGGCAAGCAGGTCTCCATCGATCTGATCGAATCGGACGCGATCGGCACGGTCGGCGTGGGCGAAGCAACGATCCCACCGATCCGGAATTTCCATCTGCTGCTCGAACTCGACGAGGCGGACTTCCTCCGGGAGACGAACGGCACCTACAAGCTGGGCATCGAGTTCGAGAACTGGGGGCAGCTCGGCGAGCGCTACTTCCACCCGTTCTCGCGTTTCGGCGTCGACGCCTGGGCCGCGCAGTTCCACCACTACTGGGTCCGCTCACGGCAGCGCGGTGAGCATCGCCCGCTCGATGACTTCAGCTTCGAGACCGTCATGGCCCGGGCCGGCCGTTTCGGCCCGGTCCGCGATCGCGAGGTCCACTACGCCTACCACCTCGACGCCGGGCGCTATGCGGCGCTGCTGCGGCGGATCGCCGAGGGCGACGGGGTGCGTCGGACCGAAGGACGCGTCGTCGACGTCAAGCTCGACGGCGAGAGCGGCGACATCGATGCCGTGCAGCTCGAATCCGGTGAGGTCCTGGAGGGCGACCTCTTTATCGACTGTAGCGGCTTCCGCGGCTTGCTGATCGAGCAGGCGCTCGAGACCGGCTGGGAAGACTGGTCGCAGTGGATTCGCAACGACCGGGCGATCGCCGTCCAGACCGAAGCCGTTGCCCCGCCGGTGCCCTATACGCGGGCCACGGCCCGGAGCGCCGGGTGGCAATGGAAGATCCCGCTGCAGACTCGCGTTGGCAACGGTCTGGTCTACGGCAGCGATTTCCTGTCCGACGACGAGGCGCTCAAGCTGCTGCGCGACAACCTGGACGGCGCCCCGATCACGGAGCCTCGACCGATCCGTTTTCGCACGGGCCGCCGCGAGCTGCAGTGGAATCGGAACTGCGTGGCGCTCGGCCTCTCCAGCGGGTTCCTGGAGCCGCTCGAGTCGACGAGCATCCACCTGATCCAGAACAGCATCATCCGCCTGATCAAGCTGTTCCCCGGGCCCTACATCGAGCCCACCCAGGTCGACGAGTTCAACCGCGAAGTGAAGGAGGAGTTCGATTTCATCCGCGACTTCATCATCCTCCACTACCACGTCACGCGGCGGGCAGACTCGCCGTACTGGAATGCGTGCCGGGAGATGTCGGTGCCGGATTCGCTCGCCCATCGCATCGAGATGTTCCGCTCGAGCGGGCGCATCTTCCGGCAGCGGCAGGAGCTCTTCGACGAGAGCTCATGGATCGCGGTGATGGTCGGTCAGGGGCTCGAACCGCAGACCTACCATCCCTTCGTGGATCGCCTGTCGGACGATCAGCTGGGGGCATTCATGGCCGAAACCCGGTCTGCGATCGCGCAGGACGTCAATACCGCGCCAGTGCACCGCGACTTCATCGCCCATCGACAGGCGGCGGTCTGATCGACACGCGAAGCCGGACGCCTGCCCCGGTCTGAACCGGATCAGCGCGCGGCTGCGGAGGTCCTCCGGGTCGGCTTTGGCCGCGGACCCGAGGCCCCGCCGGCGCATGGCTCCGATCCCTGCCGGACCTCGCTGACATATGGGCCCCGGGGCCGCAGTCGATGTGCAACGGCTCTGCAACGCAAAGCGGCGGCCGAAGCCGCCGCCCTGAGCCCCGGCCCGATACGTCCGGGCCGGGAAACATCATCAGGAAGCCTCGATCAGTTCCCGACCGGGATTGCGAACAGCCGCGTGAGCGGTAGTTCGGTGACCGGCGAATGGCCGAGGTTGGCCGCCGATTCATCCGATGGCGTATAGCTGAACACCGCGTTGTCTCGGTCGCTGAAGTCGAAGGTCCCGCTTCCCGCGGGCGTGCGGACCACCGTCGACGGGTCGAATTCGCCGAACACCATGCCCGAGGTCGAAACGAAATCGACCGTGATGCTGGAATCCTCCGGAACGCCCGCGCCGACGAGGTAGACCGGGTTGCCCTGATCGTCGTAGGTGTACCAGTAGATGACCGCGAACGGCGAGCCGTCGGCCGCTTCGCCGAACTCCATCGAGAAGCCGTGGCCGTCCTGATCGGCGTTGTACCACGAGCCGGAGTGACCGGGGCCGATATCCGGAACGACGCCCTCGGCGCCCGAGCCTTCGACCACGGTGAAGCCGTTGTCGTAGATCCGCACGTAGTCGACGAACATCGTCGCGGGCGTGTCGGCCGTGACGGCGCCTTCAATGAGGCGTCCGGTGTAGGACCCGCCCACGGCCATGTTCAGCAGCGCGAAGTGCGGCCGGTGGAACTCCTCGCAGTCGGCGCAGTTCTCGGGCGAGATGTCGATGGCCCAGATCTGTTCGCCGTTGAGGTAGGTGGTGACCAGCGTCGGCGTCCACTCCATGCGGAAGATCTGGAACTCGTCGTTCAGGTCCTGAGCCGCATCCAGGCTCAGGCCGTAGCCGGCGTAGTTCTCATCGCTTTCCCAGTGCGCGGTCGACGCCACGCGCCGGTTGATCACGCCGTCCGTGATCGCCGCGGAGTTGCCCATCTCGAAGACGTCGAGTTCCCCGCAGCGTGGCCAGCCGATCTGGCTGAAGTTGTTCCCTAACGTCCAGAACGCGGGCCACAGGCCGTCGGCCAGATCCGGCACGCGGATGCGCGCCTCGAGGGTCGCATAGGTGAAGATCACCTTGTCCTCGGTCTTGATGCGCCCCGAGGTGAACGGCTCTCCGCCACCGCCGAGTGCGGTGATTTCCAGGTTGCCGTCCCGGACGCGGACGTTGGCCGGATCATTCGTGTAGTTCTGAAGTTCCTGGTTGCCCCAGCCGTTGTCGCCGAGGTCATAGGACCAGACCTCGGGATTGGGGACATCGCCGGAGTCGAACTCGTCGCTCCAGATCAATCGTTCCTGGGCACTGGCGGCTCCCGCGAGCAGCACGCTCGACAGCAGGGCGGCAAGATGACGCTGACGCATGGGTATCCCCTCAATCGGATTTTCGATGCGCTAATCTCGCCTATTTTGACAACGCTGTCAAATGACCGGACCTACGGGATTTCCGGGGTTCTCGTCAGGGACGGGCGATCGGTCATGGGTGCGGCCCGCGGGGTATCCGGTGCGGGTTAGGGCAATCGAGACCCGATGGGTGCCACGGCACTGATCAGGGCTCGATCCGGCAATCCCCAGGGGTTCAGGCTGCGGTCCGCCCGACGTCGGCACATCGGGCCACGAGGCCTCGTCGGAACGGGGTCTGAGCCTGTCGCGGTTTCTGCGGCGGCCGTCGCAGCCGCGTCCCGCGCGCTATTTCTTCTTTGCGAGCGCTGCCGCCAGCGCGTCTCCGAAGGCGCCGCGCGGCTCGGGCTTCGAGGATTTCGCCTTGCCGCCCGGCTTCGCCCGGCGAGGTTTCCGCGATCGGTCATCAGTGGGCTTGCCGCGCTTTGCGCCCTTTCCGTCCGGCCGTGCTGCGGGCGCTTCGAGCTTCATGGTCAGCGCGATGCGCTTCCGCGGGACGTCGACCTCGAGCACCTTCACCTTCACGATGTCGCCCGCCTTGACGACGGTGCGCGGATCCTCGACGAAGCGATTCGCGAGCTGGGAGATATGCACCAGGCCGTCCTGGTGCACGCCGAGGTCCACGAACGCGCCGAAGTTCGTCACGTTGCTGACCACGCCCTCGAGGACCTGGCCGGCCTTCAGGTCCTGGATCGTGTTGATCTCGTCATTGAAGCGTGCGGTCTTGAACTCGGGCCGCGGATCGCGACCGGGCTTCTCGAGCTCGGAGAGGATATCCCGCACCGTCGGTTCCCCGAACTGGCCGCACGTGACTTCGGCGGGCCGCACGCCACGAAGGGCCTCGGCGTTGCCGAGCAGGCCGTCGATGGGCACGCCGAGTTTCTCGAGGACCCGCTCGACGACGCCGTAGGCCTCCGGGTGGACGCCGGACGCATCGAGGGGGTCACTGCCGCCCTTGATCCGAAGGAATCCCGCGGCCTGCTCGAAGGTCTTGGCGCCGAGGCGCGAGACCTTCAGAAGATCCCCGCGCCGGGCGAAGGGTCCTTCGGCGTCGCGGTGCTTGACGATGTTCTCGGCCACGCCTTCGGAGAGGCCGGCGACGCGCGCGAGGAGCGCAGCCGAGGCCGTATTCAATTCCACGCCTACCGCGTTCACGCAGTCCTCGACGCAGGCGTCCAGCGCCCGGGCCAACCGGACCTGGTTCACGTCGTGCTGGTACTGGCCGACACCGATGGCCTTCGGATCGATCTTCACCAGCTCGGCCAGCGGATCCTGGAGGCGCCGCGCGATACTGACGGCACCGCGCAGAGAGACGTCAAGGTCCGGAAATTCCTTCGCCGCCGTCTCGGAGGCGGAGTAGACCGAAGCGCCGGCTTCACTGACCACCAGCCGAACCAGTCCGCGCATGCCCTCGCCGCTGGAGAGCTCCGCCACCAGCCGTTCCGTTTCCCGAGAGCCGGTGCCGTTGCCGATCGCGACCAGCTCGACGCCGTGCGACGTCACGAGCTTGCGCAGGACACCGAGGGCGCCGGAAACATCCTTCTTCGGCGCATGCGGGTAGATCGTCGCGGTTTCCACCAGCTTGCCCGTCGCGTCGACCACGGCCACCTTGACCCCCGTGCGCAGGCCCGGGTCAAGGCCCATGGTCGCGCGTCGACCCGCCGGCGCGGCCAGCAGGAGGTCGCGCAGGTTGTCCCCGAATACGCCGATCGCTTCGGCCTCGGCGGTCTCGCGGGCGCGGCCGAACAGGTCGAGGCTCAGGTGCATATGAATCTTGCTCTTCCACGCGCGCCGGGCCGTTTCCAGCAGCCAGGGGTCTGCAGCCCGGCCGCGGTCGGCAATCTCGTGGGCAGCGCAGATCGCGCGCACGCAGGGATGATCGTCGCCGTCCGGTACGTCCGGTAGTACGAGATCGAGGTAGAGAATGCCTTCGTTCCGCGCTCGGAACAGCGCGAGCAAACGGTGCGATGGGATCTTGCCGATCGCCTCCGCATGCTCGAAGTAGTCCCGATACTTTGCCCCCTGCTGTTCCTTGCCCTCGGCAAGGCGCGCCTGGATCTGCCCGTTGCGCCAAAGCCGATCCCGGAGGCGGCCGACCAGATCGGCGTTCTCCGAGAAGTCCTCCATGAGGATGTTGCGAGCACCCTCGAGGGCCGCGGTCCCGTCAAGATCTGCCTCGGCGTTCGCGAACTTCTGCGCCTCGCTACCCGGATCGAGCGTCGGATTCTCAAGCAGTGCCTTCGCCAGGGGCTCGAGTCCGGCCTCGCGGGCGATCTGGGCCCGGGTCCGGCGGCGCGGCTTGTAGGGCAGGTAGAGGTCCTCGAGGCGAGTCTTCGTCTCGGCGCCCTCGATGGCCGCGCGCAGCGTGTCGTCCAGCTGCCCCTGTTCCTCGATCGTGGTCAGGACCTGGGTACGGCGGTCCTCCAGCTCCCGCAGGTAGCCGAGTCGTTCCTCGAGACGACGCAGCTGCGTGTCGTCGAGGCCGCCCGTAATCTCCTTTCGATAGCGGGCGATGAAGGGAACGGTTGCGCCGCCGTCGAGAAGGTCGACGGCCGCGTTGACCTGCGCCTCGCGCGCACCGATGTCGCCCGCGATCCGGGCCTGGATGGACTTCATGAAAACCGGGAGATGGCTGGAATAGGGGACGGGATCATACCGCACCGACGCCACTGCGGTAGATTTGGCCGGATCGGGCAGGCTTCCGATGCGTTCTCGAACTTCTGGACCACTCGGACCCTGGCCGGCCGCGCTAAAATGGAGCGTTCCGCGCGTCAATCGCGGATGACAGGAACCAGAATGATGACAAGGATGACCCGCTTCGGGCGGATCGCGCTTGGCCTGGCGGCGGTCGTGCTCACCGCTTCTGCGCCAGCCCAGGACAACCCGGTTCGCCCGGTGACCGTCGAGTCGCTGGGGGAATTGCTCGTGGACCAGCGTTTCACCGCGCCGGCCTCGGTCGTACCCGCCAACCGTTCTGCCCTGGCGGCGGAAGTCGCCGCGCGCGTCCAGGCGGTCGCCCACGACGTCGGCGCGCGGGTGTCGGCGGGCGACCTGCTCGTCGCGCTCGACGATACGGACTATCGCCTCGCCGTGGATGGCGCGCAGGCAAGCCTCCGGGCGGCCGATGCGCGGATCCGGCAGGCCGAGCTGCGGCTCGAGCGGGCGCAGTCGCTCTCCGGAGATGGCTACATCTCCGACGACGACCTGCTCGCCCGGCAGACGGAGCTCGACGTGCTCCTCGCCGAGAAGGCGACCGCCACCGTTCAGCTCTCGCAGGCCCGCGAGTCCCTGGCGCGGACCACGATCGAGGCGCCCTTCGACGGCACCATCGTCTCGCGCTCGGCGCAGGTCGGCGGCTACGTCGTGCCCGGTTCGCCGCTCCTCACCATCGTCGAGGACGAGGCGCTCGAGATCGAGGCCGAGATCGCGCCCGAGCAGGCCGAATTCCTGGCCAGCTCGCCGCAGATCGAGCTCCACGTGCGCAACCGGGTCGCCGCCGTCGAGCTCCTGCGACTGTCGCGCGTGATCGACGCGCAGACGCGCGTGCAGACCGCGCGGCTCGGGTTCATCTTCGATCCGATGCCGGCCGGCGCAACCGGCACGCTGGAGTGGTTGGGCGCCCGCGGGCAGCTGCCCGCCGGCCTCGTCGTCCGCCGCGGCGACCGCTACGGCGTGTTCGTCGCTGAGAACGGCGTCGCGAAATTCGTCGAGCTGCCCAACGCTCAGGAAGGTCGTCCCGTGGCCGTCGGCCTCGGTGACGACACGCAGCTCGTCGTCGGCGGTGCCGATCGGCTGCAGGACGGCGATCGCGTGGAGATCGCCCGGTGAGCACCGTCATGAACGGTGCGCCGAACGGCAGCAAGGACGGCGGGCGCAAGCTCTCGTTCGGCGAACGGCTGCTGACCAACCATCCGCTGGTCAACATCCTGTTCACCGTCGTCCTCGTGATGGGGGTGCTCTCCTACATCTCGATGCCGCGCGAGCAGGACCCGGAGATCAACTTCAACTGGGTCAATATCAACACTGCGCTTCCCGGGGCGTCCGCCCAGGACGTCGAGGAGCTGGTGACCAGTCCCCTCGAGGACGCCATCCGGGTCGTCCAGGACATCAAGTTCGTTTCCAGCTCCTCCCGGGAAGGCGACTCCAACATCCTCGTGCGCTTCCGCGATATCTCCGACCGGGTCTTCGACAAGCGCGTCAACGACCTGCGCCGGGAGATCCAGAACAAGGCCAACGACGAACTGCCCGAGGAGGCCGAGGATCCTCGCATCCTGGAGGTGACCACGTCGAACGGCTTCCCGACCGCGCTGGTCGTCGTCGCCGGCCAGGCCGACGACGAGAACCTGCGGCGCACGGCGCGGCTCGTGAAGGAGGACCTCGAACGCATCGCCGGTGTCGACAAGGTCAACGCCTTCGGCCTCCATGATCCCGAGCTCCACGTGCGGCTCGACCCGGTCGCCATGGCCGCGCGCGGCCTGACCGCGATCGACGTGGCCGACAGCCTGCGCGCAGGATTCCGCGATGTGTTCGCCGGCACCGCTGGCGTCGGCGACGACGAGTGGCTGGTCCGCGTCGACGGTACGACGACCGATCCAGAGGAGCTGGCCGACTTCCAGGTCGCGCCCCGGAACGCGCCGGAACGGCGCATCAGCCTCGACACGATCGCCACCATCGAGCGATCCCGTCGCGACCCTTTCCAGCTCATCGCCTTCGAGGGCCGCCCGGGCGTCTCGCTTGCGGTTTCGAAGGTTCGCTACACCAACACCATCGAGCTCGTCGGCCGCATCGAGGCCTACATCGAACAGCGCAACGAAACGCTCGGCGAGTCGGGCGTCGACGTGGTGCTCGCGGACGACCAGACGGTCCAGACGCGCGAAGCCATCTCGATCATGCAGACCAATGCGGGCCTGGGCCTTTTCCTGGTGCTCTGCGTCTGCTGGCTGTTCCTGGGACTGCGCATTGCCGCCATGGTGACGCTCGGCATCGCGTTTTCGATTGCCGGGGCGTTCTGGATGCTCAACATCACCGGCAACACGGTGAACGTCTCCGTTCTGCTTGGCATCGTCATCGTGCTCGGCATGCTCGTGGACGACGCCGTCGTGATCGTCGAGGCGCTCTACTACCGCATCCAGCGTGGGGCCGAGCCCCTGGCCGGCGCCGTGGCCGCGCTGCGCGAGGTAGGGACGCCCGTGGCAACCGCGGTGATGACCACCATGGCTGCATTCCTGCCCCTCATGCTGCTGCCCGGGATCGTCGGCAAGTTCATGTTCGTCATCCCCTTCGTGGTCACGATCGGACTGCTCGTCAGCCTCGTCGAGGCGTTCTGGATCCTGCCCTCGCACGTCATCGCGCTGAACCCGAAGCCGGCGGGCCGAAGCGACTCCCACCGCGTGGTCGGCTGGCGAAACCGGTGGACCCACTGGGTGCGGGTGAAGTACACGAAGGCGCTGATCGCAGTCCTTCGCCGACCGAAGCTCACGCTCTCGGGCGCTGTTCTGGCCTTCGTGCTCGCGGGCCTCGCCGTCGGGGCGGGTGCGATCCGGATGGAGTTCTTCACCTTCGACCCGCTGCGGATCTTCTACGTCAACGTGGACATGCCGCCGGACTCGCCGCTGGAGAACACGCTGGCCCAGACGGTTCGGGTCGAGGAGCGCGTGCGCCAGTTCGTCGAAGCAGACGAGATTCGCGCCATCACCTCGCTTTCCGGCATCAAGTTCACCGATATCGATATCCAGTACGGCGACCAGTTCGGGCAGATCCAGGTCGCGCTCCAACCCGCAGGTCGCAGTGGTCGTAGCGTCTCGGAGGTCGTCGAGGGCATGCGCGAAGCCGTGGCGGCGACCCCGGGCGATGCGGAGATCACCTTCTTCGAGATCAGCGGCGGCCCGCCGACCGCGAAGCCGATCTCGGTGAAGGTCCGGGCCGACGATTTCGACGAGCTCGAGCGCGCGACGGAGGCCGTCAAGGCGATCGTGCGCGAGATTCCCGGGACCTATGACGTGGCCGACAACGCCCTGCGGGGGCGGTCCGAGCTGGTGATCGACCTCGACTACAAGGCCATCCGCCAGGCTGGCCTCGATCCCGGCACCGTGTCCCGGCTCCTACGCCTACACCTCGACGGCGAGGTCGTGGCGTTTCTGCGCGACGAGGGTGAGAAGGTCGAGCTACGCGTGCTGGGACCGGATGCGAAGCACCAGGACATCGAGGCCGTGCTCGACGATCCCATCGCCCTGCCGAGCGGCGGCAGGACCACCTTCCGGGCGCTGCTCGACTGGCGCGTGGATCGCGGGCGCGGCACCATTCGGCACCACAACCTGCGGCGGGCCATCACCGTCGAGGCGGAGATCAACGCCGAGCTCAACGACACCGTGTCGGCCAACACCGAACTGCTGAATCGATGGCAGGCCGTTCGCGCCGACTACCCGTCGACGGACCTCGATTTCTCCGGTGAACTCGACGACATCGAGGAAAGCCTCGACGCCATGGCGGGCCTTTTCCTCCTCGGCCTCGGGCTGATCTACCTGATCATCGCGACCGAGTTCCGCAGCTATTTCCAGCCGCTGCTCGTGCTGGTCACCGTGCCGATGGCCTTTACCGGCGTCGTGACCGGGCTGATCCTGACGCAGAACCCTCTAAGCCTCTATACGCTTTACGGGGTCATCGCACTCACCGGCATCGCGGTGAATTCGGCCATCGTCCTGATCGCCGCGGCCAACCAGCGGATCGAGGCCGGGATGCGGCCGCTCCACGCCACCGTCTACGCCGCGCGGCGGCGGGTCGTACCGATCCTCATGACCACCTTCACGACCATCGCCGGCCTGTTCTCGCTGGCGGTCGGCCTCGGCGGCAAGTCGCTGCTCTGGGGGCCGGTAGCGAGCTCGATCGTGGCGGGCCTCGCGGTTGCTTCGGCCCTGACCCTGTTTGTCGTGCCGACTCTGTACCGGCTCTTCATGCGGGGCCATGGGATCGACGTTGATGGTCAGCACGTGGGCCGCGTGATTCCGGCGGAGTCGCAGGGCTAGCAGCCCGTCGGACGGGAATCGTCGCGTGCCGGCGCAGTCGGCTCGGCTAGGGCCGATCAGCTGCTGGTCTGATCCCGCAACGAAACGGGGCCAGAGCGTTAACTCTGGCCCCTTCCAGCGCCAACCGGAGAGGATCGGTGCGCGCTGGAAACCGGCGCGCGTTCGAGTCCTCCTCAGCCGCAGTGACCGCCGCTGCCCAGCTGCGGTGCCGTCAGCCGTGACAGCTGGAGCGTTGCGGCTTCGAAGCCGTCGGCGTCGGGCCGCAGTTCCAGGGTGGCCTCGGTGCAGCTCGAGAAGCGGATCTCGACCTGGCCCCAGGGCGTGCGGATGACGTCGTCGCTGTTGAAGGCGCCGCCGAAGGTTGCGCCGTCGGTCAGCACCAGGTCGGCGATCGCCGTGTCGTTGATCACCGGGCCGGAGCCGATCAGGTAGAGCTGCTCGCCCGAGCCATCGGCGGCGTAGCTGTAGTAGCTGACGACCACGGTCGGATCGGCGTCGTTCACGAGCTCGATCAGAAGACCCTCGCCGTCGCGACCCTCTGCCACCCAGGTACCGCCGAAGGATGCGTCGATGACCGGGCCGATCTCGATCGCGGCCATGAGCTGGCCGTTGCGCGAGAAGTCCGCGGCCGTGGCGTCGAAGTCGAGGCCGGCGCCGTTGCTGCCACCGAGGACGTTCACGGGGGTCGCGTCCGGCAGCTCCGCCGAGCCGTTGAAGCCTGGGTGCACCTGCACCGTGCCGTTCTCGTCCTCACCCATGTTCGGTCCGGTCTGGTTGAGGAACGCGGCCTCGATCTCGTTATTCACCTCGGTACCGGCGTCGCGCACACGCTGGTTGCTGATGACGACGCGGCGGCTGGCCACCCGGCCGGACTCGTCAAAGATCGGCAGTGCCTGCGGGTTGCCGTTGCCGATGAACGCGTCGTTCGACGGGATCACCATGGAGGCGTAGCTCAGGAACTGCTGCGTCGAGCTGTCGAGGCTCAGGACCGTGCTGGCGCTCGAGCCAGGATCGAAGACCGGTGCGCCGGCGAAGCCCTCGGGGTCGAGGATCACCGTCTGGACGCCGTCTTCGCCCGTGGCGGCGGCGAACTCGGCCGTGATCATGTCGGTCGCACCGTCCTCCGCGATCTGCTCGAGGCCTGGGGAGGCCGGGGCGCCGATGTCGTAGAAGTCGAAGCTGCCGTCGTGGGCGCCGATCCAGACCGGCGTCAGGAAGGTGCCGCCGTCCGGGCGCAGGTTGTCGACGGTCACGCGGACGTCGACGGTGGCCGGTGCGACGGTGATCCGGGCGATCTGGTAGGCCGGAAGCGTGAAGTCGGCAGCGGTCGCGTCGAAGAAGATGCCGGGGTTGCTCGTGCCGCCGAGGAACACGACGGGCGTCCCGTCCGGGTTGCCCGCCGAGCCGTTGAAGCCGGGGTGCAGGCTGATGCCATCGGCGGTCGCCTCACCCTCGTTCGGTCCGGCCTGGTTGAAGAACGCCGCGTCGGATTCCGTATTGGCTTCCGTGCCGGCGTCCCAGACGCGCTCGCCGTAGATCACGAAGGTCACGGGGCCGGTCAGTTCGCCGTTCTCGTCGAAGATCTCGAACCGGGTGGGATTGCCGTTGGCGACAAACGCGTCGTTCGAGGGCAGAATCATCGCCGCGTAGGACAGGAAACGCTGCGTGGTCGGATCGAGATCGAGCACGCTCGTCACGCGGTCGCCCGGATCGAAGACCGGAGCGCCGGGGAAACCCTCGGGCGCCGTGACGACCAAATCAAAGCCGTCCGGGCTCGCGGCCGAGAACTCGCTGCGGAACGTATCGAACGCGCCGTCTTCAGCCACCGCCTCGAGGCCGGGGCTGGCGGTCTCGCCCGGGTTGAACACATCGAAGCTGCCGTCGTGGAAGCCGAGCCACACCGGCGTCAGGTAAACGCCGTCGGCCGGGGCCAGGTTCTCGACGGTGACGCTGACCTCGACCGCTGCTGCCGTCTGTCCGAGTCCGAGAAGAACGGCAAGCGCAAGTCCCTTGCGTGCCGGCATTGCTTTCGCGAATGACATGATCGCTCCATGTGCTCTGGTTGTTGAGGAGCGGCCAGTCTGGGCGGCAAAGATCACCGCCCGATCCCGTAATTCTCACGAAAGTATCCCGGTGCGGAAAAAACCGGTTTCAGGCCGGCGATGCGCTAGGCAGCCAGAAGGAAAAGGTGCTGCCCGAGCCCAGCTCGCTACGCGCCTCGATGCCGCTATCGTGCAGCTCGATGATCCGGCGGACGATCGCGAGACCCAGGCCCGCACCGGGCGTCTGCTGGGCGCCCGAGGTGCTCGGACGGTAGAAGCGATCGAACACGTACGGCAGATCCTGCTCGGCGATGCCGCAGCCGTGATCGACGACCGCCACGCGGACGGTCCCGTTGCCGCCGGGACGCAGGCTGATCGTGACGGTGCTGTGCTTCGGCGAGTGCTTGATCGCGTTGACGATGAGGTTGTCCAGCGCCCGCTCGATCAGGCCGATTTCGCCCCGGGCGTGGGCCGCTTCCGGGTCCACCTGGAAGTCGAGCGTCACCCCGCGCTTCTGGGCGATGAGGCCAAGCTTCTGGACGACGTCGCTGACCAGCTCGGCGATGCAGAAGTCCTCGCTCGTGATGTGCCGGCTCTCCGCCTCCAGCCGCGACAGCTCGAACAGCTCGACGATCAGGTGACGCAGCCGGCGGGCGCTCCGGTAGGCGGTCTCGACGTACTGGCGCTGGGTCTTCGCGTCGAGCTGATCGGACTTCACGAGCACCGTCTGGAGATAGCCCTCGACGGCAGTCAGCGGCGTACGCAGGTCGTGGGACACGTTGGCGATCAGCTGACGGCGCAGACGATCGGTCGACGCGAGCTTGCCGAGCTGGTGGACGATCGTCTCCGACATCTGTGCCGTCTGGGCCGCTACCGAGTCGATCTCGTCGCTGCCGCCGCGCCCCGGGGGCGCCACGGTGATCGGTTGGACCGAGGAGGGCTCGGCGAGGTCGCGCCGGAAGGCCGCGACAGCGTCGTCGAGCCGCTTGATGCGGTGGGTGATCAGGCGCATGACGGCAATGCCGAGCACCGCCGCCAGCAGCAGGATTCCGCCGATGATCAGCAGCAGCATCTGCACGGTCTGCTGGCCCGTGGCGCTTGTCAGCAGCGGGGCCGGCGCGCTCTCCGCAAGGACGATGTAGAGATAGCCCCTCGGCTGACCGTCGACGGCGACGGGCGCCACCGAGAACAGGACCTGGGCCTCCGGCCGTCGGGGATCCGAACCGCGCAGCGGCCAGGCCGGATCAGGGCCTAGGAACGCACGGACAGCGGCCATGTCGACGGCCGGAGAGACCGTCGCATCCGCCGGCGCCGAGTGCATGTAGACGGACCCGTCGGGGTCGAGCAGATACACCTCGATAGCGGGGTTGATGACCATCATCGTGTGGAACACGTTATCGAGAGCGACGGGATTCAGCTGCCCGTCGGCGTCGTAGAGGATGTTCTCCTTGACGAGATTGCGCGCCAGCTCCCGATTGTTCTGCTGCAGGACCAGCGCCTCGTGAAAAGCGGCGTCCCGGAGCAGCAGCCAGCCCACGCCCAGGCAGATCAGCGCCGTGAAGGGAATCAGGATCGCGAGCAGCTTCGCGCGCAGGCTCACGCCGGCACCGCCATCTTGTAGCCCGCCCCCCACACCGTGAGGATGTAGTCCGGGTTCTTCGGGTCGACCTCGAGCTTCGCGCGGAGCCGGTTGATGTGCGAGTTGACCGTGTGCTCGTAACCGTCGTGCGCATAGCCCCAGACCTGGTCGAGCAGCGCCTGGCGCGAGAACACCAGGCCGGGATTGCGGGCGAAGTGGGTCAGGAGGTCGAACTCGCGGACCGTGAGGCTCAGCGCCGCCGCGCCGAGGCGGGCCTCGCGGCATCCCGTATCGATCGTCAGCTCTCCGAGGCGGATCACATCCGAGTCGTCCGCCGTAGGCGTCAGCGCTGCCACCCGGCGGAAGATGGCCTTCACCCGCGCGGTAAGCTCGAGAATATTGAAGGGCTTGGTGAGGTAGTCGTCGGCGCCAGCTTCGAGCCCCGTCACCCGATCGAGGTCCGTGGACTTGGCCGTCAGCATCAGCACTGGCGTGTAGCTGCGCTCGAGGCGCAGCCGCTGGCAGATCTGGAGGCCGTCCATGCGGGGCAGCATGAGGTCGAGGATGATGAGGCCGAAGTCGCCGGACCGGGCCTGCGCAAAGCCCGCGACCCCGTCGTTGGCGACGGTCGTGTTGCAGCCGATGTCACGCAGATGCATCTCGATCAGGCTCGAGAGCTCCGCGTCATCTTCGACGATGAGGACGTTCCGGTTCATGGCGACGACAATAGACCGGAATTCTCACGCAAATCTCACGCGCAACAGCGGCGACGCGAGGAACAGGAGGCGGGATCGGCGCCAGCGACGCCGATCCCGGTTTGCTTACGCCGAGGCTGCGAGGGCCTGATCGAGGTCGGCGATGATGTCGTCGATGTGCTCGATGCCGATGCAGAGCCGGATCATGTCCGGGGTGACGTCGGCCGAGGCGAGCTCCGCTTCCGTCAGCTGCCGGTGCGTGGTCGAGGCCGGGTGAGCGGCCAGCGACTTGGTGTCGCCGATGTTCACGAGCCGCAGGAAGAGCTGCAGCGCGTCGTAGAACTTCACCCCGGCATCGAAGCCGCCCTCGATCCCGAAGGTGAGCAGGGCCGAGGGCTTGCCGCCCTGATACTTCTGCGCGAGCTCGTAGTAGGGGGAATCGGGCAGACCCGCGAAGCGGACCCAGGAGACCCGCGGGTGGTCCTTGAGGTACTGCGCGACGGCCAGCGCGTTCTCGCAGTGGCGCTCCATGCGCAGGGGCAGCGTCTGCAGGCCCTGCAGGATGTGAAATGCGCTCTGGGGGCTGAGGGCTGAGCCCGTATTTCGTAGCGGCACCGTGCGCGCCCGGGCGATGTAGGCGGCGGGGCCCATGGCCTCGGCATACACCACGCCGTGGTAGGCCGGCTCCGGCTGGGTGAACATCGGGAACTTGTCCGCGTGATCGGCCCAGGGGAAATTGCCCGAATCGACGAGCGCCCCGCCCAGGGAGTTGCCGTGGCCAGCCATGTACTTGGTGAGCGACTCGACGACGATGTCCGCGCCCCAGGCAATGGGTTTCGTGAGCACGGGTGAGGCCACGGTGTTGTCCACGATCAGCGGCGTGCCCCGCTCGTGGGCGACGGCCGCCAGGCCTTCGAGGTCGACGACGTTGCCTGCCGGGTTGCCGATGGTCTCGCAGAAGACGGCGGCGGTCTTGCCGTCGATGTGCTTCGCGATCGAAGCCGGGCTGTCGTCCTCCGCGAAGCGCACCTCGATGCCGAGCTTGGGCAGCATGTGCTTGAAGAGCGTATAGGTGCCACCGTAGAGCAGCGGCACCGTAACGATATTGGCCCCGGCCTCGGCGAGGGTCAGGATCGCGTAGTGGATCGCGGCACTGCCGGCGCTGAGGCAAAGCGAACCGATGCCGCCCTCGAGATCGGTGCAGCGCTGCTCGAGCACGCCCGTGGTCGGGTTCATGATGCGCGTGTAGATGTTGCCCTCGACCTCGAGATTGAACAGGTCCGCGCCGTGCTGCGCGTTGTCGAACTCGTAGGCGACGGTCTGGTAGATGGGCACG
>JBCCZC010000029.1:0-23918 GCA_039188505.1 Pseudomonadota bacterium | reverse complement strand
CGGCGATCTCGTCAGCATCGAGAACCTCGGCGACGCGAGCCGCGTGATCACGAATCAGGGGCTCGACGTGGTGCTGAACAACAGCAACGACGTCGACGAGGAAAACCGCGGTCTGATGCTCGTGAATCCGGCCTTCGGTCGGGTTGACTTCGAGTGGGCCGATTTCCAGCGCGTCGATTTCGCACCGATCCCGGAGGGGTTTCTGCCGGGCCGATCGGCTTGGGCCGACCTCGGGACGCTGCGGGGTAGCGTCACGGTGGACGGCGGGAACCGATCCGGGGAAATCGTCTTCGACGTGGACGAGCAGCGCTCCGTAGACATCCTCGACGGCGTGCTCGGCAACTCACGGGCCTACGTGCCGTTCCATCGGATCACGAGTATCGAGCGCGGCGCAGGTCAATCCACGGTGACCCTGCACGACGGTACGACCTGGACCCTCAGCCGACAGCGGGACGTCAGCGACAGCAACAGCGGCATCGTCGTGAAGTCCGGCGATCAGCGGGAGTACTTCCGCTGGGATACGGTGTCCTCGATCCGTTTCGAGGCCCCCTGATCCCGGACCTATTGCCGGGGTGCCGTTGGGGACGAAGGCTAGAACCCGAAGCCGCCTCGCTCGAGATCGAGCAGGCGCTGCTTGCGCCAAACGCCGCCGCCGTAGCCTGACAGTGCCCCGTTGGCCCCGATCACCCGGTGGCATGGAATGACAATCGCCAATCGATTGGCGCCATTGGCGGTGCCCAGCGCCCGGACGGCGTTGGGGCGGCCGACCTGGGCGGCCATCTCGGCGTAGGAGCGCGTCTCGCCGTAGTCGATCGTCAGCAGCGCTCGCCACACTTCCTCCTGAAACGGTGTGCCCTCGATCACCAGCGGCACATCGAAGCGACGGCGATCGTCGGCAAAGTACTCGCCCAGCTCCGTCTCGATCTGCGCCAGCCAGGGGTGTCCGCCGGGAACCAGCGGACGCCCAAGGCGCCGGGCGAGGACGTCGAGCTGGGTTTCGAGCGCCCGTCGATCCGCGAACTCGAGCAGGCACAGACCGGCGTCCACGGCGCCAGCAATCATGGGGCCGAGGGGCGTGTCGATTCGCTGGAAATGGATGATGTCGTCCGCGCCGGCGGCGCGCGGGGACGCGCCCGTCGCGCGCCGGGCGGCGTCCGCGAAGCCGCTCAAGGAGTCGAAACCGGCGTCCATGGCCGCGTGGGTCACGGAGCTGTCGCCGCGCCCGATCTTCCCGAGCGCCTGGCCGAGCCGGATGCCGCGCGCGTAGGCGTGAAAGGTCATGCCGTGATTCGCCCGGAACCAGCGGCGCACGCGTTCCGGCGCGAGGTCGCGGGCCCGCAGGTCCGTATCCCGCCAGCGTCGCTGGGGGTCGGCCTCCACATCGCGCATCAGGGCGCGGATCCAGTCCGGCGTACCGGCCGGGGGGTCCATCGGCCGACAGCGCTTGCACGGACGATACCCCGAATGCAGCGCCGCGCTGTGGCTCGGAAAGAACTCCACGTTCTTGGGTAGCGGCTTGCGGGCGGTGCACGACGGTCGACAGAAGATGCCCGTGGTGCGCACGCCGGTCACGAAGACGCCATCGAAGGCCGCGTCGCCCTCGAGGAACGCGGTCATCATCGTTTCCTGGCTCGGCAGGTCTGCGGCGACGCGGGTTGCGGTGGTCATGGAGGCTATCCTCGGTTGCTCGACGGATCGAGTCTAGTCCCGTCGGCGGGCGACGCTACCGAAAAATGAACACCGATTTTTCGTCGCGCGATGGGAGCGCTTCAGATCCGCCCGGGTCAATCCTGCCGTGCCGCCCGATGAGCGCCTCAGTGATCGCTGGCGCGGACGTATTCGATCTCGGCAAAAGCCGCCCAGCCGTCGTCCCGGCGAACGCGATCGACCACCCGGAGCGCGCCGGCTGACGTCGGCGCGTAGGTCGAACGCCCGTTCTCGATGGCTGGATTGCCCCACACGGTCTCGAGCGTCCCGCCATCGAAGTGGCCCTCCACGATGTACAGATGTCCGGCCGAGTCCGCCCAGCGTCCGGCGAAGGCTTCGGCAACGCAGCAGCGATAGAGCCCCTCGCCGCTGAACATCGGCTGGCCGTCCGGCGTGCGGGCCACGTAGGTCAATCGGACGAAGCGATCTCCGAGCGTGCGCTCGAAGTGGAGGCTGGCTTCCACCGGCTGGTTCATCAGCGTTCCCTGGCCCGTCCAGCGTCCCAGGAGCGATTGCCACGGCGAGCCCTGTTCCGGTGTGCCGGCCAGCAGAAACAGTGCAAAGAGTGCTTCCATTCCAAGGTCCTTCCGCTTCGTTTCTTCTAGCCTAGACGAACGACCCCGGGCGAATTCGACATCGGGCCCCGGCGACCCGGGCGGGCTTCCGGTGCGGCACGGCGACCGGAGGGGCCAGGACGGCTCGGGGGCTTAAGAGACCGACAGCCGGCTGCTACACTCCCGCCATGAGTCGCAAGCTTCCCTTTCCGCTCTGGGCGGTTTTCGTTGGTTTCTTCGGCGTCCTGCTTATCGTGCCCGGGGTGTTGGGCCTGGTCGGCAGCGCCCCGATTCCGGTGCTGGCCGACCCCGCCGTGGCGTGGGCCCTGGTGGGCATCGGTGGGCTCCTCATCGTGGTCGAGACCCTCGTGATCGCCCTGTCGATCGTCAATCGGCGCTAGCCGGAAACCGTTTTCAGCTTCTCTGAAGCCGACTATTTTATCAATTAAAGTCAAAGGCTTAGGGTGTTCTTTCGGCATATTGGAATGTCGCGCCAGGCGACGCTGTCGGGTTCCCGCTTTCACTGACCGGGACCGGGGTATCGTTACCATTCGATCGGCTGGCCGTCCCAGGCAAAGATCCGTCCCGACTCCTCGGGGCCGACACCCTCGAGCACCTGCAGCAGGTAGCCGGCCGACTGCTCCGGCGAGAACAGCTTGCCCTCGGGCACGTTGCCCTGGAACGGCGCGGAGAGGCTCGTGTCGACGGTGCCCGGGTGGAGCCCGACGCAGATCAGGTTGCGCGCGCGTCGGCGCGCCTCGACGGCGAGGGTCCGCAGGTACATGTTCAGGGCCGCCTTGGACGCGCGGTACCCGTACCAGCCGCCCAGGCGGTTGTCGCCGATCGAGCCGACGCGCGCCGAGATCGCGGCGAAGCAGGCCCGCTCGCGGTGTTTCAGCAGCGGCAGAAAGTGCCGCGCTACGAGGATCGGGCCGATCGCGTTGACCGCCATCAGGCGTGCCAGCGAAGGCGCGGCGAGATCCTCGAGCCGTTTTTCGGGGGAGACGCCCTCCTCGTGCAGGATGCCGGTAGCAACGATCAGCAGATGCAGGCGACCCGTGCGTTCGGCGACGGTCTCCGCAGCCGCAGCGATGCTGTCCTCATCCGCGAGGTCGATGGTGACGTCCATTCCCGGCGCAGCCGAGCGCCCGGCCCGCAGGACGAGATCGACGTCGTCGATCCGATCGATCGCGTCTGCGAGCGCCCGGCCGATGCCTCCCGATGCGCCGATCACCAGCGCGTGTCTTCCCGCGATCATTTCGCTTATCGCTCCTCTGCTACCATCCGCCGCCATGGATATCGTTCACGACACCCGTGCCCAGCGTTTTCACACCGTCCTTGACGGGCACGAGGCGTATCTCTACTACACGCTGCCAGAAGCCGGCGTCCTCGACGTGAAGACGACCTTCGTGCCGACCGCGCTGCGCGGTCGCCGCCTCGGCGCGGATCTGGTGCAGCGGGTCGCGACCTACGCGCGGGAGCAAGGGCTGCGCATCACGGCGACCTGCTGGTTTGCCCGGAAGGTGCTCGAGGAAGCGCGGGAGCAGGGCTAGGCAGCCGCGGTTGGCAAACGGATGGAGTACTGAATGTCCCTCGGTCAGGACACGAAGCGCGCCCTGCGCGGCGCAGCGATCGGTGTGGCGGTGCTATGGCTCGTGCACCTGGTGAATGCGCTCACGGGCTACGAGCTGAACCGATTCGGCATCTGGCCGCGGACGCTCGCCGGGCTCCCAGGAATCGGCCTCTCGCCGCTGCTACACGCGAACCTGCTGCACCTGGTCGCCAATAGCGGTCCGTTCTTCGTCGGGCTCGTGGCGATTCGCCTGCTGGCCCGCCGGTCGGCGCTGCCGGTGGTCGCGGCGCTGTGGCTCGGCACGGGGGCGCTGGTCTGGCTGCTGGGCCGATCGCTGATTCACGTGGGTGCCAGCGGGGTCGTCTACGCAATGCTCGCCTGGATCGTGGTGCGGGGGTTTCGCAGCGGCGATCTCCGCGGGATCATCCTGGGGGTGGTCATCGCCGTGCTGTACCTGCCGATCCTCGTCGGCGTGCTGCCGTCCTTCGGGCCGGTGTCCTGGGAGTCGCACCTCGCGGGCGTGGTCGTAGGGATCCTGCTAGCCCTCAAGCTCTCCGATCGGCGTCTGCCGCGGCTTTAGCGATCCCGTGGGTCAGAGGTCGAGGGTGGCGAGGTCGCCCTTGGTCTCGAGCCAGCTCCGGCGATCGGCCGATCGCTTCTTGGCGAGGAGCATGTCGACGAGGGCGTCCGTTGCCTCCTCGTCGTCGACGGTCAGCTGGACGAGGCGGCGCGTATCGGGATGGATCGCCGATTCGCGCAGCTGTGCCGGGCTCATCTCGCCGAGGCCCTTGAAGCGGGTCACGCTGATCTTGGCCCGCGGCTTCTCGGCCTTGATGCGCTCAATGGTCTGATCTCGCTCCGAATCGTCGAGCGCATAGTGGACCGTCTTGCCGACGTCGATCCGATAGAGCGGCGGCATCGCAACGAAGACATGTCCCTCGGCGACCAGCGTGCGGAAGTGACGCAGAAACAGGGCGGACAGCAGCGTCGCGATGTGGAGGCCGTCTGAGTCGGCGTCGGCAAGCACAATGATCTTGCCGTAGCGCAGCCCTTCGAGGGAGCCGGAGCCCGGATCGACCCCGACGGCCACCGCCAGGTCGTGCACTTCCTGCGAGCCCAGCACGGAGCTCGACTCCACCTCCCAGGTGTTGAGGATCTTCCCGCGCAGGGGCAGGATCGCCTGGAACTCCCGGTTACGGGCCTGCTTGGCCGAGCCACCAGCGGAATCGCCCTCGACCAGGAAGATCTCCGTCCGGGCCGTTTCCTGGCTCTGGCAGTCCGCGAGCTTGCCCGGAAGGGCGGGACCGCTCGTGACTTTCTTTCGAACGACCTTCTTCGCGGCCTTGATGCGCCGCTGCGCACTCTCGATCGCCAGCGCAGCGATCGCCTCGCCGATCGCCACGTGATGATTGAGCCACAGGCTGAAGGCGTCCTTCACCGCCTGCGTCACGAAGCCCGCGGCGGTCCGGGTCGAGAGCCGCTCCTTCGTCTGGCCGCTGAACTGCGGATCCTCGAGCTTGATCGAGAGGATGAAGGAGAGCCGCTCCCACACGTCCTCGGGCGCCAGCTTGACGCCGCGCGGCAGCAGATTGTGCAGATCGCAGAACTCACGCATCGCCTCGGTGAGTCCGGTCCGCAGGCCGTTGACGTGCGTGCCGCCCTGGGCGGTCGGGATCAGGTTGACGTAGCTCTCCTGAACCAGCTCGCCCTCGGGCACCCAGCAGAGCGCCCACTCGACGCCCTGGCGGTCTTCGGTGCGTTCGCCGATCACCGGCTCTTCGGGGATGGCCTCGCAGTCCCCGAGCTCGTCGGTGAGGTACTGCGCGAGACCGTCCTCGTAGTGCCAGGTCTCGGTCTCGCCCGTCTTTTCCTCGGTCAGCTTGACCGTGAGGCCCGGACACAGCACCGCCTTCGCCCGCAGCAGGTGTCGGAGGCGCGGCAGCGAGATTCGTGGTGAGTCGAAATACTTCGGATCCGGCCAGAAGCGGACGCGGGTCCCGGTGTTGCGCTGGCCGACGGTGCCGATGCGCTCGAGTTCGCTCGTCTTGTCGCCGTCGGCGAAGGTCATGCGGTGCTCGTGGCCGTCGCGGTTGACGTTGACCTCGAGCTTCGAGCTCAACGCGTTCACGACCGATACGCCGACCCCGTGCAGGCCGCCGGAGAACTGGTAGTTCTTGCCCGAGAACTTCCCGCCCGCGTGGAGCCGCGTGAGGATGACCTCGACCCCCGGGATGCCTTCCTCGGGGTGGATGTCCACCGGCATGCCGCGGCCGTCGTCCTTCACCTCGACGGACTGGTCCTTGAAGAGGGTGATCTCGACGACCTTCGCGTGGCCCGCGATGGCTTCGTCGACGCTGTTGTCGACGACTTCCTGGACCAGGTGGTTGGGTCGGGCGGTGTCGGTGTACATGCCCGGCCGGCGCTGGACGGGCTCGAGTCCGGTCAGGACCTCGATATCGGCGGCATCGTAACGGCGCGTAGCCATTGGACCTCGGAGCTGGGGTGGGGCGCCGCGCGGGCGCATCTTCAAGCCGCGAATAGTGTCCGCGATCGGAGGCCATTGCAACCGGCGGCTGCTGACGCGGCCTCGCTAAGCTGCTACGATGATCTCCCGTCGGAATTTCGTGGCCCGAGTCTCCCGACCGAGCGCCGCGAGCTCTTCAAATACCTGATTTAACAGGGTTGTCATGGCTGCACTGATTTTTTGCACCGGCGGCGTCGTGTCCTCATTGGGCAAGGGCATCGCATCTGCGTCACTCGCCGCGATTCTCGAGTCGCGCGGCCTCAAGGTCACTCTCATGAAGCTCGATCCCTACATCAATGTGGATCCGGGCACCATGTCGCCGTACCAGCACGGCGAGGTCTATGTGACCGAGGATGGCGCCGAAACGGATCTCGACCTCGGACACTACGAGCGCTTCGTCTCCACGCGGATGACGCGCGACAACAACTACACCACCGGGCAGATCTACGAGAACGTGATCCGCAAGGAGCGCCGCGGCGACTACCTCGGCGGTACGGTCCAGGTCATCCCGCACATCACCGACGAGATCAAGCGCTGCGTCCAGAAGGCCTCCGAAGGCTTCGACGTGGCGATGATCGAGATCGGCGGCACGGTCGGTGACATCGAGTCGCTGCCGTTCCTCGAGGCCCTCCGTCAGCTCGGCGTAGAATACGGCCCGTCGCAGGCGCTCTTCATGCACCTGACGCTCGTGCCGTATATCAAGGCCGCCGGCGAGATCAAGACGAAGCCGACGCAGCACTCGGTGAAAGAGCTTCGCTCGATCGGTATCCAGCCGGACATCCTGCTCTGCCGCTGCGAGCGTGGGCTCGCGGAGGACGAACGGCGCAAGATTGCCCTGTTCACCAACGTGCAGATGCGCGCGGTGATCTCGGCGGTCGACGTCGACAACATCTACGAGCTGCCGATCTGGCTGCACAACCAGGGGCTCGACGATTTCGTCGTCGACCGGCTGCAGCTCGACGCGAAGGACGCCGATCTATCGAAGTGGCGCGCGGTGTCGGACGCTACCCGTCGCCTCAAGCGCGAGATCACCGTCGCCATGGTCGGCAAATACATGGAGCACAGCGATGCCTACAAGTCGCTGACCGAGGCGCTGGACCACGGCGGTCTCCACCAGGGTATCCAGGTCAACATCCGCCGCATCGATTCATCGCGCGTCCGCGAGGAGGGACCGGCGGTGCTGCACGGCGCCGACGCGATCCTCGTGCCCGGCGGCTTCGGGGAGCGAGGCTTCGAGGGCAAGGTCCAGGCGGCGCGCTATGCCCGCGAGAACGGCGTTCCCTACCTGGGCATCTGCCTGGGCATGCAGGTCGCGGTCGTCGAGTACGCCCGCAATGTGTGCGACCTCGAGGACGCCAGCTCGACCGAGATGAAGCGCGACTGCAGGCACCCGGTCATCGCCCTCATCACCGAATGGCGGAGCCCGGATGGCTCGGTCGAGAAGCGCGACGAGAACTCCGATCTTGGCGGCACCATGCGGCTCGGGGCTCAGCCCTGCGAGCTCAAGCCGGAGTCGCGGATGGCGCAGATGTACGGCAAGGGTGTGATCGAGGAGCGTCACCGGCACCGCTACGAGTTCAACTCCTACTATCGTGAGATTCTCGAGGAGAAGGGCATGGACTTCGTCGGCTGGTCCACCGATGGCGTGCTGGCCGAAGTCGTCGAACTGCCGGATCACCCGTGGTTCGTCGCGGTTCAGTTCCACCCGGAATTCACCTCGACACCGCGCGATGGCCATCCCCTGTTCATGGGCTTCATCAAGGCCGCTGCCGACCAGAAGGCGAAGAGCGAGGGGCACGCTCGGGTCGTGAACTCGTGAAGCTCTGCGGCTTCGAGGCCGGGCTCGAGCACCCGCTGTTCCTCATTGCCGGACCGTGCGTCGTCGAGTCGCGCGAGCTCGCCATGGAGACTGCCGGGACGCTGAAGGAAATCACCAGCGAGCTCGGCGTGCCGTTCATCTACAAGTCGTCGTATGACAAGGCCAACCGGTCCTCGCTGAAAAGCTTCCGGGGCCTCGGGATCGAGGAGGGGCTCGGTATCCTCGAGGCGGTCAAGGCCGAGATCGGCGTGCCGGTGCTGACCGACGTCCACGAAGACTCGCCGATGGACGAGGTCGCCTCGGTCGTCGACGTGTTGCAGACGCCAGCGTTCCTCTGCCGCCAGACGAACTTCATCACGAAGGTCTGCGAGCAGGGCAAGCCGGTCAACATCAAGAAGGGGCAGTTCCTCGCGCCCTGGGACATGACGAACGTCGTCGACAAGGCGCGCGCCACGGGCAATGAGCAGATCATGGTCTGCGAGCGCGGCGCGTCCTTCGGCTACAACAACCTCGTGTCCGACATGCGATCCCTCGCGGTGATGCGTGAAACGGGGTGCCCCGTGGTCTTCGACGCCACCCACTCGGTGCAGCTCCCCGGTGGCCAGGGCAGCTCGTCTGGCGGTCAGCGCGAGCACGTGCCGGTGCTGGCCCGAGCGGCCGTTGCCGCCGGCGTCGCCGGGCTGTTTGCGGAAACCCATCCGCGGCCGGAAGAGGCCCTCAGCGACGGGCCCAACGCCTGGCCGCTCGCGAAAATGCGCGGCCTCCTGATCCAGCTCAAGGCGCTCGACGCCATCGTCAAGCAGCATCCTTTCCTCGAAAACGAAGTCTGAGGCCGGGCCGACCGGCCCCCCAACGCCAGGTAATTAGCCGACCATGAGTGCGAACATCAAAACCATCCGTGCGCGCGAAATCCTCGATTCGCGCGGCAATCCGACCCTCGAAGCCGAGGTCACGCTCGCTTCCGGTGCCTCCGGCCGAGCTGCCGTGCCGTCCGGTGCGTCCACCGGATCCCGCGAGGCCCTGGAGCTTCGTGACGGTGACGTCGCCCGCTACCGGGGCAAAGGCACGCTCACGGCGGTGAAGAACATCAACGGCGTGATCGCCGAGCGGCTCGTCGGCGCGGATACCGAGAACCAGCGCGCCATCGACGAGGCGCTGCTCGATCTCGATGGCACGGACAACAAGGGCAAGCTCGGCGCCAACGCCCTGCTCGGTGTCTCGCTGGCCTGCGCGCACGCGGTCGCGGCGCATCGCGGCGTGCCCCTGCATGCGAGCCTCGATCCCGAGCGGGCAGAGCTGCCGGTGCCCATGATGAATATCCTCAACGGCGGCGCTCACGCGGACAACAGCGTCGACATCCAGGAATTCATGGTGCTGCCGATCCAGTTCCCGAACTTCTCCGAGGCGCTGCAGTGCGGAACGGAGATCTTCCACTCGCTCGCCGGCATCCTGAAGAAGCGGGGGCTCAGCACCTCGGTCGGGGACGAGGGCGGTTTCGCTCCGGACCTCGGTTCCAACGAGGAGGCCATCGAGCTGATCCTCGAGGCGATCAACGGCGCGGGCTACAAGGCCGGTTCGGAGGTTTATCTGGGCCTCGACGTGGCCAGCTCCGAGTTCTATCGCGATGGTGCGTACCACCTCGAGTCTGAGGGTCGAAGCTTCGATTCCGAGCAGTTCGCGGCCTACCTTACCGACTGGGCCGGTCGCTATCCGATCATCACGATCGAAGACGGTATGGATGAGTCCGACTGGCCGGGCTGGAAACTTCTGACAGAGAAGATCGGTGACCGGGTCCAGATCGTCGGCGACGATCTGTTCGTCACCAACACGAAGATCCTGCAGCGTGGCATCGACGAGGGTGTGGGCAACGCGATCCTCATCAAGGTCAATCAGATCGGGACGCTGACCGAGACGCTCGACGCGATCAGCCTCGCGGCCGACGCGAATTACGCCTCGGTAGTCTCGCACCGCTCGGGCGAGACCGAGGACACGACGATCGCGGACCTCGCCGTCGGGACCGTCGCGACCCAGATCAAGACCGGTTCCCTGTGTCGCTCGGACCGGGTGGCGAAATACAACCAGCTCCTGCGGATCGAAGAGGCCCTCGGCAGCAAGGCGAGCTACGCCGGCGAGTCCGCCTTCAGCCACATCCCCGGCCGCTTCTAGGACGTGCGGACGCTCGCCGCCGCGCTCATGCTGGGGATGAGCCTCCAGGGCACGGCCGCAAACGCCGACGCGCCGCCCTTCCGCACCGTCCAAGAGGTCTTCGCGAGCCTCTCTAGCGTCGACATGGAACGGCTGGAGTCGCTCGTCACCCCGGAATTCGAGCTGCTCGAGGTCGGTGAACTCTGGGATCTGGAGAAGACCGTCGAGGTCATCGCGCCGACGGCCGGCCGCTTCGAGCGGCGCAACTTCTTTCACCTCATCAGCAGCGAGATCCGTGGCGACACGGCCTGGGTCAGCTACTGGAATCGAGCGATTTATACGACTTCCGAGGAAGTGCGGGAGCGCGCCTGGCTCGAGAGCGCGGTGCTCGTGCGCGACGAGAAGCGGTGGAAGGTCCGGATGCTCCACTCGACGCGCCTGACCGAAGGCCAGCTGCCGGAGGACGTGGTCCTCGACGAGTTTATCGACGGGCAATAGCGCGGCGGGGCGGTATTCGAATCCGCAAGTTGCCGTTTGCTTTTGACGCTGTGATTGAAGACAATCAGCTAACACTCTGATTCGCGGTACGATGCGCCTCGTAAACGCAATCCTGCTCGTGTTGCTGACGCTGCTGCAGTTCAAGCTGTGGTTCGGCGACGGCGGCGTGCGTGAAATGCACCAGGTCCAGCGCATGATCGAGACGCAGGAATCGGAGAACCGTGGCCTGCTCGAGCGCAACAAGACCCTCGCCGCCGAGGTCCGGGACCTCAAGGACGGCACCGAGGCCCTCGAGGAACGGGCCCGCAGCGAGCTCGGCATGATCGGTCCCGACGAGGAGTTCATCCAGATCGTGTCGGGCACCCCTGGCCCCTGAGGCAGCCCCGATGAACGACCCTCGACAGCTGCGGCAGTGTGCGGCGGATGACGCGTGGCCGCGGGCGCGCAACCCGCTGGGAACCGCGATCTTTCGCGGCGAGCCCGCCGATTTCCAGGTCGCCGAGAGTCTGTCCTTCAGCCCAACAGGCGCGGGCGAGTTCGTGCTCGTTCGCGTTCGCAAGGTCGATCGAAATACGGCCGATGTGGCGCGTGAGCTCGCGGATCATGCCGGGGTTTCGGCCCGCGCAGTCTCCTGGGCCGGCCGCAAGGACCGACGTGCGGTGGCCCGCCAGTGGTTCTCCGTCCACCTGCCCGGCCGCGCGGATCCCGACTGGTCGGCGGCCGGTGCCGAGGGCTGGACGGTCGAGCACGCGGAGCGGCACCGGCGGAAGCTGCGCGCCGGCGCGCTGGCGGCAAACCGCTTCGTCATCACGCTTCGCGATGTCGGCGCCGATGCGAGCCCCATGACCGAGCGCGCTCGCGAGCTGGCGGCCGCGGGCGTGCCCAACTACTTCGGCCCGCAGCGCTTCGGGCGTGGAGGCTCAAACCTGCTTGCGGCGGCTTCCGGTCGCCGCCTCCGGCGGAACGAGCGCTCGCTGGCCCTGTCTGCCGCCCGGTCAGCGCTTTTCAATGCCGTTCTCGCCGAGCGCGTTGCTGCGCGGACGTGGGATACGATCCTGCCGGGCGAGGTGCCGATGCTGGCCGCTTCGCGCGCAATCTTCGGGCCTGAGACCGACGGCGAGGCCCTGGCGGAGCGCGCAGGCCGCGGTGAGATTGACCCGACCGGACCGCTCTGGGGGCCCGGCACGCCCCGTGCAGTGGCCGAGGTGGCCGAACTGGAGGCGACGGTCATCGATCGGTTTCCGGAACTGACCTCGGCACTCGAGGCTGCCCGCGCGGCCCCGGAGCGCCGACGTCTACGGCTGATGCCGCGCGACCTGACGCTGGCGACGCCGGGAGCCGGGATCGTCGAGCTGCGCTTCGAGCTTGAGCCCGGCACCTTTGCAACCAGCGTTCTGCGAGAATTCTTCGACATTCGATCGGCCCCGAGGGCCGCGGAGTAGAGACCGATGCGATGGATGAGCCTGCTCCTGCTGGCCTGGAGCGTTGCGGCAACCGCGGAGCGTGAGATCGCGCTGACCTTCGACGACGCGCCGCGCCCGAACGGACCATTCCTGAATGGAGAGGAACGCACCGCGGCGCTGATCGAGGCCCTCGCCCGGGCAGATGTGGCCGAGGCGCTGTTCTTCGTGGTGACCGGCCAGATCGACGACGACGAGAAAGCGGCTCGGGTTCGGGCCTACACCGACGCGGGCCACACGCTGGCGTCCCACTCTCACTCCCATCCCTGGCTCTCGCGCACGGACCCGGCCGAATACCTCGCCGACATCGACCGGTCGCTGGAGCTCCTCGAGCCTTTCGATCGCGTGCTGCCGCTCTACCGCTTTCCGTTTCTCGACGAGGGACGAGCGGTCGGTCGCCGCGATGCCGTGCGCGCCGGCCTTGCCGAGCGTGGCTTGACCAATGGCTACGTCACGGTCGACAACTACGACTGGTACCTCGCGGCGCTGGCCCGAGAGATGGTGGAGAGCGGCGAGCCCGTCGATCGGGAGGCGCTCGGGCGGGCCTACGTCGAGATCCTGCTGGCCTGCGTCGAATTCTACGACGCGATTGCCGTCGAGACCCTCGGGCGATCGCCCAAGCACGTGCTGCTGCTCCACGAGAACGATCTCGCGGCGCTCTTCATCGCAGATCTCGTGGCGGCGCTACGCGATTCCGGCTGGACGATCATTCCCGCCTCCCGTGCCTACGACGATCCCATCGCGCAGGTCCAGCCCGACACGGTCATGCTGGGCCAGGGTCGGGTGGCGGCCATGGCGCGCGTCGCGGGTCGGCCCGGACGTGAACTGGTTCACGAGAGCGAGGACGAGGCCTGGCTGCGGGCTGAATTCGAGCGCCGGGGGCTGCTGCCGCCAGCACCCTGAGGGAATTCGATCCGACCTCCGCCCCTTGCTATCCTCGACGCCCCCGGATTACCGGTCGGCCCATGCGCGTCGTCAGCCATACCTGCTCCAATACCGAGATCATCGCTGCCCTCGACATGGCGCATGTCGTCGTGGGTGTCGATGACCACTCGGACTACCCCACCGATCTCGTCGAGCGCGTGGCGCGGATCGGCCCCGACCAGGAGATCGACGTCGATCGGGTCGTCGCCCTGAAACCGGATCTCGTCATCACCTCGCTGACGATCCCGGGCCACGAGCAGTGCGTCGAGCGCCTCGAAAAGGCCGGCCTGGAGATCCTGGTGCTGGAACCGACGGAGCTGGCCCACGTGCCGCGCGATATCCGCAGCATCGGCGCGGCGCTCGGGGTTCCGGAGCGCGCGCAGGCGCTCGTGGACGCATTCGAGGCGAGATTTGCGCCCGCATCCGTACCGGCGGTACGCCCACGGATCCTGGTGGAGTGGTGGCCCAAGCCTGTGATCGTGCCCGCCGCCGACTCCTGGGTCACCCAGATGATCGAGCGGGCGGGTGGCGAGAACCCCTGGGCGGGTAATGCGGGCAAGAGCGTGCCGCTCGAGGCCGAGAGCGTCCCCGAGGACGACATCGATGCGATCGTGATCTCGTGGTGTGGTGTCCCCGAGGCGAGATATCGCCCGGAGGTCGTACGTCGGCGAGAACACTGGGGGGAACTGCGGGCGCTGCGCGAGGATCGAATTCATACGGTGACCGAAGCCTGGCTCGGCCGGCCGGGTCCGCGGCTCGCGGATGGTTACGCCGAACTGAAACGCATCGTGGCGGCGTGCGCCGGCACGGGCCAGTGAGCGGAGAGATGATGGGGCCGAAACAACGGATCATGGCGGCGCTGCTGGCGTTGCTCACCGGCGCGGCCGCAGCGGCCGAGTTGCCGTCGCGCGAGACGTGGGCGTCCCGCAGCGATCGGGAGGCGGTTCGGGGCGAAGTCGACGCGTTGCTCGGGCTCGCCAGGCACGGGGACCGCGACGCGCTGCAGGCGCGCATTGAGGGTCATCAGCACCAGGCTCCCGAGCAGCCGGCATGGCACGAGGCGGTACTCGCCGGCTTCGCCCGCGCACTGGCGAAGGAGGCGCCGGATCCGACCCTGGTGCCGCTGCTCGAAGCGCTGACCCGGCACGAGCCCGTTGCCCTCGCGGGCCATCCGGAGCGGCGGAGCTCGGGCATTCCCGCCTTTCGGGTTGCAGGACTTGCCCGCGGAACGCTCAACCGCTGGACCGCCGAGGCGTTTCGCGAGGAAGCGGCGGCCGCCCTTGCGGTGGGAAATACGGACTGGTTTGCAGCCCGCTCGAAGCGACCTGCGACGACTCCGGAGGTTGCCGGCCTGGACGCGGCACTGGCTGCGGCCTCAGCCGAGACCATCGTGCGTGTCGGAGACGCCCTTGCAGGGCTCTGGCAGGCACGACCGGAGCTGGCCCGCACCGCGACCAGCGCTGCACTGGCAGCCGGTTCCGCATGGCCCGTGACGGCCGCGCTGGCTGGTCCCGGCGGCGCACGACTCGTGCCGGATCTGCCGCTGCTCCATGACCGGCTGCCGGCAGCCGAGGCCGCGGCGTTGCGTGAGGCGGCGCTCGAAGCCCCGGCGCCCGAGGTACGCTCGACCGCCGTCGGACTCCTGGCCCAGGCGGGCGAGCTCGAGCGGACCGCGGCCCTGCTCGGTGACCCCGCGCTCGGCTCGAGCGCGGCGCTCGCGCTGGCGAATACGGGCGCCTTCGGCACGCTGGAGGCGCTGCTCGCGAATGCCGGTTCGCCGAAGGCGGCGCGACGCGACGCCGTGCTGGCGCTGCGGATCGACGGCTCGCCGCGCGCCCGCGCGATTCTCGACGCCGCGGCAGCGGGGGAAGGTCCGGGTAGCCAGGAGGTGCGCCAGTGGCTGGACTGAAACCAACACTCGGCGCAGCGCTGGTGCTTCTCGCAGCGGCCTCGAGCGCGCAGACGCTGGTCGAGTGGACCGAAGAAGACGGCCAGCTCGGTCTCGGCTACCCGGTGCCGATTCCCGTGGACACGCCGCTCCCCTTCGACGGCTTCCGGACCTACGCGGGCCTCGTCGCCCGCCACCAGCAGCTCGAGATGGACCACGAGGCGCTGGCCGGTACCGTCGTCGGGGCGAGTCGAAATGGTCGCGAGATCCGCGCCTATCGCATGAGCGACCCTGACGATCTCACGCTGCTGGGCCTGCCCGAGCCCGGGCTCATGATCCAGGGCACGATTCACGCCCGGGAGTGGCAGTCGCCGGAGGTCGTGACCGGGCTCATGGAGTGGCTGCTGGAACGCGGGGACGATCGTGGCTTCCACCAGTACCTGCTGGAGAACACCAACATCGTCGTCATCCCCGTCGTCAACGTGGACGGCTTTCTCCAGACCCAGCGCTTTCCGACGCTGAATTACCTCGGCCAGGATCCGGTCGCCCCGAACAGCTTTCCGCGCGACGGACGCATGACCCGCAAGAACCTCCGGGATCGCGACGAGGACATCGACACAACCGATGATCATCTCCTCGGTGTCGACCTGAATCGCAACAATCCGCCTTTCTGGGCGACTTCCGCCAATTCCTCACCAGACGAGCGGAGCCTGGTTTATCACGGTACCGAGCCTCACGGGGAGCCGGAAACGCAGGCCATGGCCGCGGCCGTCGGGCTGGTGCCGGCGGAGCGCATGCGGCTCTACACCGATGTGCACTCCTTCGGTCGCCTGTTCTTCTCCGAGCGTGTGGTCAACAACCGGCGCAACGTCATCACGGCCAACATCATCGCGGATTTCTCCAATCACCACGTGACGCTCCCGGGCAACAAGCGCTACGTGAACGACCCGAGTCCGATCAAGTTCTCCACGGGCTTCGGGTCGACCGACGAGTACTTCTCCGAGACCTTTGACGTGCCCTCCTGGACGCTCGAGATCGAGCCGGCCGGTGGCGGTGAGGAGTACGGCGGCTTCGGTCGGAACAGCAGCGACGGCTTCATTCTCCCGGACGCCGAGATCCGCCGCGTCCGGGAGAACCTCGCGCAATCGCAGCTGGTGGCGTTCTATCACCAGGCCGGCCCGCCGACCATCGTGGCCGCGCGCGTCACCGACGTTGCCACCGGAGCGACGGTGCAGGATTTCGAATGGGACGTGGTCGACCCGGCCAACCGAGCGCTGCACCACACTTCAGTCCGGCCCCTCGTCGCCGGGCGCGAGTACGACCTGTGGCTGGCCTTCGACAAGCCGATGCGCTGGCGCGAGGGCGGCGAGGTCGTGCCACTGCCGGGCCAGAGCGAGATCGGTCTGCGGGTCATCAGCGATCTCCGGATCGACGGCCAGCCGTTGACCGAAACCGTCCTCGCGGAGGACTGGCTCGAGACCATCGGTGGTGCTCCGGACGGCTATTTCAGCTATCGCGACGATGCCTATCGCAAGCGCTTCCGTCTCGAGGAGGGCGGCACCGGCGAGGCCACCTTCTTCCTGCAGGCGGCGGACCTGGTGGGACAGCGCACGGACGGGCAGCCGGCGACCGTTGTCGACTGGCGCGGCGGCAACTGGATCGGCTACGAGAACCTGGACGGGGAGGAAGGCGATGTCGGCGGGACCGACGCGACGCTGACGGTTCCAGTCGACGGCGAGGCCACGCCGGCGTTCCTCGTCGAGCCCGGATCGACGGCGGCCTACTTCGATCCGACGCATGACGGCGAAGGCTTCCTCATCGAGATCGTCGATGCGGCGCTCGCGGTCGTCTACTGGTTCACCTACGACGAGAACGGCGCGCAGCGCTGGTACACGGGCAACGGGGAAATCCGCGGCAACGAGATCGTCGTCGAAGATCTCCTCGGCGTGGCCGGTGGTCGCTTCGGCGACGCCTTCGATCCGGACGCCATCGAGCGCTTCCGCGTCGGTCGCCTGAGCCTGCTGTTCACCGGTTGCGACGGGGCCCAGCTGCGCTTCGGCACGCCGGGCAAGGTCTTCCGTCAGGACCTGGTGCGCCTGAGCGAGGTATCCGGGCTTGGCTGTGGCAGTGGCATCACGCCCGACAACGCCGCCTTCGCGACCGGTTCCTGGTTCGATCCTGCCCGTTCGGGCGAAGGGTTCGTGGTGCAGGCCCTCGCGGACGGGCGCGGCCTGGTCTACTGGTTCACCTTCGACACCGAGGGGCAGCCCGCGTGGTACTTCGGCACCGGCGACCTGACCGACAGCGGCGTGGTGACCATCGAGGATGCCTTCGTGACCTCGGGTGGTCGGTTCGGCGACGACTTCGATCCGGACGACGTGGTGCTCGAGCGCTGGGGAACGCTCCGCTTCCGCTTCGGCTGCACCGGCGGCAGCATGAGCTATGACGATACGCCTCCGGGTTTCGGCGCAGGCAGCTTCGACATCGCGGCCCTGACGCGCCCTGCGGGGGCTGAAACCTGTCCTAGTCGGTAATCGTTGAGACCTCGATTCGGTAGGCTGGAGTCAAACACTTCAGCGGTAGTCTCGCGCCCATGCGATCCGATTTCGTGTTCCTATTCCTTGGTCTCTGGGTTGTTCCCGTTGTACTGGTGCTCACGGCCCGACGGGTGCGGGGGGTTCAGAAGGCCCAGTGGCTACTGGTGACCCTTGCGGGATCCTGGGCCGGCTGGCTCCTCTACTCCATGTTCGCTCCTCGGCTCGGTGACTACGTGATCGATGAATATGGCCACCGCCGCGAGGACATGCCGGCGCCGAACGGCAAGGACCGCGCCGCGAGGACGCAGTCCTTGCCCTAGCAGCCCGTCGGACCTGGGGAATCGAGTGAGCCGCCGTGCGGCACGCCGGACCTGCGGTCACTCCGGGTAATGCTGCCGGTGTCTCTTGCTCGATCCACCGCAACCGCTAGCGGGCCAGGGCTGCGGAATGATCGAACCCGCCGTTCTCGCCAGAGTCACCGAGGGTTTCGACAGCGGATGCAGCATTCGGCCCTCACCCTCAACCCTCGAAGCGGGCCCGGATGCGGTTCTCCAGCTGAGCGATCTGCTCGTCCGTGAGGATCCCGCGCAGCTCGGCGCGGAGATTGACACGCATGACGATCAGCTCGGACACCAGATCACCCTGCCGTTCGGCAATGGCGGTGACGGTATCCACCTCGGCAGCATCCTCGCGCACGAGCACACGCAGGTCGCGCCGGTTGTCGCTGAGCTCGCGTAGGATCGGGCGGGCGGCGTCGAACGCCGCGTCCACCGCGTCGCGGGCGGCCTCGCGCTGGCTGTCGGTGAGGTCGAGCTGATCGGCGAGGCGCTCGACCCGGGCGAGCTGACGCATGATACCGACGCCGTGATCGCGACCCGCGCCGCCGAAGCCGCCGCGGTCGGGACCGGGCATGGCGAGAACGGCGGTGGCGCCGGCCAGGGTCAGGCCCAGCAACGTGCCGGTGATGAAGGACTTCCTGTTGCTCATGGTTGGATCTCCTCGTGTTGTGATGGTGCAATTCCAGGCTACGCGGGGCCTTCGAAAACGAGTTGCCGGACGCGGTAAAGCCTTGTAAAGCACAACGCCGCGGCTTGGCGGCGGGTATACAGCCCCCCACACTGAAGCCATGGCACACCTGCAGGAGGACCCATGACGCGCGTGCTGCTGGTCGATGACGATCCGACGTTCTGCGAACTCCTGGGCGAGTATCTGCGCGCTCAGGACATGAACGTGGATGCCGTTCACGACGGCGACGCCGGCCTACGCAGAGCGCTCGCCGGGGACCACGAGATCGTGGTTCTCGACGTGATGCTGCCCGGTCGGGACGGCATCGACGTGCTCCGCGAGCTGCGCCGCGCGGTCGATCTGCCGGTGCTCATGCTCACGGCGCGCGGTGACGACGTCGACCGGATCGTGGGGCTCGAGCTGGGCGCCGACGACTACCTCGCGAAACCGTGCAACCCGCGCGAGGTCGTGGCGCGGATCCGGGCGATTCTGCGTCGCGTCGATCGGACCCTCGATCTCGGCACGGTCGACGTGGCCGGGCTGGTGGTCAACCCCGGCGACCGGACGGCGACGCTCGCGGGCGTGGCGCTCGAGCTGACGAGTACCGAATTCTCGATGCTGCATTTCCTGGCGGCTCGCGCGGGCCGATCGGTCACGAAGGCCGACCTGTCCGAGCATGTCCTCGGACGCCCGCTCGGTCCCTACGATCGCAGCATCGACATGCACGTCAGCAACCTGCGGCGTAAGCTCAGCCCGTTGCCCGATGGGCGGGACCGCATCGAGACCATCCGTGGGGTGGGCTACCAGATGCTGCTCCCGTGAGCCGCCTGTTCGTCAAGATCTTCCTCGCCTTCTGGCTGACGATGGTCGTCATCGTGGGCGCGATGGCCTGGGTCAACTTCGTGATCTGGCAGCAGGAAGGAGACAGTCGCGGCACGTCGCTGTTCCGCGAGCGTGCCGAGCGCATGGTCGAGCGGACGGTGATGCGTATCGAGCGCGTCGGTCCGGGGCAGGTGCGCGGCGGACCCGGGCGGGGAATGGTGTTCGTGTTCGACGCGGATGGTGAGGGGGTTGGCAACAGGCGGCCGCTGCCGCCGCACCTGAGCGACCTGGCGTTGCCGCGGCGTGGTGCCGAGAATGATGAGGGCCCGGGTTTCGTCGCGCGGGCGGCAGTTGCGCCGACCGGGGAGCGCTATCGCGTCGTCAGTCTGGTGCCGACGCCGCCCCTGCTGCTGGCGGGCGGGCGGCAGGGCGTGCAGCTCAGGCTGCTGGTGGCGGTCTTGATCAGCGCGCTCCTCTGCTGGCTGCTCGCCTGGCTGATGCTGCGGCCGGTGCATCGGCTACGCTGGGCAACGTCGCAGCTCGCGGCGGGAGATTTGTCGCAGCGCGTGAATCAGCGCGGTCACTTCGCGCGGGACGAGATCGGCATGCTTGCCGGCGACTTCGATCGCATGGCGGCGTCCCTCGAGTCGGCACAGCAGAACCAGCTGCGGCTCCTGCGCGACATCAGCCACGAGCTCCGCTCACCGCTGGCGCGCATGCAGGTCGCCCTCGAGTTGGCTCGCGACAGCGAGGCGGACCACCTGCCGCGGCACCTCGACCGGATCGACGAGGAGTCGGGCCGGCTCAACGCGCTCATCGGCGACATCCTGGAACTCTCCCGCACCCAGACCGACGGGCTCGCCCTCGCGCTGGACGCGATCGACCTGGGTGCAATGCTTGGCGAGATCAGCGACCGCGCCCGTTTCGAGGGACAGGGCAGGCAGGTGGACGTTGTGGTGACCGCTCCGGCTGCGCTGTCGATGACCGGCGACGCCCGTCTCATCGAGCGCGCGATCGAGAACATCGTCCGGAACGCGGTGGCCCATGAGCCGGATGGCGGCAGGGTCGACGTCACCGCGGTCGCGGCCGGCGAGGGGGTGCGGATCGAAGTGGCCGACCATGGCCCTGGGGTGCCATCGGAGCAGCTCGAGCGCATCTTCGACCCCTTCCATCGCGTCGACGAGGCGCGGTCGCCCGGCGGGCATGGCGTCGGTCTCGCGCTCACCCGGGCAGCAGTAGAAGTTCACGGTGGCCGCGTCAGTGCGTCGACCCGGAAGGACGGTGGCCTCACGGTGCAGCTCGATCTGCCGCGCGACCCTCGCGAGACGTCCGGGCCGGATCAGGAAGCGTAGAACGGCACCGCGGGCCGGCTGCGGCGCAGCCAGTTGTCCTCCAGCCAGCGGGCCTGGCCGTCGATCACGTGCATCGCGTAGGCGTGGCGCGAGGCTGCCGAGTGATTCGGTGCGCTCCCGTGGGGGAGGTGACCATGCAGGCAGACGAGCGTGCCGCGCGGTACCTCGAGGGGCACGACGGCGGCGTGGTCGAAGGGCGTTGCGTCGAGTTCGCGGTAGTCGGCGCTGGTCGCTCCGGTCCGGGCAAAGCGCTGCCGCAGCGGCCCCCGGTGACCGGCGGGGATGACCTGGAGGCAGCCGTTCTCGACGGTGGCGTCCTCGAGCGCGAACCACAGTCCGAGCACCGTTGACGGCTCGGTCAGCAGGAAGCTGGCGTCCTGGTGCAGCCGGACCTCGCCGCCGATGGCAGGCTGCTTGAAGATCATCATCGACTGGACGATGCGCGGATCCTGCATGCCGAGGCTTCGGGCCAGGTTGCCGAGATGGACATCCCTGGAGAAGGCCTCGAAATCCGGGTCGAGCTCGTGGAGGGCGTGGCCGAGCTTGTTCACGGCGCGAGCCAGCGGCCGGTCGAGCCGTCCCTCTGCGTCCACAGCGCCCGCTTCGAGGAAGCAGCGGATCGCCTCGCCCGACTCCATGAACCACGCGTCGTTCGCGCGCTCACCGGAGGCGAAGATGCCGCCGAGGCTCGTCGGGTCTTCCGCCGCGACGCGGGCCTCGGCGCGGCCGCGGAGGCGGGCGCAGGTTGCCGCGTCGACGGCGCCCTCGATCACCAGGAACCCGTCGCGCTCGAAGGCCGTGCGATCGACGCGCGTCAGCAGCATTTTGTCTGCAGGCTCTCGAGGACTTCGATCCACAGCCGCTGGAACGCTTCGCTCGCTGGCGCTCGTGGTGCGAACTCGCCGAGCGGTTCCCGCCGCAGGCTCATCTGCTCCACCACGGCCGCGGCGGGCAGCACGGTCTCGAAGCGACGGCCGAAGCCCTTGGGCGGCCGCGTGATCCACTGACGATGGAGGGTGCGGCGGCGGTCCACGAGGTTGAACACCGGGCGGAGCTTTTTCCGGGAGATCTCGTGGGCATCGAGGTGCGACGCCACGGCCTCGAAGGCATTGGCGCTAAGCGGGGCCGGTACCACCGGTGTCACGATCAGGTCGGACGCGAGCAGAATCTGCTCTGCCAGTGCCGAGAGGCTTGGGGGGCAGTCGAGTACGAGCACGTCGTAATCCTCGGCCAGCGGCGCCACGAGCTTCGACAGCAATTTGCGCTTGGCGCCATGCCGGTCGAGGAGAATGTCGAGCTTGCGGTTTGCCGGTGAGGCGGGAATGAGCGCAAGACGCTCGTAAAGCGTATCCCGAACGAGCTTCGCGAGCGGTGTGCCCTTGCGGAAGGCGCGGGTGACGCCCTGCTTCAGCGGCTTACGCCGCAGGATGTAGCTCGCGCCGCCCTGCGCATCGAGATCCCAGAGAAGCGTCCGGCAACCGTCCGCTGCGGCCGCCCACGCGAGATTGATGGCGGTGGAAGTCTTGCCGACGCCACCTTTCAGGTTGAACAGAGCCACGATGTGCATGGGCGCACACTATAGTCCGATTCTAGGCGCCGCGTATCAGCGCGAGCTTGGCGTCGCGACCGAGGCGCTTGATGGCGGCCTCGCGGCGTGCCGCGCTGGAGCGATCGTGACCGGATTCGGTGTACACGACCGCGCGGGGCCGGCGTCCACGGAAGTAGCGGGCGCCACGGGGGCCGTCACGGTGCTCGGCAAAGCGACGCTCGACGTCGGTCGTGACGCCCGTATAGAGCGACCCGTCGTCGGCCTCGATGATGTACACGGTCCAGCGGGTGTCCACGGGCGCATGGTGTGCCGCCGCGGGCCGTGGGGCAAGGGTGCGAACGTCGCGAGCGGAAGCGTGTTGTAACATGGGCCGCGATATGAGCAGGGGCATGTCGCAAGCCGGTGACGACGGGAGCGGGGCGGGGTCTCTACCTGCCGGGCTGGCGCGTGAGCTGGCGCGGGCGAATCGCCTCCGTGAGGCACTGTTCGAGATCTCGAACCTCACCCGCACCACGTTCGAACTCGATGCCTTCTACGCCGATCTTCATCGCATCGTCTCCTCGCTCATGTATGCCGAGAACTTCGTTATCGCGATCCGCGCGCCCGAAAGCGGGGAGCTGCGTTTCGAGTACTACCGTGACAGCGTCGATACCGATCTGACGCCAGCAACCATCAACAAGCGGCCGCAGGCGGAGATCGAGAACTCGCTCACCGGCTGGGTTGCACGCGAGGGGAAGCTGCGCCACCTGACGCCGGAGGAGGTGCTGGAAATCCGGGCATCGCTCGGCCTCAAGCGCATCGGGAGTCCGGCCGCGGACTGGATGGGAGCACCCCTGCGTGGCCGCGAGCACATCGTGGGCGCAGTGGTCGTCCAGAGCTACGATCCCGCGATCTGCTATACCGAGGATGACGAACAGCTGCTGCTTTTCGTCTGCGATCACGTCACCGCCCAGCTCGAGCAGCGGCAAGCCGACCGGGCGCTCCGGCGGCTCAACGACGAGCTGGAGGCTCGCGTGCAGCTGCGAACGCGAGAACTGGAGGAGCAGATCGAGGAGCGCCGTCGCGGCGAGCGACTGCAGCGTGCGCTCTTCGAGATTACGAGCCTCGCCAGTGAGGCCCTCACGCTGAAAGAGCTCTATCCGCGGCTCCATGCCGTCATTGGCGAGCTCATCTACGCCCGCAACATGTACATCGCACTCGCGGACGAGCGGCGACGGTTGCTCGAGTTCGTCTACTACGTCGACGACGTCGATGATTCGACTGCGCCCCTCGACATCCCCGAGTCGAAGGAGAACGTCGGTCCGACGCTGCGGGTCTACTTCAGGGGGGAACCCCTACTCTGGCTGGCGACCGAGAGTGATCTCCCCGCGGGTGCACGCGGCTCGCCGTCCCAGGCGTGGCTGGGTGTGCCGCTCCGCGCCGGCGAGCGCGTGATCGGCGCCCTCGTCGTCCAGAGCTACGACGCGGGCATCGTCTACGGCGAGGCCGACAAGCGCCTGCTCACCTTCGTCGCGCAGCACGTGGGGACGACGATCGAGCGACGTCGCGCGAAGCTGGCGCT
>JBCCZC010000028.1:0-24147 GCA_039188505.1 Pseudomonadota bacterium | reverse complement strand
CGAACGCTTCGCCGAACTCAAGGCCCGCCTGGAGCGTGCCGCCGGCGCCGTCGACGAGGAGGCCCGTCTTGTCGAGACGGTCGACAGCCTCGCGGACCAGTGGCTCCGGGCCAGCCGGCGCCTCAGCAAGAGTCGGGGAAAGGCCGCCGCGGTTCTCGGCAAGACAATCACGGGCTTCATGCGCGAGCTGGGGATGGCCGAGGGCCGCTTCGAGGTCAGTGTCTCGGCCGATGAGTCGATCGAGCCACGGATTGGTGGCATCGACGGCGCCACCTTCCTCGTGTCGGCCAACGCCGGGCAGCCGCCACGCCCGCTTGCGCGGGTCGCCTCAGGGGGCGAGCTGTCGCGCATCGGCCTCGCCATCCGCGTCTCCCTGGCCGGCGATCGGGTCCACACCCTGATCTTCGACGAGGTCGACAGCGGCGTTGGCGGCAGCGTCGCGGCGCTGGTCGGTGATCGGTTGCGGGACCTCGCTGCCGATCAGCAGGTCCTCTGCGTGACCCACCTGCCCCAGGTGGCCTCCCGCGGCCACCAGCACTGCCGCGTCGAGAAGACCAGCGTCGCTGGAGAGACGCGTACCGCTGTGATCCCGCTTGGAGACGACGAACGAGTCGAGGAAATCGCTCGGATGCTGGGCGGGCGGGAGATCACGGACACCACCCGGGATCACGCGCGCGAGATGCTGGCGGCACCTGCGGACGCCTGAATCCGCGCGGCGCCGTGGCAGCCGTCAGTCGCTTTCGGGCTTTTTGCGCACGTACAGCACGAGGCTGTGGTCTTCGAGGATGAAACCGTGCTTGGCCACGATCTCGCGCTGAATGCGCTCGATCTCCTCGTTGTGAAACTCGACGATCTCGCCCGTGTCGATGTCGACCATGTGGTCGTGGTGCTCGCCGCGATCCAGTTCGTAGACCGACTGGCCGCCCTCGAAATTGTGCTTGACGACGAGATCTGCGGCTTCGAACTGGTTGAGTACCCGGTACACGGTCGCGAGTCCGATGTCCTCGCCGTTGTCCATCAGCAGGCGGTAAATGTCCTCCGCGGACAGATGCCGCTCGTCGTTCGATTCGAGGATCTCCAGGATCTTGATCCTGGGCAGCGTGACCTTGAACCCGGCTTTCTTGAGATCCTTCTGTTGCAAGACACCCTCACTTAACGTTCGATTAATGGCGTAGGCGGAGCGCCGTATTGTATCATCCGCGGCCTTGGGAGCTGCGAGGTTTTTCCATTGGTCCGCTACGTGCTGCTCGCCGCCGTGCTGTTGCTCGGTGGTTGCAACTTCATCTACAAGATCGATATCCAGCAGGGCAACGTGCTGGATCAGCGCCTCGTGGACGAACTCCGGCCGGGCATGACCAAGCGCCAGGTCTCCCTTATTCTCGGCACGCCCGCGATCAACAGTCCGTTCAGGCAGGATCGCTGGGATTACATCTCGACCTTTGATCGGCGAGGCGAGCGAATCACGCGCACGGTGCTCACGCTCTCCTTCGAAGAGGATCGGTTGGTCCGCATCGAGGGCGACATGAAGCCTGCGGGCGCCGAGATTTCGGGCGACGGCGACGGCGACGACGACGCCGAAGCCTGATTCACGCCCCCTTCTGACCGAGTGCGGCCAGCGCGCGCCGGGTCTCCTTGGGATCAGCCGTGAGATCCCGATAGATCTCCACCCGGTCGCCGTCCGCCACCGCATCGTCGAGTCGACAGCGGCGCGAGAAGATGCCGACGTGGCCGTCGTCGATCTGCATGCCCGGAAATCGCCGGGCGAGCTCGGACGCAGCGATAGCGTCACGGACCGTGCTGCCGACGGGTAGATGGACCACCACGAGCGCCTGGCGATCCGGCTCGGCATAGGCCACCTCGACTTCCACCGTCTCGCTCACTGGCAACGATACTCGCTTTCAACCCGCCCACGATTCACGCACAATGCGCCGCCTATGGGCAAGTCAGCGAAACCGTCTGCAGGCGGCAGCACCATCGCGCTGAACAAGCGCGCGCGGTTCGAATATCACCTCGAGGACCGACTCGAGGCGGGGATCTCGCTCGAGGGCTGGGAAGTCAAGGCACTCCGGGACGGCCGGATCCAGTTCGCGGATTGCTATGTCCTGCTCAAGGACGGCGAAGCGTTTCTGTTTGGCGCCCGCATCGATCCGCTGCCGACTGCGTCAACCCACATCACGCCGGACCCGACCCGCACGCGACGCCTCCTGCTGCATCGGCGCGAAATCGATCGCATGATCGGCGCGGTCGAGCGCAAGGGCTACGCTGCGATTCCTGTGGCGATGTACTGGAAGAACGGCCGAGCGAAGGTCGAGGTTGCCCTGGCCAAGGGCAAAAAGCTGCACGACAAGCGTCGGGACGAACGCGATCGCGACTGGTCGCGGGACAAGGCACGGCTGCTCAAGGGCGGCGGCTGACCCCCCGCGGGGGAGCTGGACCGCTATCCTTCGCTGAGCGCCGCCTCGATCTGCTCGGCGAGTTCATTGAGCCGGGCGTCGTCCGGGCGCGCGGCGAGCCCCTGCTCCACCATGCTCTTCGCAGTTTCGAGCTGCCCCTGCCGGAAGACGTTCTGGGCCGCCACGGCCCACTGTCCGGCGATGCGGTCCAGAGCCGTTTCCGCAGCGGCGTTGCCCGGATCCTGGGTCAGGACCTGCCGATAGAGCTTGGTCGCTTCCGCCAGTTCACCGAGCGATACGAGGCGGGTCGCGCGCGCGAGCGTGTCCTCGAGGTCGCCGCCGGCCTGAGCCGGCGCGGGCGTCGAGGTCGGCTGGCCGCTCGGCTGGGAATCCATCCGTCCGAGCAGGTAGCGCAGGCCCGGATCCGAGGGGTAGCGTTTGAGACCCTCGCTGACGATGCGACGGGCGTCGTCACCTTGGCCCTGCTCCCAGAGTCCTTCGGCTGCCTGCTCCGCGAGGGCGACCAAGCCGCTCAGCCGCGATCGCGCGGCCGTGTTCGTCGGATCGACCCGGAGGGCCTCTTCCAGAAAGTCGATGGCGCTCTGACCCTCCGGCGAGAAGAAGCGCAATTCGCCGATGGCGTCTTCCGCCCGCTGAAGCAACGTGGCCACCTGCCCGTCGCGCGAGTCCTCGACGACGGGATCGTTAGTCTCGCCGCCCGGGCCGACAAAGCCCTTGTAGATCGCAAAGCCGCCGTAGCTGACCATCGCAACCAGCACGATGGCGCCTACGATCCGACCCACCTTGCCGCCTGCACCAGGCGTGCCAACGCCGATGTTCATCTGCGACGAGGGCACCTTCTTGCGAGTTGTCTTGCGCCCTGCACCCACGTGACCGGTGAGGACCTCGAGATCCTCAAGGAAGGCGTCCGCGGAGTCGTACCGCTCATCGCGGTTCTTCTCCATGAGCTTTTCGATGACCTGCTGGAAGCGAGCATTCTCGTCTTCCATCTTGGGTACCGGCTCGTTGATCTGAGCGAGCGCGACCGTGAAGGGGTCATCGGCATCGAACGGTGGTTTGCCCGTCAGTAGCTCGTAGAACAAGATGCCGAGCGAGTAGAGATCGGTTCGGTGATCGACCTTCTCGCCCTTGGCCTGCTCCGGACTCATGTAGTGCGGCGTGCCGATGGACGTGCCGAGTTGGGTCGCATTGGTGGTGGAGTCGACGGATTTCGCAATACCGAAATCCCCGAGCACACACTCGCCGTTGGCCCGGAACAGCAAGTTGCCCGGCTTGACGTCGCGATGCACGAAGCCCTTCGAGTGCGCGTACTGAAGACCCTGGGCGATGTCCGAGATGATCTTGATGACGTCGTCGAGCTTCAGACCGTCATTCAATCGGTCCCTGGCCGTCCCGCCGGGCAGGAACTCGGACGCCATGTAGTACTGCTCCTCATGCACGCCGATGTCGTAGACGGTGAGCAGGTTCTGATGATTGAGCTGTGCCGCGATGCGGCCTTCCTTGAGAAACCGGTGACAGGAAATCTCATCGACCGAGAGCCCCGGAATCATGACCTTGAGCGCTACCTCACGGTGTAGGTTCTCCTGGACCGCGAGATAGACCTGGGCCATGCCACCGGCGCCCAGTTCTCGAACGATGCTGTACCCGGGAATTTCGGGATTCGCCATGCAAGCCTCAAACACCTGCGCGGCATGCTGCCGCACGAAAAGACCGCCCCAACGTCGTCAGCGGTCTCGTTGACTGCCGGTTCGCCGTCGACAGGAGCCGACACAACCGGTCTTCTACGACAAAGCGCGAGGCCGTGCCTCGCGCCTTGGCGGACCTATGCTGCCTGTACCGCGCCTGCGCGGCAAGGCCCTGTTCAGTTCATCGCGGCATTGAGGGACTTCAGCGCGGACACGAACCGCCCCTGCTGGTACGCGTCCTCGTTCTCCGTCGCGTTGTAAAGCCCCTCCGCCTGCGTGCGCAGACGCTCGTATTCCTCGGCGCCGATTACCCCCGAAGACTCGAAGGCGAGCAGCACCGTGTCCACCGCGAGCGCGGCCTGCTCGGCCGTCGCGTAATCCCGGAATTCGCCCCGCTCACCATCGCGGACCAGGCTGGCGAAGATCGCCTGCAGCGTGCTGCCGTCGAACTGCTTGCTGCGGAGCTGGTTCAGCGCATTGTCGACCGTGCCGACCAGCGCGCGGGCTGCGGCTTCGGTCTCGCCCCGACCCCGTCCGGTCGCGCGGTGAAGGTCGCGGGTCTGCTGCTGGAGCGTCGACGCGAGGTCCTGGTCGACGGAGGCGACAACGTGCCGGAACATGAGTAGGTTGGCGTCGTTGTACCGCACCACGCCCGGGCCGAGACCCGTGCTCCGGCGCGGCACCCACTTCGCCGGGAACATCGTGTTGTGACACGCATGGCAGTCGAAGAGCACGAGCTCGGGGAAGATCCCGGACCAGCCGGAATCATCGTCGAGCAGCGTCTCGAGCTGCGTCAGTGCGGCGACGCCCTGACCCACGCCCCAGTCACGTGCACCGTCGATGTCGCCCTTCCGGGCAATGTAGTCATCGTCCACCTCGAAGTGGGCGAACATCCAGGTGAAGTTGTCGAGCTCGAAGGCCAGCCGCGGATGACCCGCACCCATGATCCGGTGCGTGATCATCTGATCCTTGTTGCCCAGGTGGCAGGACAGGCAGAGCTTCCCGCGCGCCACCGGATCCTCGGTCGGATAGAGACCCAGGTCCAGGTTCTCCTCGTGGGTCGCGGTCCCGGAAGCATGGGAGGACAGCCACTGCTCGGAGCCACCGTGGCAGCCTTCGCAGCCAACGCCGTCGCTCAGCTGGAATTTCTCACCGCGCTTCTCGGCCGGCACGTTGTCCGCATGGCAGTCGAGGCACATATCGGCTTCGGTGGGATCGCCGATTCCGAGATTCTTCGCGATCCGCTCGGACTGCGGATCCTCGAGGATCTTGTAGGCGCCGGCATGCGGGTCCTCGTTCTGCCAGACCGCGAATTCGTTCTGCATGACGTTGGAATCGCGGAACGGTTGCACCGAGCCGTGACAGGTGCTGCTCGCGCAGGTCGCAACCCCCATGTGCTTGTGCTCGGCAGCGGTCGGCAGGGGCGGATCCTGCGCCCAGGCCGCAAACGTCAGAAAACCCAACAGAAAGACCGTGTATCGCATCATCACCGCTCCCCATGGTGAAGCCCCAGCTCGTACGGACAACAAGCATCCGTCCCCCGACGATCGCGCTTGCGGACGATCGCCAAACCAGTATGCCACCGACGCGTCCCGAAATCTTCCCCGAAACCGTTCCGCCCCCGGATCGGCCTGCCGCCGGCAGCACCGGATGACCGAGGGTACTCGCGGTGTCGGCCTTGCCGACCGTGCTTTTCGCCGGCTCCCCGATCGGCTAACATTTCGAACCTTTTGATCTGGGGGCGCCCTTCGCATGACTTTTCGCGCCATTGCGCTGCTGACCGGCATTGCCGGGATGCTGCTGCCTAGCCTCGGCCTCGCGGCCGGCGCGGGCAACTCGATCGACCTTACGACGAGCTGGGTCGGCTACACGGCTATCGCGATCTTCGTCGCGGCCTATTCGCTGGTGATCGCCGAGGAATTTACCCACCTCCGCAAGTCCAAACCGGTCATCCTCGCGGCGGGCATCATCTGGGTCCTCATCGCGGCCGCCTACTCGAAGGCCGGCTACGATCACGCTGCCGAGGAAGCGGTGCGCCACTTCCTGATCGAATTCGGCGAACTGTTCCTCTTCCTTCTTGCCGCGATGACCTACGTCAACGCCATGAGCGAGCGCAACATCTTCGAGGCGCTGCGCTCCTGGCTGGTGTCGCGCGGGTTCAGCTACCGACAGCTCTTCTGGATCACGGGCGTGCTGAGCTTCTTCCTCTCGCCGATCATCGACAACCTCACGACCGCCCTGGTCATGTGCGCCGTCGTGATGGCCGTTGGCAAGGACAATCCCCGGTTCGTCGGCATCTCGTGCGTGAATATCGTAGTGGCGGCCAACGCCGGCGGCGCCTTCAGCCCCTTCGGCGACATCACGACGCTCATGGTCTGGCAGAAGGGTCTCGTCGAGTTCGCGACCTTCTTCAGCCTGTTCATTCCGTCGGTTGTGAACTACATCATTCCCGCGGCAGTGATGCACTTCGCCATCCCGGAGGACAAACCCGCGGTGTCGTCGCAGCAGATCAGCATGAAGCGCGGCGCCCGACGGATCATGTTCCTGTTCGCCTGCACCATCGCCACGGCGGTGAGCTTCCACAACTTCCTCCATCTGCCGCCGTTCCTCGGCATGATGACCGGCCTCGCCTACCTGAAGTTCTTCGGCTACTACCTGCGCCGAACGCACGTGCCGACCCCGGCCGATTCCGCGAACTACGGCTCCGCGGGCGACGTGACCGCGTTCGACAGCTTCCGCCATGTCGCCCGCGCCGAGTGGGACACGCTGCTCTTCTTCTTCGGCGTGATCATGTGCGTCGGCGGTCTCGGCTTTATCGGCTATCTCAACCTGGTCTCGGGCTACATGTACATCGACCTTGGGCCGACCATTGCCAACGCCCTCGTCGGCGTGCTGTCGGCCATCGTCGACAACATCCCGGTCATGGTGGCCGTGCTGCAGATGCAGCCGGAGATGGACCTGATGCAGTGGCTTCTCGTCACGCTGACAGCGGGCGTGGGCGGCAGCATGCTGTCGATCGGTTCGGCAGCGGGCGTCGCCCTCATGGGCCAGGCGCGCGGCGCCTACACCTTCTTCGGTCACCTGAAGTGGACGCCGGCCATCGCCGTGGGCTACGTGGCGAGCATCTATGTGCACCTCTGGGTGAACAGCGGGATGGTGGGCCTGCCGCCGGCGGGTTGATGAAGCATCGAAAAAATCGATTTGTCGGGAAGCGAATTTCACGTATCCCCGATGATCGTCTGCGCTACAATTGGGCAACTTTCGACGTGAACCGTAGTCCAACGGTGACGTTGACTGCCCGGCCGGACCGGGCGACAAGGATTCCTACTGGAGGATCGTGATGCAGAACAACCTCGGCTACGCGTCGCAGACAGCGGCCTCGTCGGTTCAGATCAACAGCGTCCTGCGCAACACCTATCTGTTGCTGTCGATGACGCTGCTGTTCAGCGGCGCCATGGCGTTTGTCGCCATGAAGATGAACTTCCCGTTCATGGGTCCGCTGATCACCCTGGGCGGCTACTTCGCCCTGCTCTTCCTGACCTCCTGGCTGCGCAACAGCGCCTGGGGCATCTTGTCAGTGTTCGCGCTGACCGGCTTCATGGGCCTGACCCTCGGGCCGCTGCTCAACGCCTACATGAACTTCCTGTCCAACGGCAGCGAGATCATCATGCTCGCCCTCGGGGGCACCGGCGTGATCTTCCTTGCCATGTCGGGCATCGCCCTGACGACCAAGCGCGACTTCAGCGGCATGGGCAAGTTCCTGTTCATCGGGATCCTCGTGGCCTTCATTGCGGCGCTCGCGAACATCTTCTTGCAGATCCCGGCGCTATCGCTGGCGGTCTCGTCGATGTTCATGCTGCTGATGGCGGGCCTGATCCTTTACGAGACGCAGCAGATTGCCCGTGGCGGTGAGACCAACTACATCATGGCGACGGTGACGCTGTACGTCTCGATCTACAACCTGTTCACCAGCCTGCTCCACCTGCTGGGCGTCTTCGCCGGCGAGGACTAGGACGGGGCTCGGCCTGCATCGGCCGACCGCAAAGAGAAAGGCCCGCGACTTGCGGGCCTTTTTCGTTGTGCCGGATCCTGAATCGGCCTGTCAGACTGCGATGCGGTCCGCGCCCCCCAGATAGGGCCGCAGCCGTTCGGGAATCTTGATGCTGCCGTCCGCCTCCTGGTTGTTCTCCATGACGGCGACCAGGGCCCGGCCCACGGCCAGCCCGGACCCGTTCAGCGTGTGCACGAGCCGCGGCTTGCCGGTCTCGGCATCCCGATAGCGGGCCTTCATGCGCCGGGCCTGGAAGTCCGTGCAGTTCGAGCAGGACGAGATCTCGCGGTAGGCATTCTGCCCGGGCAGCCAGACCTCGAGGTCGTAGGTCTTTGCCGCCGAGAAGCCCATGTCCCCGGTGCAGAGGATCATCTTGCGGTATGGGAGCTCAAGGGCCTGGAGCACCGCCTCCGCGTGCCCGGTCAGTTCCTCGAGCGCCTCGAAGGATCGATCCGGATGGGCAATCTGCACGAGTTCGACCTTCTCGAACTGGTGCTGACGGATCATGCCCCGGGTGTCCTTGCCGTAGGAGCCCGCCTCGCGACGGAAGCACTGCGTGTGCGCGGTCATGCGCAGCGGCAGCGACTCGATATCGAGAATCTCGTCCGCCGCGATATTGGTCAGCGTGACTTCCGCGGTCGGAATCAGGAACCGCTCGTCTTCGGTGACGAAGGCATCGTCCCGAAACTTGGGCAGCTGACCGGTCCCGCGCATGGCCGCCTCGCCCACGAGCAGCGGGACGTTGATTTCCTCGTAGCCGTGCGCGGTCACGTGGAGATCGAGCATGAACTGCGCCAGCGCCCGGTGCAGGCGAGCCAGCGGTCCGCGGAGCAGCGTGAAGCGGCTACCGGACAGCTTCGCCGCCGTCTCGGCGTCGAGCTGGCCGCTGATCTCGCCGAGCGCGACGTGATCGCGAGCATCGAAGTCAAAGCTCGGCGGTTTACGCCAGCGCGCGACCTCCACGTTGTCGTTCTCGTCCTTGCCGTCCGGGACGTCGTCGGCCGGGAGATTCGGCAGCGTCAGGTACAGGGCCTCGAGCTCCGTCTGGATTGTCGCCAGCTCGGAGCTGTTGCTCTCGAGGGCGGCCTTGATGCGGCCGACCTCCTCGAGCAACGGCGCGATGTCCTCGCCCCGGGCCTTGGCCTGACCGATGCCCTTCGAGCGGTCGTTGCGGTCCTTCTGGAGCTGTTCGGTCGAGACCTGGGTGGCCTTGCGACGCGCTTCGAGCGCCTCGTACGCCGCCGAGTCGAAAGGAGCGCCGCGGCGAGCCAGCGCTGCGCCCACGTCGTCGAGACGCGTGCGGAAAAGCTGCGGATCAATCATGGGTCAGTGAGTTCGGGTGGTGCGGAACGCAATATTGCAGCAAACCCCCGTCGGGGAAGCAACCGAACCGATGGATGACCCTTCAGCCGGGCTGCCGAAGCCGTCGGATCTCGGCAAGGCGCTCGGCGATCCGGAGCTCCATGCCACGCTCGACCGGCTCGTAGAGGATCTGCTCACCGAGCTCCTCCGGGAAGCAGATCTGGCCCGGCGCGACGCCCCCTTCGTGGTCATGGTCGTAGCGATAGCCCTTCCCGTGACCCAGGGACTTCATGAGCTTGGTGGGTGCGTTGCGCAGGTGCATTGGCACGTCCAGGGAGCCGCTCTCCTTGGCCAGCCGCTGGGCCTTCGAGAACCCCTTGTAGACCGCGTTGCTGCGGGGACAGCACGAGAGGTAGACAACCGCGTTCGCGAGCGCAAGCTCGCCCTCCGGGCTCCCGAGACGCTCGAAGGCCTGCCAGGCGTCCAGCGTGATACCGAGGGCCCGGGGATCGGCCGTGCCGACGTCCTCGGTCGCCATGCGCACGATGCGCCGCGCCAGATAACGGGGATCACAGCCGCCGTCGAGCATGCGCGCGAACCAGTAGAGCGCCGCGTCGGGATTGCTCGATCGGACGCTCTTGTGCAGGGCCGAAATCTGATCGTAGAAGGCATCGCCGCCCTTGTCGAAGCGGCGCAGCGTCTGGGCACTTGCCTCCTGCACGGCTTCTAGGGAAACCTCGCCGGCGACCGCCAGCTGGGCTGCAATTTCCAGGAAATTCAGCGCCCGGCGGGCATCGCCGTCGGCCACCCGCGCGAGATGCATGATCGCCGCGTCGCTGATCGTGATGTCGGCCAGGGCATCGTCGTCGGCCACCGCGCGCCGGAGGACGTCGGCAAGCGCCGCCTCGTCGAGGGCCTTCAGGACATAGACCTTCACCCGCGAGAGCAGCGCGTTGTTGACCTCGAAGGACGGGTTTTCGGTGGTGGCGCCGATGAACGTCACGAGGCCGGATTCGACGTGCGGCAGGAACGCATCCTGCTGGGCCTTGTTGAACCGATGAACTTCATCGACGAACAGGATGGTCCGAACTCCCAGAACACTGTTGCTCCGGGCTGCATCGATGGCCTTGCGGATATCGGCAACGCCCGAGAGCACGGCAGAAATCGCGATCAGGTCGGCGTCGGTCGCGGTTGCGACGATCCGGGCCAGTGTGGTCTTCCCACAGCCTGGAGGACCCCAGAAGATCATCGAGTGGACGCTACCGGCGTCGATCGCCTGGCGGAGCGGCTTCCCCTCGCCCAGGAGGTGATCCTGCCCTGCCACGTCGTCGATCTGCGCCGGCCGAAGACGATCCGCCAGCGGGTGAACGTAGAGGTCGAACTCGTTCACGGACCGGAGTCGTCGCCGGGCATGCCTTCGAGGAGTTCTTCGAGGCCGAGGACGTCGACGTCCTCGGGAGGCGTAAAGCGAAACGCCTCCGGCGAGGCTTCCGGGTTGATTTCGATGCCCGCGAACAGGATCGCCGTGCGCTGCCCGAACTTGTCGTCGATGATCAACTCGCGCAGCGCTTCGCCCTCGAACAGCAGCCCGATGCGCTCGAAATCGGAGTCGGGCATCCGGGGCGACAGATTGATCAGCGTGTTCCCCTCCCCGGCCTCGGCGTAGTCGACCACGAAGCGCTCATCGAGCGTTTCGGGTTCGGTCAATACGTGCAGCGGTGACGATGCCGCAGCGGCCTGCTGGTCCCGGACCGTCACCTGCTCGAGGTCGACGTCGTAGAGCCAGACTCGCTCGCCATCGGCCACGATGAGCTGCTCGTAGGGCGTGAGGTAATGCCAGCGAAACAGGTTGGGGGCCTGGAGGGCGAATCGGCCCGTGGATTCCTCGATGGGTAAGCCGACCTCGTCGCGGACCTCCTGCCGAAACTCGGCGCGCAGGCCGTCGAGATCCTGGATCAGGGCGATGGCGCGATCGGGGTCGTTGGCGGACGCGCTGCTGGCCAGCAGCAGAGCAAGAAGCAAGGCACGTTGCACGAAATCAGTCTCCCGGCGGCGGCGGTGCCAGCACTTCGCGATTGCCGTTGTGCTCCGGCGCGCTGACGATCCCCTGCGCCTCCATCTCCTCGATCAGGCGCGCCGCCCGGTTGTAACCGATCCGGAGGTTGCGCTGGACGAAGGAGATCGACGCGCGGCGTGATTTCGTCACCACGAACACCGCCTTGTCGAACATCTCGTCGCTGGCGTCGTCCTGCGGGGCCTCCGGGTAACCGGATTCATTGATGACCTGCCCATCGGACGTCGTCTGCTCGTCTTCTAGGACACCGGTCGCGTAGTCGGGTTCACCCTGGGACTTGAGGAACTCGACGACGCCGTGCACTTCGTCGTCGTCGACGAAGGCGCCGTGGATCCGCTCCGGGTGGGCCTTGCCGGGCGGCAGGTAAAGCATGTCGCCGTGGCCCAGAAGCTGCTCCGCGCCCTGCTGATCGAGAATGGTTCGGCTGTCGACGCGGGAGGACACCTGGAAGGCGATTCGCGTGGGGATATTGGCCTTGATGAGGCCCGTGATGACGTCGACAGACGGACGCTGCGTCGCGAGGATCAGGTGGATGCCGGAGGCCCGCGCCTTCTGGGCCAGCCGCGCGATGAGCTCCTCGACCTTCTTGCCAACGATCATCATCATGTCCGCCAGCTCGTCGATGATCACCACGATCATCGGGAGCTCCTCGAGGGGCTCCGCGGTTTCGCCCGGCGCCGCGCCGTCCGCATCGAAGAGCGGATCAAGCAGCGGCTCGCCACCCTTCGCGCCCTCCCGCACCTTGCGGTTGAAGCCGGCGAGATTGCGCACGCCAACCGCCGCCATCAGCTTGTAGCGCCGCTCCATCTCCGCGACGCACCAGCGCAGCGCGTTGGCGGCCTCCTTCATGTCGGTCACAACCGGCGCCAGGAGATGCGGAATGCCCTCGTAGACCGAGAGCTCGAGCATCTTCGGATCGATCATGATCATCCGAACCTGCTCGGGCGTTGCCTTGTAGAGCATGCTCAGGACCATGGCGTTGATCGCCACCGACTTGCCCGACCCGGTCGTTCCGGCCACGAGCAGGTGCGGCATGCGCGCCAGGTTGGCGACCATCGGTTTGCCAGAAATGTCCTTGCCCAGCGCCAGCGTCAGCGGCGAGGCCGCGTCGTCGTAGTCCTTCGAGCGCAGCGTCTCGCTCAGGTAGACGATCTCCCGGTTCTCGTTCGGGATCTCCAGGCCCACCACGGACTTGCCTGGAATCACGTCGACGACCCGCACGCTGACCACCGACAGCCCACGGGCAAGGTCCTTGGCGAGGTTGGCGATCTGGGCACCCTTCACGCCAGGCGCCGGTTCCAGCTCGAAACGCGTGATCACCGGCCCCGGATAGACGTTGACGACCTGGACCTCGATGCGGAAGTCCGCCAGCTTCAGCTCGACCTGGCGCGCGAGGGCCTCGAGGGCCTCGGGCGAGAATCCTTCCTTCTGAGCCGGCGGATCATCGAGCAGCCTCAGCGGCGGAATCTCGCCGGCCGCAGGCTGGTCGAAGAGCGGCATCTGGGATTCCTTCGCCACCCGCTTGCTCGGCTCTGGCGCCGACACCTTCGGCTCGATCTTCGGTTTGGGCTGCTTCTTACGCTTCGCGGTGTCCGCCTTCCGGATCTCGACGCGGGTCCTGCGGGCCCGGCGCCCTTCCCGCCACTCGGAGAAGGCCTCGACCCGACCGACCAGCCAGCCCCACAGGCCGATCGTACGCGCCCCGATCGAGTCCATGACGTTGAGCCACGACAGGCCTGTCATGAGCGTGATGCCCGCCAGAAACGCAGCCAGGAGCAGCAGCGTCGCGCCGAGATGCCCGGCGACGCCGCCGGTGACAACAGCGACGGTCTGACCGACGATGCCGCCGCCACCCTCCGGTGCGAGATATCCGCCGGAGAAATGCAGGTGGCCGAGACCACTGCCGGCCGACACCGTCAGCAGCAGGCCGACGATCCGGATGACGGTCTCCGAGCGCGGCCGGTCCTGTCGACGTCCGCGGAGGATCTGAACGGCCCAGAGCAGGACGAACAGGGGAAACAGAAAGGCCAGATAGCCGAACAGCGCGAGCAGGACGTCGGAGAGATAGGCCCCCGCCATCCCGCCGATGTTGCGGACGGATTCCGTCGTGCCGCTCCGGGACCAGCCCGGATCGGCAGGATCGTAGGTCACGAGCGCGACGATCAGGTACAGGGCCAGGGGCCCCAGCAGGAGGAACCCGGCCTCGCGCAGGCGCCCCGTCAGATGTTCGCTGAGACCGTCCGGCTTCGACTTCGATTTCGCCAAGCAACTCCCTCCGGTATGGTCCGTCCGCGACACGCTCGCCGCAGCTCCCGAACCAACCGCCCTAAACCCCGCAGTCTAAGCGAACGCCCAGGGTCAGACCAGAAACGGACCATTCACGCGGGATCGGTGACGATCGCGCACTGTCCGCTGCCGCCCGGTCTCGCATTGGTCATGGTCGGGAGGCATGCTTGAATTGGCCGGAGCCACCCCAAGGTTCCGGCACAACGAAGACCACTCAGGAACCCGCCATGAGCGAACCCAGACACGTCCGCCTGCTGATTCTCGGCTCCGGCCCCGCCGGCTACACCGCCGCTCTCTACGCGGCTCGCGCCAACCTCAAGCCGGTCATGATCACCGGCATGCAGCAGGGCGGTCAGCTCACGACGACCACCGACGTGGACAACTGGCCCGGCGATGTCGAAGGCCTGCAGGGTCCTGATCTCATGCAGCGCATGCTCGACCACGTCGAGCGCTTCGACACCGAGGTCATCTTCGATCACATCAACGAGGCTGATCTCAGCCAGCGCCCGTTCACCTTGACCGGAGACGCGGGGGTCTACACCTGCGACGCGCTGATCATCGCGACCGGCGCCTCGGCCCGCTACCTGGGCATCCCCTCCGAGGAGGCCTTCATGGGCAAGGGCGTCTCCGCCTGCGCAACCTGCGACGGCTTCTTCTACCGCGACCAGGAGGTCGTGGTCATCGGCGGCGGCAACACGGCCGTGGAGGAGGCGCTCTACCTGTCCAACATCGCGAGCAAGGTCACCCTGATCCACCGACGCGATTCCCTCCGCGCTGAGAAGATTCTCCAGGACAAGCTCTTCCGGAAGGCCGAGACCGGTAACGTGGTGCTCGAATGGGACCACGTGGTGGACGAGGTCCTCGGCGACGACAGTGGCGTCACCGGCGTCCGGGTGAAGCACGTCGAGACCGGCGAGACCAAGGACATCCCCTCTCAGGGATTCTTCGTCGCCATCGGCCATGACCCGAACACGGGCATCTTCGCGGAGGATCTCGACATGAAGAATGGCTACATCACCATTCGTACCGGCCTCGACGGCATGGCGACGATGGCGAGCGTGCCGGGTGTATTCGCCGCAGGGGATGTCGCCGACCAGGTCTACCGCCAGGCGATCACGTCGGCGGGGTTCGGCTGCATGGCGGCGCTCGACGCCGAGAAGTATCTCGAATCTCTCGAGGACGAAGCCACCAGCGAGACGGCGGCAAGCGCCGTCGCCTGACCCTTGGAGCTGCGGCTGGGACCGCTGGACGAGGTCGAACCGGAGCACTGGGACGACCTGGTCGAGGGTGGCGATCCCTTCGTCTCCTACGGGTTTCTCCATTCGCTCGAACAGCAGGGCTGCACGTCACCGGAAACGGGCTGGCAACCCATGCACGTGCGCCTGCACGTTGACGACCGCCTCGTCGGCGCCGCACCGGTCTACATCAAGGGCCACTCGCACGGCGAGTTCATCTACGACTGGCACTGGGCCGCGGCCGCTGAGCGTTCCGGCCGCGACTACTACCCCAAGGTTTTCATCGGACCGCCGTACACGCCGGCCACCGGCCCACGCCTGCTCGGCGCCCACCGCGACGTATTGCCGGCGATGATCACCACCCTCGCCCGCCAGAACGGCTTCAGCTCCGTTCACGTCGGCTGCGTCTCGCGGGCCGACCGGCAGCCCTTTCTCGATGCGGGCTTTCTCGAGCGCCGCCTCTGGCAGTACCACTGGGGCAACCGGGGCTACCGGGATTTCGATGATTTCCTCGACGCGCTGAAGCGGCGCAAGCGCAAGAACATCCGCCAGGAACGCAAGCGCGCCCAGGCCCAGGGGTGGCGCTTCGAGCGCATCCGCGGCCGCGACGCGACGCCGGAACAGTGGCGTCGCATGGCGCTGTTCCAGGCGCGGACCTTCGCTGACAAGGGCAACTGGTCGACGCTGAACGAGGCCGTTTTCGAAGCCTGGCGCGAGCGTCTCGGCGACCAGACGCTGCTCGTGCTCGCCATCAACCCGGACGGCGAGGTGGCGGCCGGCGCCCTGTTCTTTCAGTCCGAAACGACGCTTTACGGCCGCTACTGGGGCACCATCGACGAGACGCCCTTCGTCCACTTCGAGACATGCTATTACCAGGGCATCGAGTACGCCATCGAGAAAGGCCTCAGCGCCTTCGAGCCCGGCGCGCAGGGCACCCACAAGATCGCGCGTGGCTTCGAGCCCACGGCCGTGTCCACGCTCCACTGGTTCGCCGACGACGCCCTCACCGACGCGGTGCGACGGCATCTCGTGTTCGAGGAGACGCAGTTCGACGCCGACGGCGAGGCCCTGCGAGACCTCTCGGCCTACCCATGATGACCCGGCCATGATTCCCTGGATCCGCGCCGGGTCCCCGCCGGATTCCTTCCCGGACCCGGAAACGGCGCTCGTCGACCCTGACGGCTTGCTGGCGGCGGGCGGCGATCTGGGCTGCGACCGGCTGCGCGAGGCCTACCGACGGGGCATCTTCCCCTGGTACAGCGACGGCCAGCCGATCCTCTGGTGGAGTCCGGATCCACGCACGGTCTTCCGCCCCGGTGACATCCACCTGTCCCGCCGGCTGGCCCGTTGGCTTCGCGGTCACCGCTGCGAACTGGTCATCGACGGAGATTTTCCCGGAGTTGTCGCGGCCTGCGCCGCGCCCCGGGACGACGATGCCGGCACCTGGATCACCGACGAGATGGGCGTCGCCTACGAGCGGCTCTTCGAGGAAGGGACAGCCCACTGTGCCGAAGCCCGCCTCGGCGGTCGGACACTGGGTGGCGTCTACGGAGTCGCCATGGGCCGGGTGTTTTTCGGCGAATCGATGTTCAGCGCGGAGACCAACGGTTCGAAGGTCGCCCTGATCGGCCTGGGGCGGTGGCTGGCGCGCTGCGGCTACCGGCTCATCGATGCGCAGGTCGCCTCCGGGCACCTGGGGCGCCTCGGCGCCGAACACTGGACCCGCGAGAAGTTCCTCGATGCGCTGGCGCTGTGGACCGTCGAGCGTCCGGAGCAGTCGCTCGGACGGGCGACGATTCAGCTTGCCGAACTGCTCCCGGATTGAAGCCACCCGTCGGACGCCGGGCCGCCGACATTGGAATCACCCGGGGGGATCATTACAATGCCCGCTTTTCCGCATCCGAGAGCCCATGGCTAAAGAAGACGTCATCGAAATGGAAGGGGTGGTCCTCGACTCCCTGCCCAACACGATGTTCCGTGTCGAACTCGACAACGGACACGTGATCACCGCCCACATCTCTGGGCGCATGCGCAAGCACTACATCCGTATCCTGACCGGCGACCGGGTCAAGGTCGAAATGACCCCCTACGATCTGTCGAAGGGTCGCATCACCTACCGCCTGCGCACGTGAAGCGGCGCCCCGCAGGGCGCCGTTCGATACCCGCCTAGGCTTCCTCGGCCGGCTGCGCTTCCGCGGCCTTCGTCGAGATCTTCAGTTCGCCTTCCTCGACCGTCAGCGTCACCGAGCCACCCGCGGCAAGCTCGCCGAAGAGCAGTTCGTCGGCCAGCGGGCGCTTCACCTGCTCCTGGATCACGCGCGTCATCGGACGTGCGCCCATCTGCGGGTCGAAGCCGTGCTCGGCCAGCCAGGTCCGCGCGTCGGAATCCACGGTGAGCGACACCTGCTTCTCGTGCAGCAGGGCTTCCAGTTCGATGATGAACTTGTCGACCACGCGGAGGATCACGTCGAAGTCGAGCGCCGCGAACTGGATGATCGAGTCCAGGCGGTTGCGGAACTCCGGCGTGAACTTCTTCCGAATCTCCTCGAGCGCATCGGTCGAATGATCCTGGGTCCGGAAGCCGATCGTCCGCCGGCTGGCGCGCTCGGCCCCAGCGTTCGTCGTCATCACGAGGATCACGTTGCGGAAATCGGCGGCACGGCCGTTGGTGTCCGTCAGCGTCCCGTGGTCCATGACCTGCAGCAGCAGGTTGAAGACGTCGGGGTGCGCCTTCTCGACCTCGTCCAGGAGCAGCACGCTGTGCGGTGACTTCGTGACCGCCTCGGTCAGCAGACCACCCTGGTCGAAGCCCACGTAGCCCGGCGGCGCACCGACGAGGCGCGAGACCGTGTGGGCTTCCATGTATTCCGACATGTCGAAGCGGATGAGTTCGATGCCCATCTGCAGCGCCAGCTGGCGGGTGACCTCGGTCTTGCCGACGCCGGTCGGCCCGGCAAACAGGAAGCTCCCCACCGGCTTGTCAGGCTCGCCGAGGCCCGTACGCGACATCTTGATGGCCGCGACAAGGGCGTCGATGGCGTTGTCCTGCCCGAAGACGACCATCTTCAGGTTCCGGTCGAGGTTGCGCAGCACGTCCTTGTCGGAGGTGGACACCTGCTTCGGCGGGATCCGCGCCATCCGCGCGACGACGTATTCGATGTCCTCTTCCAGGAGGAGCTCGGTGCGCTCCTCGGTCGGCAGCAAGCGCTGGCGCGCCCCGGCCTCGTCGATGACGTCGATGGCCTTGTCCGGGAGGTAGCGATCGTTGATGTGCCGCGCCGACAGCGACGCTGCTGACTCAAGCGCGCCGTTGCTGTATTTGACCTGGTGGTAGTCCTCGAAGCGGGTCTTGAGTCCCTGGAGGATCTCGATGGTCTCCTCGACGGTCGGTTCGACGATATCGATCTTCTGGAAGCGGCGGGCAAGCGCCCGATCCTTCTCGAAGATGCCGCGAAACTCCTGGAAGGTCGTGGAGCCGATGCACCGGAGTTCGCCGGAGGCCAGCACGGGTTTGATCAGATTCGAGGCGTCCATCACGCCGCCGGAAGCGGCGCCAGCACCGATGATCGTGTGAATTTCATCGATGAACAGGATCGCGCCCGGGTCGCTCTTGAGCTGGGTGATGACGTTCTTCAGTCGCTTCTCGAAGTCGCCGCGATACTTGGTGCCGGCAACCAGCGAGCCCAGGTCGAGGGCGTAGATGACGGCATCGGAAAGGACGTCGGGCACTTCGCCATCGACGATGCGCTTGGCCAGTCCCTCGGCCAGCGCTGTCTTGCCCACGCCGGCCTCACCCACGAACAGCGGGTTGTTCTTGCGACGCCGGCAAAGCACCTGGATCGTGCGCTCGATCTCCTTGTCGCGCCCGATGAGCGGATCGATCTTGCCCGCCTCGGCCAGCTCGTTGAGATTGGTCGCGAACTGCGCCAGTGGATTGGCCTTCCGGCCCTCGCCGTTCTCCGCCTCGACCTCCGCGTTGCCCGCGGCTGCGTCGCTGCCGAGCTTGGTCACGCCGTGAGCAATGTAGTTCACGACGTCAAGGCGGGAGATGTCCTGCTTGTGGAGGAAATATACCGCGTGCGAGTCCTTCTCGCCGAAGATCGCCACCAGAACGTTGGCGCCGGTGACCTCCTTCTTCCCCGAGGATTGGACATGGTAAACGGCGCGCTGGAGCACGCGCTGGAAGCCGAGTGTCGGCTGGGTGTCGCGCTCGTCGCTGCCAGGAAGCACCGGCACCGTCTGCTCGATGATGTCCTTCAGCTCCTGGCGCAGCACCTCGAGATTGGCGCCGCAGGCGGTCAATACATTGACGGCCGACGGGTTGTCGAGCAGCGCGAGAAAGAGATGCTCGACGGTCATGAATTCGTGCCGGCGGGCGCGTGCCCGCTTGTAGCTCTGGCTGATCGTCTGCTCGAGATCCTTGCTGAACATAGGCTATCCGTCTGCTCCGGGGTCAAAGACCCGCTGTTTTCCTGCCCCTTTCATCTCGGACCGTCGATCCCATGGTCCGTTCTCCTCCGATCTCCGTCGGCTGTGGCCCTCAGACCTCCTCCATCGAGCACATCAGCGGGTGCTGGTTCTCCCGCGCATGATCGTTGACGAGGTTGACCTTCGTCTCGGCGATTTCGCGGCTGAAGACGCCACAGACGCCCTTGCCGCGATAGTGCACCTGCAGCATGACCTGGGTCGCCTTCTCCTTGGTCATGCCAAAGAAATACATGAGAACGTCGACGACAAACTCCATCGGGGTATAGTCGTCATTGATGAGATACACCTTGTAGAGTGGCGGTCGCTTGACTTCTGGACGCGACTCCTCAAGCGCTACGCCCTGTTCTAGATGTTCTTCCGGGTCACTCATCGTACGAGTCTGATCGGGTCCTTTCCACAGCCCGCGGGATGCGGGTTCAGGCAGTCTCGACGACCCCGGTTCAACGTGGCGTCATCGCCGCGGATCGCGTCTCCGGGCATTATATCCAGCCCGTCACTGATTATGTGGCCAGCCGGCAAGAACTCAATTGTGACCTTTTGCCGGGCCACCGCATCCATAGGGGCATGAAGTCTTCGAAATTCGCCATAGCCGTCGACTCCGACACGCTGACGGCGGTCCGGTCCCAGGACCGCGCGGCGCAGGAACGGGTGTTCCGGCTCTTCGAACGGCCCGTGTTCACGCTGGCGCTGCGTATCTGCCAGGACGAACAGGATGCGATGGATGTCCTTCAGGACACCTTCGTCCACGCCTTTTCCAGGATCCACCAGTACCGCGCGGACGCGCCGTTCTGGGGCTGGCTGCGCCAGGTGGCTGTCAACACCTGCCTGGGCCGCCTGCGCAAGCGCAAGGGCGGCCATCTGTCCCTGGTCGGCGAAAGCGAAGAGGTCCGCCAGGAGCATCCGGACATGCAGATGGATCTTGCCGGCGCCCTCGCCCGCCTGAGCCCGGACGGCCGCGCCGTGGTTTGGCTCTACGACGTCGAGGGCTATAGCCACCAGGAGATCGCCGACCTCTATGGTCGCAGCGTGAGTTTCTCGAAAACCCAGCTTTCGCGGGCCCACGGGCGCCTGCGCGAGCTCCTCAACCGTGATGGAGGTGACGCGCTATGTCCGCAGATCGCGACGCCCTGACCCCGCGGGATCCCCTCGGCCTCGACGGCCTGGGCGATGCCACTCCGACAACCGACGCCTGGCCGGGTGTCGCGCTCGAACTCGATCGCGCGCGCCGGCGACCGAAGCGCTGGCTGAAGCCGGCGGCTGCCGCCCTCCTGGTCGCGTCGCTCGGCCTCATTACGCTGCTCTCCGGCGAACTCGACGAGCAGCGCGGCGAGATCGACCGCTGGATCACCTACTCGCAGCTGCTCGAAGCGGAGCTATCGAGTCTCAAGGACGCGAACTCCGTGCTGCGCGGCCATGAGGCGGTCGCCGTCTCGGAGCTCGAAGATCTCGTCGCGGTGCTCGACGACCGACTGACGCGCCCGGTCGAGGAGGACCAGCGCCTGGCGCTCTGGCAGCAGCGCGCCGCAATCATGAATGACCTGGTGACCGTCCACGCGACGGCCAACCAACGCCGCTGGGAACCCGGTCGTCGGCCGGCACCCGTGATGACCCGAAACATCCCGGCGGCGGAAGCGACACCCGCCGCCTATCGTCAGTGAGGTACACGATGCAACTACAAGACAACCCGGTACGAGGTCTCGCTCTCGCCTTCCTGCTTGCCGCGGGCGGTGCGGTCGCCGACGGCCAAACGGCGAGCCCCGAGGAACTCGCGGCTGCACGAGCCGAGGTGGAACAGGCCCGCGAGGCACTCATGGAGGCCACCCGGGCGCTCCAGGCGCTGAGCGGCAACGAAGCGGATCGGATTGTGAGCGTGCATCGCGAGGTGCGTGAGCACCGCTCGCGGCCGGTCATCGGCATCGTCATGGACGAGCCGCGTTCCGGCGACGGCGTCCAGCTGAGCGCGGTGACGCCGGGCGGGCCGGCATCGAAAGCCGGAATCCGCAGTGGCGATCGCCTGCTTGCGATCAACGGCTCGCGCCTCGATAGCGGCCAACCGGTCGGCCAGGCCATGGAGCTCCTCGAGGGCATGGCCGTTGGCGACGAGTACGAGCTGCTGGTGCGCCGTGGCAACGACACCGAGCTTGCCGTCGGCGTCATCGCGGAAGCCCATACCCCCACGATGGTGTTCGACCTGCAGACCTCCATCGAGCCGCTGATCGTCGGCTGCCAGAACTTCAAGTTCAACGTGAAGGAGCTGCAGTCGGAGCTCGAGCGCGTCCGCGAAGGTCTCCATGTGCGGATCCCGGAAGTGAACGTCTCGGGCTCGGGCGACATCAATTTCTGGCGCTTCGGCTTCGGCTGGTCCGGCCTCGAGCTAGCGCGCGTCAATCCCGACCTCGGCCGCTACTTTGGCGTCGAGGAAGGGGCCCTGGTGGTCGATGTCGACGAAAGCATCGAGGGCGATCTGCTGGCCGGGGACGTGATCCTGTCGGTCCAGGGACGCTCCGTAGCGGAGCCTGGCGAGGTCATGCGCGAACTGCGTCGCTACGACGCCGGCGAGACGGTCAGCGTGGAGGTGGCGCGCGACGGGCGTACGATCGATGTCGACGTCACCGCCCCGCAGCCGGTGGGCAACGCCTTCTTTTACGAATTCGAATCGGGAGAGGACGAGTAGGCTCCAGACCGGGCGTCGGTCCAGGCCGGCGCCCGATCACCGATCGATCAGCTTGCCAGGGTTCAGGATGCCGTCCGGATCGAACACGCCCTTGACCGCGCGCATCGCCTCGATTTCCGCCTGGTCCCGCGAGTGCCCCAGGTAGGGCTTCTTCAGCATCCCGACGCCGTTCTCCGCCGAGACGCTGCCATCGTGCCGGGCCACCAGCTCGAAGACCTCGTCGTTCACCGCCTCGCACCGGGCCTGGAATTCACCCGTTTCCAACCCGTCGGGCTTGAGGATGTTGAGATGCAGGTTGCCATCGCCGATGTGGCCGAACCAGACCACCTCGAAGTCCGGATAGCGCTCGCCGACGAGCGCATCGAGCGTTTCGAGGAAGCCCGGAACGCGTGAGACCCGGACGGACAGGTCGTTCTTATAGGGCGTTGCCGGAGCGATCGATTCGGAGATGTACTCCCGCAGCTTCCAGAGGTCCTGCGCCTGGGACTCGCTCTGGCTGATCACGCCGTCCAGCACCCAGCCCGCCTCCATGCAGCGCTCGAAAACCTCGGCGGCGGTCGCCTCATCGTCGTCGCCCGCACAGTCGAACTCCAGCAGCGCGTAGTAAGGACAGCGCGTCTCGAAGGGCCCCCGCAGCTCGTGGTGCGCCAGCACCCGGCCAAGGGCGCGATCCGAAAAGAACTCGTAGGCCGATAGCGTCAGCGACGCCCGGGCGGCACCGAAGATACCCATGATCGCCTGCATGTCGGCCGCGCCGACGACCATCACCGCCTGAGCCGGCGGCGCGTCGACGAGCTCCAGGGTGACCTGCGTGATGATGCCCAGGGTTCCCTCGGAGCCGATGAAAAGGTGCCGCAGGTCGTAGCCGGTCGCGTTCTTCACGAGGCCACGATTGAGGTCGAGGACCTCGCCAGCTCCGGTGACCACCTGAAGGCCCGCCACACGGTCCCGGGTCAGGCCGTAGCGGAGTACCTTGATGCCGCCGGCATTGGTGGCGACGTTGCCACCGATCTGGCTCGACCCCTCCGATGCGAAGCTGACCGGGTAGTAGAGGCCCTGCTCGACGGCAAAATCCTGAATGCGCTGGGTCACCGCGCCGGCGCCACAGGTCAGCAGCCGATCGACCGGATTCCAGTCGCCGAGGGCATTCATGCGCTCCATGGAAACGACGATCTCGCCCGCTGGCGCCACGGCGCCGCCGCTGAGTCCGGTCCGGCCGCCGGAGGGCACGAGCGCGAACTCGTGCTCCCGCGCCCAGCTCACCAGCGCCTGGACGGCCTCGGTACTCTCGGGAAAGACGATGGCCGCCGGCGCGGGAGGCACGAAGCGGGTCCAGTCGCGACCGTATTCCTGCAGGTCGCCGGGGTCGACCGTCGCCCGCAGGCCGGGGAGCGAATCCCTGAGTTTCTCGATGATCATGGCCGCGCATGCTACCAGCTCACGCCGGCAACGCACGCGGCCAGGACCCGCGCGGTCAAGGTGCCTGACAACCGGCGCGGTTTGGCGTTGCCGCGGCACAGGGAGGTGCCGCCATGCTCGACGTCGTCGAGCATGCGAGGCCGCCGAAAACCACGCTTTTCGGAGGCCGGGTCCGGATCGGCCAGGGATGGCCGATTCCGGACTTCAACTAAAACCGATAGCCGATGCTGAAGCCGTAGACGAGTGGGTCGATCTCGACGTCGCCGATCGAAGCGCTATCGAGACTGGCCTCGCTGTCGATATCCATCCAGCGGACGTCCGCCTTGGCGAACCAGCGCTCGTTGATGGCGTAGTCGAAGCCGACCTGGGCCGCCAGACCCCAGGAGTCATCCAGGCTCAGATCCACACCCTCGAGGGGGCCCTGGGTCTCCTCGCTGAAGAAGGTGGTGTAGTTGACGCCCAGACCAACGTAGGGCTTGAACCGATCCCAGTTCTGAAAGTGGTACTGGAGGCTCACGG
>JBCCZC010000027.1:0-24344 GCA_039188505.1 Pseudomonadota bacterium | reverse complement strand
GCGCATGCTGGGCCTGGGCCTGGGAGAATAGGAACGGATGCTCGCCGCCGGCGGTCTGGCCGGGCTCCAGCCACTGGAGGCCGCTGGCCCCGGGGGCGGTGGCGTAGTCGATCCGAACGGTTTCGGTCTCCCCTTCGAGTCCAATCGTCAGCGGGGCGCCGAGATACTCGACGGCGTCGCCGATGGTCCAGGCGAGCGCTTCACCCGTTGCCGCGTCCGTTACCGCATCGATGGTCAGGTCCCGGGAGTCGACGACGAACTGGCTCGCGCCCTCGGACCGGTCGAGCGTGTGAACGGCAGAGCCGCGAAGCTGACGCGCCTCGAAGTCGACGTCGAGGTCGAGAACCAGATGGGTCGTCGTCACGGCGGTGACGTTGGCAAAGGAGTGCGGGTCGGCCGTGACCGTCTCGGTCGGGGCCGGTGCGGGGGTAGCCGCGTCGGCCTCGGGCGGGACGTCGCCGCCGTCCGGCGCGTCCGAACACGCCGAGAGAAGGAGGGCGGCGGCTGCCGTCAGGATCAAGCGCATGGGAGTCTCCGGTGATATGGGTCAGCTCGACGGTGCGGTGTCGCCGACCAGGTGGCTGCCCGGCTGGCGCCAGCGCTGGACCGTCCAGGCCCAGGTGGCGATCAGGCCCCAGACCAGCCCCACCACCACGCCGGCGTCGAGCACGCCGCGCCAGGGCTGGGGAATGATCCGGAACAGGAAGATGAAGGCGAGGATAAGCGCCGTCAGGGCGTAGGTGGTGATCATCTGGCGCCGCGTGGCGCGGAAGAAACCCATCGCGTAGAGCGGCGCCAGGAGCGCCTCGAGCAGGGAATGGCCGTCGCGAACCGCGATAATGCGGTCCGCGAAACGCGGCGAGAAGCGCTGCTGGAAGCCGCGGTAGCCCTCGCTGTAGGCCATGAACAGGCAGAACGCGCCGAGGAGGGCCCACTCGAGCGGCCCGAGGCCCTGGGTTATCGCTTCGCGAGCCTGCTCGGCGAGCCGCACGATCGCGGAAGCGAGCAGGGCGCTGAAGCCCACGAGGCCCCAGAGGGCGGCGAGGATTCTGGTGGACGAGGGACGCTTCAAGTCGACGTCAGGACTTGGAGAACAGCGCGCTATCTTGGCAGTCGGGCCCCGGGCACGCAAGCCGGAATCGGGCCCTGAAACGAGAACGGGCGACCCGGCCGGGTCGCCCGCTCGACGCGTCGCTGGGAGACGACTTACTTGCGTTCGCGCATCGTGATTTCGTCGCCGAGGATCTCGCCGACGTTGGCATCGCCGTCGATGAACAGCTCGACCGGACGATCGAAGTAGAGATTGCCCTGAATCGTCGTGCCCGGGCCGATCTCGACGCGAACGGGCTTCTGACGCTTGCTGCTGAACCAGCCGTTCTTGGGCTTCTTGACGTGGAGTGAACCCTCGACCGTGGTGCCCACCAGCGAGATGCCGCCGTTGTAGGAGATGATGTCCTCGTTGACGAGGGCGCCTTCGAGATCAATCACGCCGTTGACGGTGGAGACGGTGCCGCGAATTTCCGCGCCCGGCTCGGTGCGGACGGCGCCGTTGACGGTCTCGACGTTGCCGTCGATGACCACACCCTCGCCGAAGCGGACGGTGCCGTTGACGGACTCGACGGAGCGCGCGGTCACGCCCTCGCCCAGGCGTACGCCGCCGTTCACGGACTCGACGCGGCCAACGCTGGCGAACTCACCGATGTTGATGCTGCCGTTGACGGTGTCGACGTCGCCCGCGGAGCGGTTCGACTCGACGCGGATGCCCTTGTTGACCGAGCTGAGGTCGGCGTCCGCGATGGCGGCGGTGCCGCCGGTGAGCAGCAGTGCGGCGATGACGGTTTTGGCGATGGTGCGCATGGATGGATCCCCGATTGTGTGAAGTTCGGGGGTTGGACGCGCCGGCCGAGCGCAGGGTTTAACGGGCGGGTTGCGGGAGCGATGTCAGGCGCCGAAGCGCTCCCCGAACTTCTTCTCGCTGAAGCCTGCGGAGACCGTCTCGCCGTCCCAGGCGACGGGCCGCCGCACGAGGGCCGGATACTCGGCGATCAGCGCGGTCCAGGCGGCGTCGTCCGCCGGAGCCTTCCGAGCTTCCGGCAGGTTGCGCCAGGTCATGCTGGCCCGGTTGACCAGCTTGGGCCAGCCGCCGAGGGCCTCGGCCCAGGCGACGAGCTGCGGCGCCGCGATCGGCTGCTCGCGGTAGTCCACGAACGTATGGTCGATGGCGTGCTCGGCCAGCCAGACGCGCGCCTTCTTGCACGTGCTGCATTTCTCCAGCCCGAAGAGGGTGAGACTCATCGGATCCGCGCTCACATGGTGCGCGTATCGGGACGGCCGCGGGGATCGCCGCTGAAGCAGCTGCCCGTGAGCGAGGTCTCGTAGTCGTGCCGCTTGCGTGCGTTGTTGCACTCGCTGCGCGTGTCGAAGGTCTTGCCGCAGAACCAATGGCCGGGGATGGCGCATTGGCCGACATAGGTGATGTCCCGCTTGCCGGCGCAGGCCGAGAGCGCGAGCGTGGTGGCCGCCGCGAGGGCGAGGGGCAGCAGTCGTCGTCCGTTCATCAGGGGGTTCCTGTCAGGTGGCGGCGTGATTGTGCCGCGCACCCGGGGCGAATGCCAGGATCGGATAGTCGGTTCGTGCGTGTCGGGCCCGAGGGTCCGGTTCTAGTATTTGCGGCGACACTTCGGGAGCACCATGTTCTCGCACAGGCTCCGGAGCTGCTTGGTTTCACGGCCGATGGCGTGGATCTGGCGGCCGCCTGAGGGGGATCGGTCGATGACGTTGACGCAATCGTCCGAGAGTTCGGCGCGCCCGTCGACGATCCGCGGCTTGCAGAGCGTCGGCGTAAGCGCCGAGCCCTCGGTCTGGAAACCGGCGGGTACGAGCTGAGCGGTCTGGGGTTCAGGTTCAGGTTCCGGGCTCGGCGTCGAGGCGCAGGCGCTCAGCAGCGCGGCGGAAATGACGGCCATGACGATGCCTTTCATACCGGAATCCTCCTATCAACCCACCCCGATCCTACCCAGCCAGGAGGCATCGCTCAAACACGCGGTCGAATCGCGCATGATGAATCAACGGAGGATCGTCGAAAGTGGCGTCAGATCTTGCCGAAACGCCACTGGCCGGTCATGCCGGAGGGATTGTCCTTCTTCTTCACGACGACGAGGGTCAGGTCGTCGAGTACTTCGCGCTTGCCCATGAAGCCCCGCACCTCGTCGATGATGACGCGGACGATCTGCCCGACGGACTGATCGTGGTTGCGGTGGGCCAGGTCGACGAGGCGCTCGATCGTGAACTGATCGCCGGTCTCGTTCTCGGCCTCGGTGATGCCGTCCGTGTGCAGCAGGAGGATGTCGTTCTTTCGCAGGCGGAGCTGCGTGCTCGAGACAAAGTCGTCGATGTGTTCGTCAATGCCGATCGGCAGGCCCAGCTCCATGGTGTCGATGCGCTCAACGCCACCGTCTGCGCGCACCACGATCATCTCCTCGTGCTGCCCGGTGACCACGAGGCGCCCGTCGGCGAAATAGTCGATGAGCGACAGGGTCATGCTCTTGTCGGACTGGATGCGGCCGAGGTTGCGGAAGATGACGCGATTGATGACGGCGTAGAGGGTCTCGGGTTTGTTGATGCCGGTGTACAGCGCGGTGCGGACGGCGGTTTGGACCATCAGCATCACCACGCCGCTCTCCAGGCCATGCCCACAAACATCGCCGATGCCGAGCTTCGCGTAGCCCTCGTCGGACATGAGGACGTCGTAGTAGTCGCCGCCGACCTCGTCGGCTGGGTCCATGTAGCCGGCGATGTCGAGGCCACGGACCAGGTTCATCTCACGCTGCGAGGGCAGCACCATCATCTGGAGCTTGCGGGCGACCTTGACCTCCGCGCCCAGGCGCAGGTTCTCGACCGTGAGATCCTCGTTGATGCGGCGGATCGTCTCGTTGGCGGCCTCGAGCTCGACGGTGCGGTCCTTCACGAGCCCCTGGAGGTTGTGTGAGTAGTCGGCGAGCTCGTCGACCATCTGATTGAATGCCCAGGCGAGGACGCCGAGTTCGTCGCGGTTGTTCAGCTCGACCTTGGCGCTGAAGTCGTGGTCTTTCACGGCCAGCGATGCGCGCATGATTCGGCGCACCGGGTTCGAGAACACCCGGGCGAGCCAGAGGGCGATCAGGAAGGACACGATGAGCCCGACCGCGAGGATCACGAACGACAAGCGGCGCAGCTCGTTGAGCCGATTGGCCTGGCTCTGCACCTGGAGATCGAGACCCATGACGGCGATCACCTGGTTCTGGGTGTCGAAGATCGGGATACCCGCACTCAGGAACGTGCCCCACTGATCGGTATACCACTCCTGTGCCGTGTGCGACTGACCCGTCGCGATTGCCTGCGAGAACAGCTCCTCGGCAATGCGATAGAAACTGCCGGCCGGATTGCCTTCCTCTTCGGGCTCGATCACGCCGTTGAGGTTCTGGTCGTAGGTCTGGAAATCCGAGTCGGCGATCGTCATGAGGACCTGGTAGTCCGGCGACTCGGGGATCGGCGTCATCAGGTACGCGAACGCGATGTAGGGCTGATTGTCGTCAGGGAAGATCTGCGGCAGCTCCTCGTCGGTGGTGATTCTCGGGGTGGAGCCCGCCTTGATCCGACGCAGCAGCTGGACCAGGGCCAGGAAGTCCTCGTCCTGGTGAAACTCCTCGGCGATCGCGTCCTCGAGCTGCGGCTCGAACTCGCCCTCGCCCGGCCAGGTCGCGGGGTGGCGCGGGGCGGTCGCGACGAGCAACCGCTCGCGGAGTCCGATGATCTTCTCCCGCATGCTGCGGTCGAACGCGTAGGCGCCTGTCTGGCCGATGTCCCGCAGCCGATTGCGCATCTGATCGATGATGATCGACTCGGTGGACTGGAAGAAATAGAGGACGCAGCCGCCGAGCAGGACGCCCGTCAGCACACAGATGGCCATGCCGATCTTCAGGGCAAACGGCACCTGTACCTTCGGTGTGTCGGCACTACTCATGGGCTGCAGTCGTCCCCCAATCCCCGTGCGCCGATCAGCGTGGGCTTCAGCGCACGTCAATTCGGCCAGTATATCAGGCGCCGCCAAGGCGGGCGGAGATCCGGGCGTTCTGGTGATGCTCTAACGCTTGTTGTAGGATCGCGAGCGAGAAGGACGTGATCTTCGGGGGATGCGCGACCATGCCAGGGGTAGCTATTTTTCCGCGCTGTTGGCGTGCCGTTCCAGGCGTCCGGGTTGGCTTGCAGCTAGGGGGACACCCATGAAAAAGGGAAGGCTGGTCACGGCAGTGCTTGCGGGGTGTTGCGCTTTCAGCGCGCATGCAGGCCTCGAAACGACGATCGGGCTCTACTCCGATTACATTTTCCGGGGTGTGTCGCAGACCAACGAGGATCCCACGCCGCAGGCTACCCTCGACTGGTTCAACGACTCCGGCTGGTATGCCGGTCTCTTCGTCTCCGACGTCGATTTCGGCGAAAGTGGCGACTGGGAAATCGACGCCTACGGCGGGTATTCCGGGGCCTTCGGCAACTCCGGCTGGGAATACGACATCCAGCTCGTCTACTACGCCTACCCCGACAACGACTTCACCGAGGACTATCCCGAACTGCTCCTGGGCTTCACCTATGATTGGTTCAGCTCCCAGATCGGCTACACCTGGGATAACTACGGCCTCGGCGAAACCGCGGTGTATCTGAACATCGGCGGCGAATTTCCGCTGCCGAACGAGTTCTCGCTCCGCGCCAACGTCGGCTACTACGACTTCGACGACGCCGACAATGACTTCTTTCCCGGTGCGCCCGACTCCTACACGGATTGGGTGATCGGCATCTCACGTTCCTGGAGCGGCTTCGACTTCGCGCTCGACTACGTCGACACCAACTCGGACGGCGAGGTGCTGTTCGGTGACAACGCCGGCGATCGCGTCGTATTCTCCGTCTCCAGGACCTTCAGCCTCATCGAATAGCCGCATGGAAAGTGCTGAGCCGGTAGTCAGAGGGCGTTTCCAGCTCAGCTCCTTCCGCGAGAGCTGGAAGCACTGCAGCCAGGCGTCGAACTATCTCGCCAAGCTGATCGTCGATCAGCTGCCGGACACCTACTACCTGTATTCAGCCGTCATCAACGAACTGTTCGAGGTCATCTTTCGGGACGTCGGGACGGACGGCATCATGGACGTCGAGGTCAGCCGCTCGGACAACGAGATCCTGCTCGATATCCGGGTGCCGGACGTCTCCGCGCTGGCCGCGACCTGGCAGGCCTACGCCGCCGCGGGTTCGTCGCCTGAACGACGCACCGATTCCTATCTCGATTGCCTTGGCTCCGAGGAGCCGAATCCGGCCCTCGGTCTCCTGCAGATCTCAGCCGACTATGACGTGCAACTCGACCTCCGCGAGGATGAGCAGGGCGCCACGCTGCGTGCCACGATGAGCAGGGGCTCGTCATGAGCGATCAACGCAGCTACGGGGAATTCCCGGTCAACGGCGGACTGCACGACAGCCTCGACATGTGCTGGTGGCTGCGACCGGACCGGCTGGAGCACGACTGGAAGGACGTCAGCGAGGTCGCCAACTTCATCGCCGACTACCTGGCCGCGAGTGCCGCCAGCACCGACGAGCTGGTCCTGCGCCAACTCCGCGACAGCGCGTCCTACGTGGTCAACGAGCTCGTCGAGAACGCGGTGAAGTACTGTGCGGACGATTTCATCCAGGCGTCCAGCGGCGCCGATGACGACCACTGGACGTTCGCCATCAGCCACGGCAGCCCCGCGGAAACCGTGGCGGGCCTCGAGGAATTTCTCGAGCGCCTGCAGGCATCATCGGCCGAGGAGTTGATGATCGAGCAGGTCGAGCGCAATTTCGAATTGGGCAGTGAATCGGGGTCCGGCCTCGGGCTCGTGACGATCATTGCCGACCACGGCGCGATCATGGCGTGGCAGATCGTGCCGAACGGCGGTCGGTGCATGGTGCACACGGCCGCCAGACTGCCCACGAAGCCAACCTTTTGTGATTGGAACGGCGCCGGTTGACGCGCCCCCGACGGATTAGAAAACAGACATGAAGATTGAAGGCGACGGTTACGCAATCGAACATGCGGAGGGCACCACGAGCTTCTCGGGCAGTCTGCGGCTGAACGGAACCGCGGAGTACCAGCCCATTGCTGACTTCCTCGACGAGTCGCTCGAGGCCGGCGGAGATGCGGTGCAGTGGGACCTGAGCAGGCTCGAGTTCCTCAACAGCTCCGGCATCAACATGCTCTACAAGTTCGTCATCGGCCTGCGCAAGCGCGGCAACGTGACGATGAAGGTGCGGGGCAGCAGCGAGATTGCCTGGCAGGCCAAGTCGCTGGCCAACATGAAGAAGTTCCTCCCGGGGCTGGAGCTCGAGATCGCCTGAAATGGACAACGAACTCCCGGTCAGCTTTGACGACGAGGACCGTGCCAGGCTGGAACGCCTGCGCGTCCTATTGACGGACGGCGCTGCGTCCCTCGACCGCGACGGCGCGCTGGACCATGGCCGCGGGCTGCTGGAGCTTGCGGACCGGCTGGTCGAGGATCTCGATGACGCCGGGCTGCTCTACGGTTCGATCGTCGAGCACAGCACCACGCTCGAGAACGAGCTGACGGAGACGAACGACAAGATCACCCAGCTCATCGAGAAGATGAAGCGCTACCTCTCCGACCAGCTCTACCGGCGCATCGTCGGCGGGCAGGCGGAGGGGACCGAGGGCAGCCACCAGCGCCAGCATCTCTCGGTGTTCTTCTCCGACATCGTCGGCTTCACGAACATCACCGACACGATCGAGCCGGAGACGCTCAGCCACATCCTCAACCGCTACCTGAACGAGATGGCCCGGATCTGCGGACGCTGGGGCGGCGCCATCGACAAGTTCATCGGCGACGCCGTCATGGTCTATTTCGGCGACGACGACGGGCTGGATCCCCGGCAGGCGGCGCGGGCGTGCGTGCGCATGGCGCTGGAGATGCTTCAGTCGCTCGGGCCGCTGCGCAAGGAGTGGGAAGAGGCCGGGACGTCCTTTCCGCTGCAGATCCGTATCGGCATCAACTCGGGCTTCTGCACCGCGGGCAACTTCGGCTCTGACGAGCGGATGGACTACACCCTCATCGGCGGCAATGTGAACGTCGCCTCCCGCCTCGAAGGTCAGGCGCCGCCAGGCGGCATCCTCGTGTCTGCGGCCACCTATCGACTGGTGGAGGACATCGTCGAGGCCGAGCCCCGGGGCAAGATCAAGGTCAAGGGAGTGGCCCAGCCGATCGAGACCTTCGAGATCATCGGCCATCGCGAGGAAGATCGCACCGAAACCGAGGCCCTGTTCACACCCGAGGACGAGGGCTTCACCCTGCGCGAGATTCGTGTCGGCGAGGCGACGTCGGACGTCGAGCGTCGCATGTATCGGGAGAACCTCGAGGCGGCGCTCGCCGCGCTCGCCAAGCCGCGGGCCGCGGCGAAGACGAAGGTCGCCAAGAAGAAGGCCTCGAAAAAGAAGGCCTCGAAAAAGAAGGCCTCGAAAAAGAAGGCCGCGACCAAGAAGACGTCGAAGAAGACGTCGAAGAAGAGCTCGCGCCGGCGCTGACCCGACCCCGGCCGCGCAGGGCTACCGAGGCGTCTCGCTCTCCTCGCGGGCCAGGCAGTCGCTCACCGGCATACAGTCGGAGTCGCTTGAGGCCCGGGCCTCGTCGACGATGCGCCGGACGTCCTCCCGCAGCTCTTCCGCGTCGTAAACGATGCCGTCCTTGATCGTGTAGCGCACGCCGGAAGTCCGCACCCGCTGGTTGTTCTCGTCGAGACGGAAATGGCCCGTCGCGTACAGCACCTTGAAGTTCGCCAGCGGGTTGTCCTCGACGACCACGAAGTCCGCCTTCTTGCCGGGCTCGATGGAACCGATGTCGGCCGCCGCCCCGAGGGCTTCGGCGCCGGCAAGCGTGGCCGCACGCAGCACCTCGAGCGGATGGAAGCCCGCCTCCTGGAGCAGTTCGAGCTCCCGCACGAAGCCGAAGCCGTAGACCTTGAAGATATAGCCCGAGTCGCTGCCCGTCGTGACCCGCCCGCCGTGGTTCTTGTAGTCATTCACAAAGGTCATCCAGCGCTCGAAGTTGCGGCGCCAGGCGACCTCGTCGGCGGTGGTCCAGTCGAACCAGTAGGATCCGTGAGCGACCCGGGACGGCTGGAAGAATTGCCACAGCGCGGGATGCGTGTAGTCCACGTGCCACTCGGCGAAGCGCTCACGCATCAGGTCACGGCTCGCCTCGTAGATGGTGAAGGTCGGATCTAGCGTGAAGTCGAGCTCGATCAGTTCGTCACGGACGGCGTTCCAGTGGTCGCTGCCGGGGGGCGCGGCCTGCAGCCAGAGCCGGCCGGCCTGGCCAAAACGATGTGATTCGTCGTTGTAGTTGTAGTCGGTCGGGTAGTCCTGGATCACACGATCGGTGAACAGCGCTTCGGGGAGGCCGTACCAGTGTTCCATGGAGGTCAGGCCCATACGGGCCGAGTCGAGTACGTTGACCCGCGTCACGGCGAGCTGGGCGTGATGCATGGTGGTGCGCAGGCCCTGCTTCGAGGCCTCGTCGAGAGCGGCTGCCATGATGGCGGGAGCCGCACCGAAGAACTTGATGCCCTGGGCGCCTCGCCGCGCGACCGATCGGACCCAATTGCGACCTTCGGCCGGGGTGGAGATCGGTTCGTCCCGCCCCAGCCCGAAGGCCGGATAGGCGTAGATCCGCGGCGCGGCGATCTCATTACGTTCGCTGCGGTCCCGCTGGTTGAGGCACCAGTCGAAGCCGTTGCCGCAGGAGGGGTCGCGAATCGTCGTGATGCCGTGCGCCAGCCACAGCTTGAAGACGTATTCCGCGTTGACGCCCTGTGCCTTGCCGCCCATGTGGCCGTGCATGTCCACGAACCCCGGGAGGACGTAGTGACCCGAGACGTCGAGTTCCCGATCGCCCGGACCCGCCTCGGGTCGACGGGCCGGGTTCACCGGTACGCCCGGGTAGCCGACGGCCCGGACGCGTACGATACGATCATTCTCGATAACGATATCGACGGGCCCGATCGGCGGCGCACCGGTGCCATCGATGACGGTGGCACCCCGCAGGATCAGTCGATCGAACGGGCCCTCGCCTCGCTGGCGGTCCGGCGCCTGGGGGATCGCTGCGACGGACGAAAGGCAGAAAAGCAGGGCGCCGAGCGCCGTTGCGAGCCTGAGGGGCATAGCGGTCTTCCAGCCAGGAAAGCGAGCATTATGCGCGCTGCCACCGGGTGGGCAAGTCAACACGCGGGGAGTTTTCCTACACGAATTCAGGCACAGGGACATTCGATATACTGTTTCCCTAGGGCAATATTGAGCCTGTATGAGTACGCTCGGACGGGCCAGAAACGCGGCGCCAAGGATGCCGCGAGGGGTTACTAGACGATGATGCGATGGCTAGGATTGGCGGTCGCCCTGGCGGCGGCAGGAACCGCGGTTGCCGGCGGCGGAAGCTTTTCCGGAAACGTGACCACGGACGGCGGGGGCACGGCCCTCGAAGGCGTGGTGGTCGATCTCTTCCGGAACGACACGGGCAGCTTCGAGCCTTTCGACCAGGTCACGACCGGTCCCGCGGGAACCTACGCGTTTTCCGGCGTTCCGGACGGCAGCTACAAGGTCGCCACCTACAATCAGCAGGGGCTGGTCGACGAGATCGCCGACTCGCCTAACGTCTCGTGCAACCTGCGCGAGTGTTTCTTCAATATCGATATCCAGGGCGAAGTGCTCGACGTGGTCTCCGGAACGGGCAGTTTCGTGCGGGACTTCGATCTCGCTGCCGGTGATTCGCTCTCCGGCAGCGTGACGGACGGCGTGGATCCGGTCGAGGATGTTCTCGTCTGCGTCTACAGCAACCTCGCCTTCGAGGTCATGGTCTGCGCGACCAGCGATGCGAGCGGCGCCTACCAGACGCCGGGCTTCTCCGGCAGCGGTGGACTCCGGGCCACGGCCCAGCCGCTGGCGCGCACGGGCCCGGCCCGCCTGCTGCAGCCCGAAGTCTTCACCAATGGCGGCGGCGTCTTCTTCTCCGGTGCCAATGTCGATGAAGGCAACGGGATTAACGTCAGCGGCGCGACTACGCGGAATTTCGTGCTCAACCAGGGGGGCGTGATTGCCGGCCGCTTCGAGGACGAGGGCACCACGGCGCCGCTCACCGAGATCTTCGTGGACGTCTTCGACGAGGGCGGGAACACGATCTATCGCTCGACCCCCTTCGACGACCTCGGGGACGGGACCTACGTCACCGCGGCCCTGCCGGCCGGCACCTACTTCCTGGCCGGTCGACGCTCGCCGGAGGCTTCGCCGCTGTACGTTCCCAACGTCTTCGACGGCGCTACGGGAAGCTACTGTGCGGAAGGCGACTGCGACCTGGTCGTCGTCGACGACGGCCAGGCGATCACCGTGGCCGTCGGCGCCGCGGCGACCGCCGATTTCTTTCTCGAGCGCGGAGCGACGATTTCGGGGGCGGTCTTCGCCAACCCCGTCGCGAAGGGGCTCGATGAGGTTGAGGGCGTCGTGGTCTGCGCCTTCGCCGACGATGGCGAACCCCTGGGCGCCTGCGATGTGACCGATTTCGATGGCAACTACACGCTGCCGGCCATGCCTCTGGCCGTGACCCGAGTGCTGACCGAAACGAGTGAAGCGGCGCTGGGGCTGATCCCGGAAGCCTTTGGGGGCACCGTGGCTCTGCCCGCGGATCCGCTCGCGTCCGACCCGGTCGACCTGAGCGGCGGCAACCAGAGCGGCATCGATTTCGTCCTGGACCCGGGCGCCATCTTCGTTGGCAAGGTCCGGGATGACGAGACCAATGCGGTGCTGGGCGGCTATTTCTTCGAGGTCTATGACCTGGCGGGGAACTTCCTGACCTCGTCCGAGGGCATTCCGCGCCCGCTCGACACGCCGGGTTACCGAACCGAAGGGTTGCCGCCGGGCGATTATCGGGTCGTGGTGCGCGCGGGACCGGATCTCCCCTACCTCAGCGAGGTCTACGTCGATACCGGCACGCTGTTCTGTCAGAACCTGGGCGACTGTGACCCGCTCGCCGGCGACCCGATCAGCGTGGACATCGGCAGCAACCTGCTGAACCTGGATCTGACGCGCGGTGCGCAGATCATCGGGCGCGTCGACGACGCGGTCGCGCCGGGCGTGGGCATCGACGGTGCAATGATCGAGATCTACGACGACATGAACATGCTCGTCACCACCGCAGCCGCCGACGCCACTGGCGTGTACGGTGCGTCGGTCCTGCCCGGCACCTACTTCCTGCAGTCCGCCGTCGCCGGCTATCGCAACCAGGTTTATGACGGCCAGGAGTGCGCGACCGACGACTGCGGCACCTTCCCGCCGGCCGGCACCACGCCGGATCCGATCGTCGTCGCCGAAGGCGACACCGCGGAGATGAACGATTTCGTGCTCGTGCCGACCCAGTTCACGCTCGCGGGCACGGTGTCCGACGAGGACGCCATGGTGCCGCTGGCCGGCGCGGAGGTGTGCCTCTTCGACGACCTCGGCGTCGCGGTGGGCTCCTGCGCGATCACCGACGTCGACGGCGCCTACGCCTTCACGGAGCTCGCCCCGGCGGATTATTTCGTGTCGGCGTCCGCGGCGGGTTTCGATGGTGAGGTCTTCGACGACATCGCCTGCGCAGCGCCGTGCGATCCGGTCGCCAACGGCGGTACGCCGATCACGGTCGGCGTCTCGACGCCTGCGATCGACATCGCTCTCGGCCCCGAGACCTTCGCCATCAGCGGGGAAGTGGGCGCGACGGCGCTGGTGAAGATCGATTCGCCCATCGAAGGCGCCGAGGTCTGCCTGTTCGACAGCGTCGGTGACCCCGTCGATGTCTGCATGGTCACGGACCCGGCCGGCGCCTATGGCTTCGCTGGGCTGGCCCCGGGCACCTATTTCGTAACCGCGACTGCTGCCGGCTTCGTCGGGGAGGTCTTCGACGATGTGGCCTGCGATCCGGCCTGCGATCCGCTGGCCGGTGCCGCCGTGACGCTGGGTCCGGACGCCGCCGTCGACTTCGTGCTCGATCCGCTGCTGTTCACGATCAGCGGTTCGGTGACCAACGCCGATGTGCCGGGGCCGGTCGCGGGTGCCGAAGTCTGCTTCTTCGACAGCGATGGACTCCAGGCCGGCGCCTGCGCCACGACGGATGGCGCTGGCGCCTACGACAGCGGCGATCTGCCGGCGGGAACGTATTTCGCGCGCGCTTCCGCCGATGGCTTCTCCGACCTGCTGTTCGACGGCGTGCCCTGCGCATCGGGCTGTGACGTCACGGCCGGGACGGTGATCGACATCGCTGCAGCTGCCGCGATGGGCGTCGATTTCGCGCTGACGCCGGGCACCTTTGGTCTGACCGGTACGGTGACCACCGCGGCGGGTGGAGCCCCGCTGCCTGGCGCCGAGGTCTGCCTCTTCGACAACGGCGGTGGGCCGCTGGATCTCTGTGCGACTGCCGACGGCGGCGGCGCCTACGCCTTCGCGGGCCTCTCCGCCGGCACCTACCTTGCGGTGGCCGGGGCTGAGGGCTTCTCCGACCAGCTCTTCGACGGCGTCGACTGCCAGCCGGACTGCAGCTTCGGCAGCGGTACGCCGCTGACGCTGGGGCCGAGCCAGGCCGGCGTCGACTTCGCCCTCGCCGAGGCGGCGAACGGCGTCATCGCAGGCACGGTCACGCTGGCAGGCTCCGATGCCGGGCTCGAAGGCATCCCGGTGATCGTCGTCGACGGTACCGGCGTGGAGCTCGGCGCGGTCGCGACCGCTGCGGACGGCAGCTACGCCGTCGGCGAGCTGCCGGCAGGCGACCTGTTCGTTTTCGTGGACGGCGATGGTCGCGGCTTCTTCAGCGAGATCTACGACGGCGGCGACGGCGTCGCCTGCGATGCGGCGGACTGTGCCGGCGTCGCGCCGGTCGCGGGGCTGCCCGTGGCGGTCGTGAACGACTCCACGACCCCGGACATCGATTTCGCGCTGGATCCGGGCGGCGATCTCACAGGTGTGACCGTGGCCGAGCTCGACCAGCTGGGTGCGGCCGTCGCACTCTGCGGCGCCCGCGCCGCCCTCGGCGTCCCGGGTGACGACGAGGCCGCCGAGAACGCCGGTGCCGTGCTGGTCTATCACCGCTCGGGTTCCGGCTACACGTTCTTCGAGAAGCTGCTGCCGTCGACCGATGATCCGGATGGGGTTGCCGGGCTTCAGTACGGGTTCTCGCTGGATTGCAGCGGCGACACGCTCCTGATCGGTGCGCCCGGCGGCGGCGTGATCGCGAAGGGCGGCAGCGGTGGCAAGCCGTCGGCCTTCGTCATGCAGATGGCCGGCGACAACAGCGGCTTCCAGCAGCTTCAGCAGCTGATCGGCCAGAACCTGGGCATGGGCGAGAGCGGCGGTGCCTTCGGCGCCTCCGTCGCTGTTTCGGGCAACACCATGGCCGTCGGCGCGCCGGCTTCCGATCTCGCAACGGTGCTGACCCTCGGCGGCGGCGCGTCGCCGTGGCAGCAGGCGACGGTGCTCTCGGATCCGGAAGCCCAGCAGGGCGCGGCCTTCGGTTCCTCGGTGGACGTGGCCGACAACGGCCTCATCGCCGTGGGTTCGCCCAACCAGACCGATGACAACGGTCTCACCAGCGGTGTGGCGCAGATGTTCAGCGACATCGCCGGCACGGAGAACTGGAGCCAGGTCGGCAAGATCACGAACACCAACCCGCAGCCAGGGGATGCCTTCGGCACCTCCGTGTCCCTCGAGGGCACGACGCTCGCAGTCGGCGCGCCGGGTGACGACGATGCCGGCGAGAACGCAGGCTCGGCGTCCGTGTTCTCCTTCGACGGCGGCAATTTCACCCTCCTGGGCACCCTCGAGCCGAGCGACGGCGTTGGCGGGGAGGCCTTCGGCACGGCGATCGACATCGCGGGCGGGCTGGTGGCCGTCGGGGCCGCCAGCGGCAACGGTGCGAACGTCGGCTCCGGCGCCGCGTATCTCTACCGCGACAACGGGGTGAGCATCGAAGAGATTGCCAAGTTCTTCGCCGCGAATGGCGCCACGGGGGACCTCTTCGGGGCCTCGATCGCCTTCGACGGCGAGACGCTGCTGATCGGTGCACCGCGCGGCAACGTCGGGGGTATCGAGACCGGGCGGGCCACGGCCATCACGTCTGCCGATACGCTGTTCCGGGACGGGTACGAGCGCTGACACCACCCTTCGGGCGGCCTCCAGTCGGGGGGCGCCCTCTTCATTTTCCCTCGAAGTTCAGCCTAAGCCTCTGACCTTCCTGATGAAAGCGGCGGCCCCCGTGAGGCGCGCGCGCTGGCGGTCCAAATTTCGCCGCCTGACCTTGACTCGCCTTAACATTTCTTTAGCATTTCGTCGTACAATACGCGGCATCCGCCCAGGGGGTTGCGCCTCGGCGGGACAGGAAGCGACGTAGAGCGCGGCCAAGGTCTCGAAGAAGATCCGACGCTCGCCTGTCGTGGGGTTCCATGAACACACACCAAGGGCAAATAACCATGCAGTTTCGACGACTGATGAGTGCAGGGCTCACCGCGCTCGTGCTGGCGATCTTCGCCACGCCGGCTTTGGCTCAATACACCACTTCCAGCATCGCGGGGGTCGTGACCGACGACGCCGGGAACGCCGTGGGAGGCGCGGAGGTCGTGGTCGTCCACGAGCCGACCGGGACTCGGCGGTCGACCATGACCCAGGATGGCGGTCGCTACCGCGTCTCGGGCCTCCGGATCGGCGGGCCCTATAGCATCACCATCACCAAAGAAGGCTTCTCCGGCGATCGCGCGACGGACGTCTTCGTGACGCTGAAGGACACGTACACGCTGAACGTCACCATGACCGAGGGCGCCGCCGAGCTCGGCACCATCGAGGTGACGGGGCAGGTGGCCGGCGGTCTGTTCAGCCCCGAGAGCAAGGGTACGCAGACGATCATCACCCGCGATCAGATCGAGGCGCTGCCGACCATCAGCCGGTCGCTCAACGACTTCGTTCGCTCCGATCCGCGCGCCGTCATCATCGACGAGGGCCGCGGCGAGATCTCCGTCGCCGGCCAGAACAACCGGTACAACAACGTCACCATCGACAACGTACCGGCGAACGACGAGTTCGGCCTCGAGCCGGGCGGTATCCCGTCCCGCGGCAACGTGATCTCGATCGACGCCATCGCCGAGATCGAGGTCGACGTCGCGCCCTACGACGTGTCCAAGTCCCAGTTCATCGGTGGTGGCGTCAACGCCGTCACGAAGAGCGGTACCAACGACATCGAGGGCACGGTCTACTACATTTATCGCGACGAGGATCTGATCAACGACAGTCCGAACGACTTCGCCGAGTTTGAGGAGAAGACCTACGGGTTCAACGTCGGTGGTCCGATCATCGAGGACACGCTGTTCTTCTTCGTCAGCTACGAGCACTTCGAGCAGACCCAGCCGGGTCCGGACGTCGGCCTTCAGGGTTCGGGCGCCGGCACCATCTTCGATCTGCCGCAGTCCGAGATCGACCGTGTCATCGCTGCAGCCAACGGCTTTGGCTACGATCCGGGCGGTCAGGTGCCGCCGGGCGAGCTGCAGGACGAGGACGATCTCTATCTCGTGAAGCTCGACTGGAACATCAACGACCAGCACCGGGCGCAGTTCCAGTTCCAGCGCACGGAAGGCACCGAGGCCGTGATCGGCGGCCGCAGCCGGACCAGCTACTCGCTGAGCAGCTTCTGGTATAACAATGAGTTCGAGCGCGATTCCTACGTCGGCCTGCTGTATTCCGACTGGACGCCGAACTTCTCGACCGAGGTCAACTTCTCCTACGCTGAGTTCTCCAAGGCGCCGATTCCGCTGGGAGTCCGCGGTCCGGAGGTGACGATCGATACGGACGCAGGCGATGTCCTCTTCGGCACCGAGTCGTTCCGCCATGCGAACCTGCTCGACACCGAGGTCACCTCGTTCTATGCCGCCGGTGAGTATCTCTGGGGCGACCACACGATCAAGTTCGGCTTCGACTACAAGGAAAACACCTTCGATAACACCTTCGTGTTCAATTCGCTGGGTGAATACCTGTTTGAGAGCATCGACGACTTCGAGAACAACATCGTCTCCGAATACCAGCTCCGCATCGGCTCGGATCCGAACGATCCGTTCCCCGCTGCCGACTGGGGCTACGAGAACTGGGGCATCTTCATCCAGGACACCTGGGACCTCAGCTACAACTTCTCGCTGACCTACGGCGTGCGCGCCGACTTCCCGGTCGTCGATGACCGGCCGCCGTTCAACCCGCTGTTCGAGGAGACCTTCGGCTTCCGGAACGACGGCACGATCGACGGCAACGAGGTGATCCAGCCGCGCGTCGGCTTCAACTGGGATCTCTCGGGTGACTACGCCCAGCAGATCCGCGGTGGTGTGGGCCTCTTCTACGGCTCGACCGTCGGCGTGTGGCTGTCGAATCCGTTCACGAACCCCGGTGGCACCGTCGAGGTGTACGACGAGCGCGGTGGTGAGGTCTTCTACACGCCGGACATCAACAACCAGCCGCGGCCCGGTGGCCCGCTGGGCGCCCGCCAGGACGTGGACGCCCTCGACCCGAACTTCGAGCCGCCGACCGTGTGGCGAGCAAACCTCGCCTATGACCGTGAGCTGCCCTGGGGCATCAACATGACCCTCGAGGTCGTGCACTCGGAGACCGAGAACGACGTCCAATTCAAGCACCTGAACCTCGGCGATCCGACGGGCAATCTTCCGGATGGCCGTCTGTCCTACTGGTGCGACACGGCGAACGCCAGCGGGGGTCGTTGTAACTCGAACGACCAGTTCGACGATGTGCTGCTGCTCGAGAACACGAGCCAGGGTTCGAGCACGCAGTGGACGGTCGAATTCTCCAAGCAGTGGGGCTTCAACCTCGATACGAACATTGCCTACACCGTCAGCCGCGCCGACGCGGTGAACCCGGGCACGAGCTCGCGCGCCATCTCGAACTGGAACAACCGCGCGACCTTCAATCCGAACGAGGAGACGGTCGGTACGGCGAACTACGAGATCCAGGAGCGGATCATCGGCTCGCTGACCTGGCGCCACCAGTTCTTCGAAGGGCTGGACACCACCGTGGGCCTGTTCTATGAGGGCCGCTCGGGTCGTCCGTTCAGCTTTGTCTTCGACAATGACGCGAATGGCGACTTCATCCGCGACAACGACCTGATCTTCGTCCCGTCGCGTCCGGGCGAGGTGGTCTTCGTCGATCGCAACGGCAACCCGGATCCGGAAGGCGAGACGAGCTTCTTCAACCTCGTCAACCAGAACCGCTGCCTGCGCGAGTTCTCGGGCCGCGCGGTGACCCGCAACCACTGCAAGAGCGAGTTCACGCACCAGGTCGACCTGCGCATTTCCCAGGAAATCCCGCTCTTCTGGGGCGCCCGCGGCGAGGCCTTCGTGAACATCCTCAACCTCGGCAACCTGATCGACTCCGACTGGGGTCGCATCAGCCAGGTGCCCTTCGAGTACGTGGCCGAGGTGGCGAACTACCGCGGCCTGACCGAGGACGGTCGCTACCAGTACGAGTTCACGCGTGACAGCTTCGACTTCGTCGTTGATGGTCAGGCGCAATCTCGCTGGTCCGCTCAGCTGGGCTTCCGCGTCAACTTCTGATCGCAGCCCAGAGCAGGATGACGGGGGCCGGCAACTTGCCGGCCCCTTTCGTTTCATACCCGATATTTCGACCCCGGGGCCCCGTGGCAGTACAATGGCTGGGCATGAGGAGCGAATCTTGAGCATCATGCGCCTGGCAGGCCTCGGCCTGCTGCTCTCCTGCTGCAATGCCCTGGCCATCGGACTTGGTGAGATTGAAGTCCGCTCCTATTTCGGCCAGCCCCTCGAGGCTCGCATTGAGCTGATCCGTGGGCCCGGCGAGGGCGATATCGAAATCACCGTGGAAGAGGGGTCCGCCCTCGACTACCGGCGCGTTGGCGTTGCCGCCAGCGGCTATTCCTTCGTCTTCGAGGCCGATGCGGCCGCCATCGAGCGCAACGACGGGTTCATCCGGGGCCGCTCGGAGGAGACCGTCGAGAGCCTGTTCATCGACGTGGTCGTGATCCTGTCGGCGGGCACGACCGTTCAGATCCGGCACTACCCGATCCTGCTCGATCCGCCACCCACGAGCGCGCCGTCAATCCTCGCACCGTCAGAACCGGTATCCGTTGTGCCTCCGCAGGAGCCACCTCGCGAGCCGCCAAGAGCGCCGGTCGCCGCGGCGCCGACGCGACCGATTGCGGTCACCCCACCGTCGCGGGCAACCCCCGCGCAGCCCGATGCAACGCCGGCCGGCGACGGGCGCTGGCGCGTGCAGCCGGGCGATACCCTTGGCGGCATTGCGGTCGCCGTCGCCGACGGCGCCGATCCAGATGCCATGGCCGCGGCTATCCTGAGGCTCAATCCGCAGGCGTTCGTCGACGGGGACCCGGACCGTCTCATGGCCGGCTTCACCCTCCGGCTCCCGGAGAACGCGGCCGCGCTGGCGGCGGCCATCACGCTGCCGCCGGCGGCCGTTCCCGAAGCGGAGCCGAATATCCTCGGCAAGCCCACGGTGGCGGGGATCGCGGGTCAGGAGATCCGACGCGCGGCGGAAGCCGACCGCGTCCGCCTGCGGGCGCCGCCCGGCGCGGACGAAGTGGTGTCCCGGCTCGGATCTTGGATCGAGGTCGACGACGACGAGCTGCTGCAGCGCTCGGACGCGATCCGACGCGACATGGCCTACGCAAAGACCGAGATCACGACCTTTCAGAACGAGAACGAGAACCTGCGCGAGCGGATCGATCTCCTGGAGCAGCGCGTGGGCACGCTCCGTCGCCTGATCGAGCTGCGGCAGCGGGAGCGCACCGAGGCGGTCGCGGAAGCCCCGGCGCCGCTCGAGCCGGAGCCGGCGGTTGTGTCGGAGCCTGCGCCGACCGGGGCCGTGGCCGTGCAGGGCGGGCGGGAGGCTGCTGCCGCCGCGCTTGCCGCCGACGCACCGCCGCCCGACGTCCAGGAGCCTGAATCCCTGCGATGGGTCTGGTATGCCCTCCTGGCTGCGGTATTGGCAGTCTTCGGCGTCCTCGTTTGGCGCCGTATCGAGGCCGCCCGGGCCCGCCGTGACGCGATCAGCGCCAAGCTGGCCGAGCTCCGCTCGGGCGGGGCGCTGAGCCTGCCCGAGGACCTCTGACGGCGACAGCACCGCCGCGCCGCGTTACACTCGCGAGATCATGTTCGGGGAGCAACAGCCAGCACGAGAGGCTCGGGGCGGCGCTTCGGCGCTGATCTTCCTCGCGCTCCTTGCAATCGGTCTGCCGGGCGCTGCCGCGGCGACGCGCCTTGGCGAACTGACCGTCGATTCCTTCCTTGGTCGCCCCTTCAAGGCCACGGCGGCCGTCCTAGCGGGCGACGACGGGCCGCCGCCACTCGCCGTCCGGGTCCGCATCGGTACGGCGGAGGAGTATGCTCGCCTTGGCGTCGTCCGTCCGGCGCTCGTCGACGAGATCACGGTGCGCTGGCCGGGGCCGGACCAGGGGATCGAGCTCGCAACGGAAGACCGGATCAACGATCTGTTCGTGGACATCGTCCTTGTTCTCGAGACCCCCGGCTCGCGCTCCCTGCGCCACTACCCGGTGCTGCTCGACTACCCGCCGGCGCACCTGCCATCGGCGACCCCGGTGGTACTCGACGAAGCGCGGCGCAACCCGCCACCGCCGCCGGAAGCCGAGGTCGTGGCCGGTGACAGCCTGCGCTACGGGCCCGTGCGGTCGGGGCAAACGCTCTACGGCATCGCCGAGGAGCTGGCTGCCGGCACCGGCACCGGCATCGACGACATGGCCGACGCCATCTACCGGCTGAACCCGGACGCGTTCCTTCGCGGCAACCGCAACCGGTTGCGGGCCGGGGCACGGCTCGTGCTGCCGGGCGCCTCGCCGCCGGAGCCTGTGGCGAGCCGGGCGCCCAGAGCGCCCAGAGCGCCCGGAGGGCCGGCGGAACCCGACCGGGTAGAGCTGCTGCCGCCGCCGGAGCCGGATCAGCTGGCGGATGGCCTTGCGGGATGGATCGAGGCCGACGACGAGACGCTGCTGCAGAACGCGGCGACGGTCGCACGGGACATCAACTTCGCGCGCACGGAGATTGAGACCTACGCGCGCGAGAACCAGCGGCTCAATCGGCGCGTGGAGAATCTCGAGGAACGCATCGAACGGCTGCGGGAAGTGCTGGCGCTCCAGCAAGAGCTCGAGGAGCGCGATCGCGCGACGGTGGAGACGACTCGCGGTGTCGCGGCACGCCCGACCTCGGCTACGACGGCAAGCGGCGGCATCGACGTCGATCCGGAAACGACCGCGCTGCCGGCGGCGGTCGAGGAGCTCGAGGACCCCTTCGCGGCCTCGCGAACCTTGCCGGATCTGAGCGCGCTCACCTGGTTCCCATATCTCGGTGGGCTGCTCGTCTGTATCCTCTGCGGCGTGCTCTTCCACCTCCGGGCCGAGGCCGAGCGCCGCGAGGAGCGCAAGCGCTACCAGCAGTTCCATCAGATGCACAAGGAAGTCCGGTCCTACCTGCCGGACGAGCTTTGAAACCAGCCTGAAATCCGACCCTCGCGCCGCTCCCGGCGGCGCGGCGCGGATCGCGTCAGCACAAGGAGTGAACGATGGCCCCGTCTGTCGATTCGACTGAAAACCACGCACCGCCAGCCGTCGTCCGGATCGTTCCGACGGGCGGCATGGACATCCTTTCGCAGCACGAGGTCGCGCGCCTGGCCGAAACCGGGCAGAGCGGCCTGCACGATCTGTTCCGGAGCTGCTGTCTCGCGGTCCTGAACTATGGAGCGATGAAGGACGATCCAGACGCGCTCCTGGCAGCGCACGAGGATTTCGACGTCAACGTCATCCAGCATGATCGCGGCATCAAGCTGGAGCTGAAGAACGCGCCGGCCGATGCCTTCGTGGACGGACGCCTGATCGAGGGCGTGCGGGAGCTCCTCTTCGACGTCCTCCGCGACATCGTGTTCGTTCACTCGGAGATTGGTGACGGCCGCTGGGATCTCGCCGGGACCGAAGGCATCACCAACGCGGTGTTCTCGATCCTGCGCCACGCGCGTGTGCTGCAGACCGGCATCGATCCGAACCTCGTGGTCTGCTGGGGTGGACACTCGATCCGCCGCTTCGAGTACGACTACACGAAAGAGGTCGGCTACGAGCTCGGCCTGCGGCAGCTCGACATCTGCACGGGCTGTGGCCCGGGCGCGATGAAGGGGCCCATGAAGGGGGCGGCCATCGCCCACAACAAACAGCGGCAGGGCATTGGTCGATACATCGGGATCTCGGAGCCGGGCATCATCGCCGCGGAGTCGCCGAACCCGATCGTCAACCGGCTCATCATCATGCCGGACATCGAGAAGCGCCTCGAAGCCTTCGTCCGCGTGTCGCACGGCGTGATCGTCTTTCCCGGTGGCGTGGGCACGGCCGAGGAGATTCTGTACCTGCTCGGTATCCTCCTCGATCCGGCGAACGCGGACATTCCGTTCCCGCTGATCTTCACGGGACCTGCCGAGAGCGCGGAGTACTTCGAACGCATCCATCACTTCATCGGGCTCGTCCTCGGCGAAGAGGGCCAGAGCCGCTATCAGATCGTCATCGACGACCCGGTGCGCGTGGCGCGGATCATGCGCGAGGGCGTCGAGAACGTGCGGCGTTATCGAATCGAGACCCGCGATGCGTTCTTCTACAACTGGGGTCTGACGATCGCGCCGGAGTTCCAGCAGCCCTTCGCCCCGACGCACGAGAACATGGCGGGGCTGCAGATCCACCACGATCGCCCCCTCCACGCGCTGGCCGCGGACCTGAGGCGGGCCTTTTCCGGGATCGTGGCCGGCAATGTGAAGCCCGCCGGCCGGCGGGCGATCGCGAATCACGGCAAGTTCCGCATTTCCGGCGACCCGACCATCATGAAGCACCTTGATGCCCTGCTGGCCTCCTTCGTCGCCCAGCAGCGGATGAAGCTGCCGGGCACGACCTACGAGCCCTGCTACGAGATCGTCGCATGATCCCCGCCGGGGGGTAGAATCGGGCGATGCCTCCGCGGAACTCCTGATGCCTGCCGTCCCCGGTTTCCTGCCCGTGCAGCCGCTCCTGGTGCTCCTCGCCGTTCTCGGCGTGGGCATCGGCTATGCCGCCTGGTTCGGCCGGACTCGGGCGGCCTGGGGCTTCGCGTGGCTTCTGTGGCTGACCGCGGGCACGCTGGCCGGAACGCTATGGATCGAACTGGGATTCGAACCCGCGGCGCGCCTTGGCCCGATCATCTGGCAGCTCCTGCCGTGGAATCTGCTGCTGCTCGCGGTGCTCCCGGATCGACCGCTGCGCTCCAGCAGCACGGTGGCGGTGCTGGTGCTGCTCGCGATCCAACTCCTCGCGCCGATCTTCTATCTGCAGCGAGTCGATGGTCCGCCGCCGCTGCTGAACGAACAGCTGCTGGCCCTCGTTCCGGTCGCCGCCCGGGACTGGCTTACGCCGATCGAACCCGTCCTCGCCGTCATCGCCGCGGTCATCGCGTTCGCACGCTGGCAGCGCTCCGAGGAGCTGACGGAGTTCGGGCTCTTCGTCATGGCAACGATGCTGCTGGTGGCGATCATGCTGCCGGGCTATAGCGCCGTCGCGGTGACGGCTTCTGCCCTGGTGCTCCTCGGCGCCCTCGTGGTCAACGCGCATCGTATGGCCTTCATGGACGCGCTGACCGGCCTGCCCAACCGTCGGGCGCTCGAGGGCGCGCTGGGGGCGCTTCCGGCGCGCTACGCGATCGCGATGGTCGACATCGATCACTTTAAGTCGATCAACGATCGCTTCGGTCACGACGTCGGTGACCAGGTGCTGCGGATGACCGGGGCGCGCCTGCGTGCGGTCCGTGGCTGCCGCGCCTTCCGCTACGGGGGCGAGGAGTTCTGCCTGCTTTTCCGCGGCAGGCATGCGGCCGGGGCCCGGGCCGTTTGTGAGGAGGCACGTCAGACCATCGCCGACCCGCCCATGGTCATCCGGGGACCCCAGCGGCCGAAGCGGCGTCCCCTGAAGCGCGGGCAGAGCAAGGACAATCACGCGGGTATCAAGGTGACCGCTAGCCTGGGCATCGCCTTCCCGCGAACCGGGGATCGTCCAAGCCAGACTATCGAAGCGGCGGATCGCGCCCTCTACCGCTCCAAGAAGGGGGGGCGAAACAAGGTGACCGCCGTCGGCAAACCCGCCAGCTAGCGCGAGTATTGCGTCGGTCTGGAGTATTCAGACTAGACGGCGGGCAGCACCATCAGCACCACGCCGGCG